>JANPGJ010000105.1:0-23861 GCA_031423955.1 Burkholderiales bacterium
GACGATCATGACGTCATCGTTCATTGGTGGCGTTTCGACAGTTTCGACGATTGGCATCAGCGCCTGCACGGCCTCTACCACGTTGAAGCCCTGACTCCCTACTTCAAAAAGGTGCGGGCAATCATGTCGATGCAGGAAAGCAAGTTCCTGCTGCATGCCCCGATCGGTGATCTCAACCCGATCTGGAGCGCGACATCGGACTGGTTGCCCGGCGATGCGCCCCTGGACACCGGCGCCGAAGCCGGCGCGGTATGCGTTGAAATGGAAGTCATTCAACTGCGCCCCGGCAGCCTCCAAGCTTACTGGCAGGCATGGCAGGCGGAGGGGCTGCGCGCCGCCCCTCTTGCCACTCAGCGTTTGATCGGGGTGTTCTACACCCTGGTCGGGCGATTGCACGAGGTCACGGTCTTGCGCTGGCATGGCAGTCAAGACCAGGCCGGACGTTGGCGAGATCAGTTGGAAGGCCATGCGCGCTGGAACGCCTTCTCGGCAGCCACCAACCCGCTGGTCGTTTCCAGGCGTTCGCACTGGCTTGCCCCCGCACCGGGCAAGCAGCTCTCCCCCTTGTTTTGAACGTCATCACCTGACGACATGGCGCGCGGGTTCCTGATTGGCGTTTCCCTTACTTGAGCACGGCACCGATGTCATTGGATGAATCCTTCCTGCAGCAGATCAGGGCCCTGTTCGGCGATCGCGCGACCGACGCGCAAGCGATCAGGCAGGCCCATGGCTTGAGCGAGGCCTACCATGCCGCGCTCCCCCCCGATCTGGTGGTGTTTCCCGAGTCGGCAGGCGAGGCGCAGCAGCTGGTGCGGCTGTGCGCCCGCTTCAAGGTGCCGATGATTCCGTTCGGCGCGGGCACTTCGCTTGAGGGCAACGCCAGCGCGCCGCACGGCGGCGTGTGTGTGGACATGACGCACATGAACCGGGTCATCGAGGTCAATGCGGACGACCTCGACTGCCGGGTTGAGCCCGGCATCACGCGCAAGGCCCTGAATGCCCACCTCCGGGACGCCGGACTATTTTTCCCGATCGACCCCGGCGCGGACGCCTCGATCGGCGGCATGACCTCGACGCGCGCCTCCGGCACCATGGCGGTCCGCTACGGCACCATGCGCGAAAATGTCATCGGCCTCG
This sequence comes from Burkholderiales bacterium, assembly GCA_031423955.1. Taxonomy (GTDB): domain Bacteria; phylum Pseudomonadota; class Gammaproteobacteria; order Burkholderiales; family JAEUOS01; genus JAEUOS01. The sequence goes on from JANPGJ010000105.1 coordinate 1,138, forward strand.
AAGCTGTCATGCCCAACGGCGAGTTGATCCGCACCAGCCGCCGCGCGCGCAAGTCGTCCGCCGGCTACGACCTGACCAAGCTGATGGTAGGCGCCGAGGGCACGCTGGGGCTCATCACCGAGGTCACCCTGCGCATTTATCCCCTGCCCGAAGCCGTGTCTGCGGCGACCTGCCCCTTTCCTTCCTTGTCCGACGCGGTGCGTTGCGTGATCGAAATCATGCAGATGGGGCTGTCGGTGGCGCGCATCGAGTTTCTGGACGCCGTCATGATCCGCGGCGTCAACCAGCACGCGAAGATGAGCCATGCCGAGGCGCCCACGCTCTTCCTGGAGTTCCATGGCACCACGCAGGGCGTTGAGGAACAGGCGCGACGCGCACAGGAGATTGCCCTCGGCCATGGCGGCGAACGTTTCCAGTGGGCGACCCAGCCGGAGGACCGTTCGCGCCTGTGGAGCGCCAGGGACAACACGCTTTATGCCGGCCTGGGCTTGCGGCCGGGCGCGAGGGCGATGATCACCGATGTGTGCGTGCCGATTTCGGCGCTGGCCGAGTGCCTGATCGAGACGCAAAGAGACATCGAGTCGAGCCGCCTGATCGTGCCGATCGTGGGGCATGTGGGGGACGGCAACTTCCACCTGCTGATCCTGGTCGACCCCGACGACGCCGACGAAATCACGCGGGCCCGGCACCTGCACGACACCATGGTCAAACGGGCCTTGCGCCTGCAAGGTACGTGCACCGGCGAACACGGTATCGGCACCGGGAAAATGGATTTTCTCGAACAGGAACTGGGCCGGGCAGTCGACGTGATGCGCTGCATCAAGGCCGCCATCGATCCCGACAACATCATGAACCCGGGAAAGATTTTCCGCAGGGAGGTCGCAGGTGCCTGAAGCCGCCCCGGTTCTGGAACTGCGCGGCATCAGCAAGAGCTTCGTCGGTGTGCAGGCGCTCGACGATGTGTCGTTCTCGCTCCATGGCGGCGAGGTGCACATCCTGCTCGGCGAAAACGGTGCCGGCAAATCGACGTTGATGAAAATCCTGTGCGGCGCCTACAAGGCCGATGCCGGCGAATTCTTTCATGAGGGAAAATCGGTCCGGATCGCCGAGCCTGCCGACGCCAAGGCGTATGGCATCGCGGTGATTTTCCAGGAGTTCACCCTGGTGCCGCATCTGAGCGTGGCCCAGAACATCTTTCTCGGCCGGGAGTTCAAAAGCCGCTGGACCGGCCTGGTGGACCGCGCGCGCATGCGCGCCCAGGCGCAGCGCATCCTTGACGAACTGGACGTGGCGATCGACCCGGATGCAGAGCTGGCGGGCCTGGGCGTGGCGCAGCAGCAAATGGTGGAAATCGCCAAGGCCTTGTCGCAGGACGCCCGGATCCTGGTGCTCGACGAGCCTACCGCCTCGTTGTCGGACAAGGAAACGGCCAAGCTCTTCGAGATGATCGCCAAGCTCAAGGCACGCGGCGTGGCCATGGTGTACATCAGCCACCGGATGGCCGAGGTATTCGCCATCGGCGACCGGATCACCGTGCTGCGCGACGGCAAGAAGGTTGCGTCGCGCTGGCCATCTGAAACCACCCAGGACGAACTGGTGAGCCTGATGGTGGGCAAGCGCGTCGACCTGGCTTACGCGCGCACGTTTCAGCCGCAAGCCGCGCAAGTCGCCCTCGCGGTCGAGAACCTGCATACGCCTTCCGGCGTCAAGGGCGTCAGCCTGGAGGTCCGCGCAGGCGAAATCGTCGGGCTGGCCGGCCTGGTGGGCTCCGGCCGCACCGAAGTGGCGCGGGCGATTTTCGGCGCCGACCCGGTCACAAGCGGCAGCATCAGGATTTACGGCCAGCCGCAGGACGGCGGACCCTTGCGCGCGATCGCGCTCGGCGCGGCCCTGATCCCCGAGAACCGAAAATCACAGGGCCTGGCGCTGATCCTGAGTTGCGCGCACAACATCACGATGGCCAGTTTGGCGAAGCTGTTCCCGTCGGGCTGGTTCACGCCCGCGAGAAGCGTGGCGCAGTCGAACGCCTTGATCATGCGGTTGCGCGTGGCCACGCCCGGTGCGCACCAGCTGGTGCAGTACCTCTCGGGCGGCAACCAGCAGAAGATCGTGATCAGCAAATGGCTCTCCGCGCAGTCGCGGCTGTTCATTTTCGACGAGCCCACCCGGGGCATCGATGTGGGCGCGAAAGCGGAAATCTTTTCGCTGATCGACGGCCTTGTCAAGCAGGGCGCCGCCGTCCTGATGATCTCCTCGGAACTGTCCGAGATCGTCAAAGTATGCGACCGCGCCTATGTCATGCGCGATGGCATGATCGCCGGCGAACTCAAGCGCGAGGGCATCAACGAAGAGGCTGTGCTGGCACTGGGGGTTCATGATGCGCATGCCTGACTCTTCCGCCCTCTTCATGCGCAGGTTGCGGAACGGCAATTCGGTGGGCGCCGCGCTGGTGTTGCTGGTGCTGTTCGTGGGTTTTTCCTTCGCCAACGACAACTTCACCTCGGCGGCCAACCTGAGCAACATCGTCAAGCAGTCCACCATCCTGCTCCTCTTGGCCCTGCCGATGACGCTGATCATCCTGACCGAGGGCATCGACCTGTCGATGGGGGCCCTGCTCACGCTTGCCAACGTGGTGCTGGCCACGATTGCGGTGAAGACCGGGATGCTGTGGCCGGCATTCCTGGCGGTGCTGCTGATGTGCGCGCTATTCGGATGGATGAACGGGCTGATCATCTGCAGGCTGCGCATCCCGCCGTTTGTGGCCACCCTGGGCACCCTGGGAATAGCGCAGGGCGCGGCACTCCTGGTGACCGACGGACAAAGCGTGGTCGGGATCCCGCCGCAGGTCCTGCTCTACTACTCGGGGGAATGGATGGGCATGTCGATCCCCTTCTGGATCGCCATCGTTGCCTGCGGCGTGTTTCACGTGCTGCTCTACCGTACACCCTGGGGCAGTCATGTAATCGCGCTTGGGGGCAACCGCGAGGCCTTGACGGTGGCCGGCATCCGCGCCGATCGGGTGCTGGTCTCGGTCTATATCCTGGCCGGTGTGATGTGCGCGATCGCAGCCGTTTTGCTGACCGCCAGGATCAGTTCCGGGCATCCGACGGCGGCCCTGGGGATGGAATTCGATGCCATCGCCGCGGTCGCGCTGGGCGGCACATCGTTCGAAAAGGGCAAGGGCTGGCTGTGGGGCTCGGTGATCGGCGTGCTTGCGGTGGGTGTACTGCGCAATGGCCTGAACCTGATGGGCGTGACCTCGGCGGTGCAGGTGGCCGCGATCGGACTGCTGGTGATCCTGGCCCTGATGGTGGATGGCCTGCGGGAGCAGAAGCATGGCTGATCACCCCGCCCCGGCACCCAGGACGCGGTCGGATGCCGGCTGGGCCGCCCTGCCGGCTTCGGTTCGCGTGACGCTCTTGCGCCTGATCGCGCTGGCGATCATCATCATCGCCCTGTCGATGACTACGCAAGCCTTTCTGACGACCAACAACGTGCTCAACGTGCTGCGCCAGACCGCCCTCTTGTTCCTGCTCGCTTCCGGGTTGACGATCGTGATCCTGACAGCGGGCCTGGACTTGTCGGTGGGCGCGAACATCGGCCTCTCCGCCTGCCTGGCCGCGACGGTCATCAAGTCCACCGGCTCGATCGCCCTGGCGTTCGCGGCCGGCCTGGGATCCGGCCTGTTGATCGGGCTGGCCAACGGCGGATTGATCGCGTTGCTGCGCATCCCGCCGTTCATCGCCACCTACGGCATGCTCTGGATCCTGCACGGTGCCACCTACTGGTACATGGGGGGGCAGACCATTCATGGATTCCCGGCCGATTTTCGTGCGATCGGCAGCGGCTACGCCTGGGGAGTCCCGATTCCCGTGTTCCTGATGCTGGGCTTTCTCTTGCTGGGCACGGTGTTCCTGCAAAGAACCCGCTGGGGCCAGGAGATCCATGCCGTAGGCGCCAATCGCGAGGCTGCGCGCCTGTCAGGCATACCCGTGAACCGCCGCCTGGTGCTGGCCTATGCAATGAGCGGCTCGATGGCGGGCCTCGCCAGCCTGATCTTTCTGGCGCGCCTGAATTCGGCGGAGGGCGACATCGGCGAAGCGATGACGCTGCCGGCGATCGCGGCGGTGCTGATCGGCGGCACCTCGCTGTTCGGCGGCATCGGAACGATTACCGGAACATTGATCGGGGCCTTGATCCTGACCCTGATTCTCAACGGCATGAACCTGTTGTCCATCAATGCCAATTGGCAACCGCTGGTGACCGGTCTGATCGTGATCACAGCAGTGTATCTTGACAATCTTTCAAACAAAGGAGACAGGAAATGAAAGCTCTACTGGTAGCCGTGGCCGTGTTGGCAGCGGGTCTTGCTTCGACCGCAGGCGCGCAAACATCCGGCGGGGAAGTACTGGCCGTGTTCACCAAGAATCAGACCAACCCGTTCTTCCAGGCTTTCCGCCTGGGCGCCGAGTCGGCGGCCAAACAGATGAATGCCAAGTGGATCCACTATGTGCCCACCAAGCCCGACAGCATCCCCGAGCAGATGAGCCAGATCGAGGATGTCATTGTCAAGAAACCCAACGCCATCATCTACATCCCGGTCGACTACAAGGCCATGGTGCCGGGCATCCAGAAAATGAACGCCGCCAAGATCCCGGTCGTCAATGCCACCGATCGTTCCGAATCCGGGGAGTTCGTCGCCTTCGTCGGGGCCAGCGACTACGCGCTGGCCCTGGAGTCTTCGCGCATCCTGTTTAAGGCCCTGGGTGGCAAGGGCAATGTGGTGGCACTGGAAGGCGTCAAGGGAACGTTGACCAATACCGACCGGCTGCGCGGATTCAACGATGCCGTCAAGCAAAATCCGAACATCAAGGTGGTGGCAAGCCAGCCCGGCAACTACCAACGGCTGCAGGCACTGCAGGTGATGGAAAACCTGATGCAGTCGAATCCGCAGATCGACGGCGTTTTCGCCGCCAATGACGCCATGGCCTCCGGCGCCATCGAAGCGCTCGAAGGCGCCAAGCGCAAGGCGCTGGTGGTCGGCATCAACGGCACCAAGGAAGGCGTGGATGCGGTGGTCGCCGGCAAGATGCTGGCCACCGCGGACTACGGCGGTTTCATGCAGGGTTGCCTGAGCACCATGATCGCAGTGCGAAACCTGCGCAAGCTGCCGGTCCCGAAGGAGGTGGTATTCCCGCCCGTGGTGATCGACAAGTCCAACGCAGCCAAGTACAGCGCCCCGCCCGAAGCCATGACTTGCCCGAAATGGGAAGACATGCCCAAAGGCTAGGGTCGGCCGGCCACGTTCCCGGGCGTGGTTTTTTTAGTCGGGCAGTCCGCCAGAGGCACCGAACATCAGGCGTCAGGCGATGCGAACTGCGATATCCGTCCAGTCACCAACGGAATCGCGCGCACCGGCAACGCATCTCGATCGCCGATGCGTGCGACGAGACTCCCACCATCCATGGCTGCCCCTGCAAGTGCATCCTTCAGGAAAGGGGCCGGACAGGCGGGTGAAGGCGACCCGCTCTTGCAGCCAGTCACGTTGCGACCCGGTCACGCCACGACGGCAACGCGCTGCGCCGGCTTGACCTTGATCTTCTTCTCGCGCTCGGCATGCCAGAGGTCGTACTGGGCCTGCGCGCGCAGCCACGTCTCCGCACTGCCGCCCAGCCACTGCGCGAGCCGGATCGCCATCTCCGCGCTGATCGCGACGCGGCCGTTGATCGCCCGCGACAGCGCCACACGGGAAACCCCGAGCTGGGTCGCCGCCTCGGTCACCGAAAGGCCGAGATCCGGCAGCACGTCTTCACGGATGATCAGGCCGGGATGGGGCGGATTGAACATCTTCATGGTCGATTCCTCAGTGGTAATCCTGGTAGTCCACAACTTCGGCATCCTCGCCGACAAACCTGAAGGTCAGGCGCCAATTGCCGTTGACCCAAACGGACCAGCGTCCGGCATCGCGCCCGATCAACTGGTGCAGTTTCCAGCCGGGCTTGTCCATTTCTTCGGGCGCCTTGGCGACGTTCAGAATCGCGAGTTGACGCGCCAGTTTGTCGGCATGCGATGGCTGGATACCCGCCTTGCTCCCGGTCAGGAAGAACTTTTCAAGGCCCTTGTGGGCAAAGCTCTTGATCATGCGTTATTGTATCTCATGGCGATACACCATGCAAAATCGATCGAGCTACCGCACATGGCGGTACGCGGTCTCCTGGCCTGAACCAGGACGCGCGGTGCATCGGCAGTAACAGGAGCCTGGTGATCCAAGTCGGTTGATACCGGCTGACAATCGACCGGCTATCCGCATTGATTCCGGTTGAAAATTGACCCGGGCGTTTGACCCGCTTGCCGGCGCAACGGTGGCATCCGGGACCCGCGTTTCGGGGGCCGAGCTTTCGTGACGCCAACCCGTCGCGCCGATCACGAAGTTTGCAATTCGATCGTCCGCAATGCGGTACTCGAAGCGAGTACGCGCCGCGACTGTATCGATCAGGCTTCGATCTGCAGTTGGCCCGGGTCAAGCAGGAGATAGCTGGCACAGCGGCCGGCCTCCCGGTTCCCGTCGTCGCTGACGATGACGATTCGCTCCATCCCGCCGATGACGGCCGGGCTCACCCCTTCGGCCTTCGCAAGGCTGTGCAAGCCCGGCACCCTCACGCGGATCGCCGCCGACCCTGGCTCGCCGCTCCAGCGCCAGAGGTTGAAGTCGGCAGGTTCGCGGGAAGTCGGGCCACCGATCACCAGATATGCCCCCAGGGCGGGAACGTATGACAAACCACGGATGCCGTGGCCGTCAAGGTCCAGTTCATCAAGCACCGGCGCGATGCGCGGGGCTTCATCCGATTCGAAGATTGCAGAGGGGTTTTCGATGCTGGCGATGAGCGCCCGACCGTCGCGCAACGGGCTGCGGAAACCGATCAACAGTCGCTTCTGGTCGGGGCTGATTTCCAGGGCTTCGATGTTGAGGCCGCCGTCGGCCTTGACGTCCTCCACCCGCGCTGCGACTGCCAGCACGGCATGTTGCATGGTAAGGGCCCGCTTCAATCCGCCGACAACCTTGGGATCGACCACCCGCTCGCCATCGACCCGGAACCGGACCAGCTTCTCACGGGACTTTTTCTCGTCCCCATCGTCATCGCGCGAATGCGATGTGATGCCGTAGACAAAGCCTGCCCGGTCGAGAGCCAGTCCTTCGAGATCGTCGAGATTCCAGAAGCCGCTGAACATCTGAAACAGTCCGGCGGTGAGTGCGGTGCTTTCGGTGCCGCCATCCGCGCCGATGGTGACCAGACTCAACGGGTGGCTCTTCTCGTCCTCCGCCACAAGAAATCGCCCGTCCGGCAATTGTTGTATCGCCGACGGCTCGAAGATGCCGGTCAGGGGCTGGAAGGTCGGGCCTTGTTCGCTGGTCACCCGGGCATTATGCGCGCGACCCCGGCACGGCAATCTGTGCGCGAACATACAGACCCACACCGCACGCACGCCTACTCTGCCTGTGGGACGCCCGCAACCGGTGGGCGCTCAGGCAGATCACGCAAGCACATTTAAAGGAGCAGGCCATGAACAAGGATCAAGTCAAAGGACGTGTCAAGCAGACCGAGGGCAAGGTCAAGGAAGTCGCCGGCAAGCTGGTCGGCAACGCCAAGCTGGAGCAAAAGGGCAAGACAGAAAATGCAGTCGGCAAGGTGCAGGCTGCCTATGGCGACATCAAGAGCGACATCAAGAAATCCGGCTGAACCGATTGCAACAGGAGCACGACATGAACTACGAAGAACGCGACAGCTATGGCATTTACAAGAATCTCGGACAGAAAGCACCTGGACCGGATGCGCATCACGGCCCCGGCCCCGACGTGATGGGCGCGGATACCCTGATTGGTAACGACGTGTGCGACCCCAAGGGCGAGAGCCTGGGCGACATCAAGGAGATCATGCTTGACATGCGCAGTGGCAAGGTTGGCTACGCGGTGCTGGCGTTCGGCGGTTTCATGGGCATGGGCGAGAAACTGTTCGCCGTACCGTGGACCGCACTCACACTGGATACCGGGAACAAGCGCTTCACGCTGAACGTGGAGAAGGATCGTCTCAAGCAAGCGCCCGGTTTCAACAAGGACCACTGGCCCAACATGGCCGATCAGGCATGGGAGAACGAAGTTCAATCGTACTGGGAACCCAGGAAAAATTCGGATGTTGATGCCGGCTGACAACTGACCAGCAATCCGCAGCAACTCCAGTCGAAAATTGACCAGGGCAATTGACCCGACGCCGGCGCTATTGACTGCCATTCGCGCATCACGCCCGCCCGGCAGTCGGGTTGTTGGCACGGAGGTCCCTGGTTCGAGCCCAGGTCGACGAGCCCAATCAATCTGTTGAATTGAAAGGCCTTCTTTGGAAGGCCTTTTTCTTTTTCCGATCCGCTGCGGGACAACCGACGAGTCGGCATGAAGAGGTCCACGGGTCGGGATGGCGGGCCCGGCAGCGAGGAACGGCATGCCGGAACTGCAGGCCGGCATTTGTGCACGACAGATGGAACTCGCGCCAGGCGGGCTTGACTGTGGCAGGATGCAAGACCGGTTCCGCCAGGGACCGGTGGAAAGCGCGGACGAGCAAGTGACTCGGCGGCTACGAAGAAACGTTTGCGAATTGCCGTTTTCCAGGACCAACCAATGAGGCCGTCCAGATGACTGACGAAACGAAAGCATGCCCGGTCTGCGGGGAAACCATAAAGGCGGTCGCAATCAAATGCCGCTTCTGCAATACCGATCTTGGCACATACGCGGCCGCCAAAGAAGTTGAAGCCGAGAAGGCGCTATTTACCGGTCATCCAGCGGTCATTTACAGCTTCTGGCAATGGATCGCTGTTGTCGTCACGCTTGGCATCGCCTACCTCTTTTACTGGTTCAAAAGCATTTCCACAACCTACGAGATTACGACGCAACGGGTTCGAATCGAGCACGGGATTCTTTCAAAAATGAAAGAAAATGTTGAACTGTTTCGCATCGATCATTTCGATCTGCACAAACCGCTTGGAATGCGGCTTGTCGGTCAATGCATCCTTCACTTGCGCTCGTCGGATACAAGCTTCCCGACGGTGATGATCCTTGGCATCCCGGACCTGGAGCCCCTGTCCGACAAATTGCGGGAATGCTCGCTCCGCGAACGGTCCAGGAGGAAGGTGACCACCTTCGTCCAGGCGTGAACCGCGCCGGATTGCGTGCCGGCGCGCCGGCTTGAGTCAGGTCGGGATGGCGCGCCCGGTTGGTTGGCGACCGCCGTTCGCTTCAGCTTCGGCCGGCAGGATGAAATGGATTGGCTCCAATGTGTTGATGCCGGCTGAAAATTAACCCGCAACCCGGAGAAATTCCGGCGACAGATTGACCAGGCCGTTTAACCCGCTTGGCGGCGCAACCGTGGCGCCCGGTCTCCGATCAGGATTCAACCGGTGCAGGTGGTCAATATTCCATCGGCGCCAACACCGCGGGTTCGGCATGAAACACCCGACATGTCTCTATGGTGGTGCCGGTCGGGCCATCAGGGTGCGGTCCGGCCAACACGTTGATCACCTGCAAGTTGCCGGCATGTGTTCGGCTGGCTTCCCCTTGCAATTCCAGGTGACGGTGCCGGTGGCGGTGTTGTAGGCAGGCGTGATGGTCACAGTGGCGGCGAAACCGAGCGATGTGGCTGCGGTGCTGCCGTGAATGACGATGGTGCCATCGCGCGAGACGGCGCCGCCGGATATCCGGCCGACCGGGTTGAAGGTGAGGCCGGCGCCGGCATTCGCCGGGTCAAGCTCCGACTGGAATTTCTCGGCGATTGCGGTGCGGTAGGAACTGCCGCCGAGAATCAGCTCCGACACCTTGGCGCGCGGCGTGTAGTCGCAATAACTTGGGAAGAACACGATCCCGAGTACCGTCAGCACCACCACCACGGCGACCATCTTGATCAGCGTATTGGTGCGCGCGGTTCATTTCGCGACCGCACCCGGTGCATCGCTCGCGCCGACGGCCGCGAGCGCGCTCTCCGGATTCGGCTGGGGCCCTGTCGAATCCGCTGCCGGGCTGCCGCTCTCCGACGCTGCGTCGCGGGACCCCGTGCCATTTGCCGGTCGCGCCGGCTGGCGCGATCGCTGGATGCGCCCCCAAAGGCGCTCGCCGAGAATCGGCAATGGCGTGAGCAAGCGGAACGTCAACCAGCCGAGTATCAGCGCGCCCAACGCGACCAGCGCCACCAGCACCACCCCCTCGGCGCCGGGATCCACACCGCAGCACAGCGTAGTACGACGTGAACGCAGGCCCGCTCCGGCTTGACGTCGCACTGCCCTGATGACGATCGCGGTGTGCATTTGCGAAATCCTTGTCGTGGGAGCGGGAAACCGGATGCTACCCGACTCACCGTCACCATCTTTGAATTTTTCTGCCGGTGCGCGAAGGCCCTCCGCGTTCGATCCGGCCGACCCTGTGCGAATCAGCGGAGTCCGGCGGCGCGATCCGGCACATCTCGCGCATCGCCTCGACAGCTTCGATAAAAGCTCGCGCGCAAAGCGTGCATATAAACAACAGCGCGCAGACCAAAATCACCCACAAACTTGCGCAAGATTTTGCACCGCTTCTATACTCCGCTCGTGCATGTGCACATTAACCCAAGGAGTACGAATGGCTACCAAGACCGCTGCGAAGAAACCTGCTGCCAAAAAACCGGCAGTGAAGAAAGTTGCCGCCAAGAAACCGGCCGCAAAGAAGCCAGCCGCTAAAAAGCCGGCCGCCAAAAAACCTGCTGCAAAAAAGCCAGCCGCTAAGAAAGCGCCGGCGAAAAAAGCCTGACGTTCGGCTGCCTCGCGGCAGCCCGCTTTCTCAGAGGACAACAGATTCGTTTCTGTTGAAATTCAGGGCAGTCCTTGACACCAGGGACTGCCCTTTTTCATGGGCCTGTGCCGGGCCGGCCGGTGGTCACGCCCCTGGTTTCGCCCTGACTGTCGAACGGACTGCGGGTGGCCGCATGGACGCCGTCAGGGCAGGCGACGCGGCTGCGCAGGCAAACGAACCGGCGTCCGCCCAGCCGACGTCGCGCATCGCGTCCGCAACGCTGGCTGGCCGCAGCAACGCCTGCGCCCGCGCAAGCCAATCCGTCAACAGTTCGTTGCGCACGGCGATGCTGATGCCGTCCAAGGTGCCGTACCAGATTCTCGGGCCGACTTCCGGCCCTGCCGAAGCGGTCAACTCGTCGGCGACCTCCTGAAACCGTATCACGTTGTCGCGCACCTTTCGCAGTTCGTGCCGCAGAACCAGGCGATACAGGCAGGTATCCTCCGGGATTTCCTTCGCGATATGAACTTCCTGGGGCGCATCACCAAGCTTGATGACCGCGGTGACGCGCGCGCAGTGCAGGCCGGTGGTGGGATCTGACATCGACCGACGCGTGATTTCGATATCGACGCCACCCTTGAGCTCGGTGGCGCTCAGGACCACCGCGCCGGGCCTGGCCGACACCAGCATTCGCAACTCGTGCACGGAAAGCTTCCGGTCGACCACCGGCTCGACCGCGGCCACCGAAACAGTCAGGGATGACGCCGGCAGTTTTTCGCACGCCTGTTTGAACGCCGGCGTGACGTCATTCGCCGCGACCGTGGACGCCAGTGACAGAAGCAGCAGGAACAGGGTCTTCATGTGACTCCCGTACGTGACCAATGCGAGGCGTTCTGAAGCGGCCGACATCGGCACGTGGCTGGCCTGACGGCAGCAAACCGGGCAGGCAACGCGCAATGTCCCAGTAGATGTGAATCACGCGCGTGGCCATTCAGGGAGGACCCGGGGCTTAAGCCGCCCTGCTCCAGCGATGGGCTCGCTGCGGATGCGCATAAGTTGAGGGACATTCAATTTCTCGGAGGCCCTCATGTTTTCCAGCTCGACAATCGATACCCTGGAAGCGATTCGGCGCGTCTCCGCCGAAAACGCCCTTGCCCTGGTCAGCTCCAGCCTGGTGGAAACCGGCGAGCCGGTGGTGGTCATCGCGATGATGACCAATGCCGGGACGCGGGTGGCGCTCACACCGCTGGCCATGCTCAAGCCGACCTCGGCGTCGTATCTGAATGACGACGGCACGGTGGCCGACGCCGCGGTGCTTGCATTTGCGGAGATTCGACGCCATATCAACAGCGACCAATCGCAGGCCTGGTTCACTGAAGATGAAAACGGGCGCGTGCAAGTCGGTTTCGCCGAGCATGGCACCCGCGGCAACCCCGCCGACACCCTGCTCACCCTCCCGTGGGGCAACCCATGCAACTTGTTCGCGGATCCCGTCCGCAACCCCGATGCGTCGGCAACCCCGCGACCATTTGCGGCAACCAAACGAATCAATTCGCGCCTGCACTGATGTTCAAGTCCGTCCGCGGCGATCGCCGCGGCGGCCTTCATGGCGCACTGATTCGCCTTACCAGGTAGCCAATGCGCCTCCAACCCCCGAGTTCCAATCACCCATCAACGGCCCCACCGCGTTCACGGACCAGCATGACGCTCGCCCATGTGTCCTGGCTGCTGGCGGCCATGTCCGCCCTGCTGCCGGGAATTTGCATGGCTTGGCATGTTGCCGGGACGGCAACCCGCCCGGCGGCGCTGTTCGCCGCCCTGACGGCCTCGGTATTCCCACTCATCGCCGGGGCATTTTTCACTGGCTCGTCGTTCATCGCCAGCACACTGGACGACTACCTGGTGAAGGGCATCGCGCATTTGTTTGGATTCGCGTTGTGGGCCGCCGGCCTTGGCACGGAGCTCGCGATCTTCCTCGGGTAGATGCCCTGGCGCTCGCCGTGCCGCTGCCGGAAAACGCGATCGGCGGCGTATTGAACAAGGCTGACGGCGCCTTATGTACGGCAACACACAGATGCAGATGCCCGATTGGGGGATAAAACCGCGATACAAACCTCAACCACCCATACCGGCGCTTGGCCGCTTTTGTGCACGGTACAGATGATTTTCCGTGCGCATCGCCGCTGCGCGCGACACACCCAATGCCTGACGCCAGGCCGGAACTTTCATGACCACTGCCCAATCCTTGCCCCGCCCATTGCGCACCGGGACCCGGATCGCAACATTCGCTCTCAGCGCGATCGTCCCGCTGACCGCTGTCGCGGAACTGACAAATGATCCCCTGCTCGGACCGGGTCTGCGCTCGCGGCCGGCCTACGATGGCTCGGCGTCGCAACAGGTCGAGCTGGTCCCGGTGGTGCGCTATCTCGGCCAGCCCTTGTTCGTGCGCTCGACCCAGGGCGTGCTCGAAGCCGGTCTGCGGATCGAACTTGCCACCGGGCTGCATGCCGGCATGCAGCTCGCTTATGAACCGGGGCGCAAGGCGGGCGACGCCGACTTCCTCAAGAACCGCAATGTTGCCGGCATTGCCACCGGCGCTTCCTGGGGCCTGCAATTGGAATGGGACCACACATTCGGCCCGATGCCGGTCACGCTGCTGGCGCGATTGCGACAGCATACCGAATCGGCGCGCGGCGCCCAGGCCGACCTGCGTCTGAGCGCAGGCGTTTTCCATAGCGGACGCGTATCCGCGGGCGTGTTTGCGCAGGCCACCTGGGCCAACGCGAAGTCGACCGATTCTTTCTATGGCATCACAGCGCAGCAAGCCGCCGCAACCGGGTTGCCAATGTACAGGCCGGGCGGCGGATTATTGTTCGGCAGCGCCGGCTTGCTCTGGTCGGTCGACCTGACCCGCAACTGGATCGTGGTCGGCAGCATGGAGGCGCGGCGCTTGCGCGGCGATGGCGCCGGCAGCCCGCTTTCGGAACGGGCATCAAACTACTACGCGAGTGCCGGCCTTGCCTACCATTTTTGAGTCGCTTGCCGCGTCGACGCCGGTCGCTTCCTTGAGGGCTCGTTGCCTTGCTTCGGGTCTCCGGCCTGCGCGTCCCGGAAGACACGACACGAGGGTGCCGGTGTGCTAGCGCGCGGCGTGCACCGGAGCTGTGTCATCAGTGCTCGAATCCTCCGGGGTCGTCGTGGCTCCGGCAGCAGCGCCGCCCAGCGCGCCAGCAGCGGCCCCTAGCGTGGCCCCGACCAGGACCCCCACCGGACCGGCCACCGCGACGCCAATGGCGGCACCGGTGGCCATGCCGGCTACCACGCCGCCGCCGATCAAAACTGAGGTTGCCTCGCGCTTCGCATCCACGGGTTCCAGCGGAATCTGCGCCGCAGGATCCGGGTCCTGCGACGGAATGCCGTGGCCTGGCAGGGCCTGCTCGACCAGGTCTTCGTCAATCGGTAACTTTGTGACCGGCGGGGTGGCGGGTTGGTTCATGGATCTCTGCTCCAGTAGATGACGAGCGAATACGCACAAGGCGCATGCTTCAAACCGATGATGGATGCTTCAATTCGATGAATCACCTTACGTCCACGATGGTGGGTCCGTCTGTGCGGCAGCGGACCATCATCGATCAATGGCGGTGCCGCTGTTCGCGACTGCACCGGCTATCATGCGCCGCGCAGCGGCCCAGGCGCCGGCAGCATGTTGCTTCGAACCACAACCCGGGCACATGCCATGTGCCACTGGTGAGGCGCGCACTAGCCGGCATCGGATAGCCCTTCATGGCTCACGCCCCGGCGTTTTCGCCAGGCGACTGCCTCGACATCGACTTGTGTGCAGGCGCCGCTCGTGCGCTGCCAATCAAGCCATGGAAGGAGCGCTCAAGTCCCTGATGTCTGCCCGAGAGCGTTGGCAAATCCGTGGTTGACGTCGCGGTGCATGCCCTCGTCGGCGCGCACCGCCCGCACCATATCGGCCAGCGTGGCGCCATCGGCCAGCTTCCAGTAGCGCTTGGCAATCGCCGGTGCCGGCGGATTCTGCATGCGGCCGCTTTCGATCTCGTCGAGGTAGAGCGTGTAGCTCAGCACCGCCTCTTCCTCGAAGTAGCCGACCAGGCGGTGGGCCGTCCTGCGTGATGCCAGATACAGTAAAAAGTAGCCGATATAAAAGCTACCCTGCGCCAGCAGCACCACCATCCGCTCGAAGGCGGTTGGCCGGGCGATCTCGACGAAGGCCATCAGGTGCATGCGCTCGTTCTCGGCCTCGTCCATCAAGGTCCGGATCCAGCCGTCGTCGTCGATCATGCGGCGCAGGCAGTGCAGGTGGGTGATGGTGGCGCCCACCATGCCCGGCACGGCGGCCACCGTTTCGAGCACCACCGCGCGGTGGCCGTAGCGCTTGGCGAAGAACAGATCGACACCGCAGCGCAGGCATTGCGTGATGAATAGCGCAATGCGGTCAGAGAGGTCTTGTGGTTGGTGGTGCCGATCAGGTTCGGTTGCGCGCCGCACCAGGGTGGTGGAGTCTGCCGTCATGGCGCAGTCATTAAGCGCCAGACCACATTGCCCAAGTCGCCCGCAGAGGGCATGAAGCCGCCAACCCAAAGCAAACTGAACCGAAGTCCAGGCATGTCTGGCATCGCGAATCGGGCTCCGGCCGCGCATCGCCGTGTCGCCGTGCTATGCCATTCCACGAGGCCAGGGTCGCGGAAGGCAGTTGCCGGCAGTTCCTCATATCGACCTGATCTCGATTTCCGACGCTACGGGCATTGGGTTCGGACAGCGCTTGACCCAGGCGACAGCCTCCTCGATGGACGGCAACGCCCAGAGCCAATAGCGGGCGACGAGATCCCCCGCGAACGGCCCGTCCATGACGGTGCGCGCCTTCCCGTCGAAGCGCACTCGCTTTCCCTCGCGACTCGGGCGCAGGCCGTCGCAATCCTTCAACACGCCGGCCTTCTTGAGCTCTTCGTTGAAGACCTCCATTGCGTCCATCGAAGCCTTCATCAGCGAGTCGCCCATCGCCTCCAGGCGAGCCTCCAGGTCGGGGTTGGACTTGACCAGAATCATGAACTTCATGTTCAGCTCTTTTCGATTCTACTTCCGCGTCTGTGGACGGCTGATCGCTGCTGCGCTTCACTCAACCAGGGCCGCAAGCTGCTCGGCGCAGGTGACCCAGCCCTCGTGAAATCCCATCTTCTCGTGCGCTTCACGGTCAGCTACCGTCCAATGATGAACGCGCGCGGTGTACTTGGTCTTCCCTGCATGTGCCTCAAAGCTCAGTTCGACCACCATGAACGGCTTCTCGGATAATTCCCACGCTTGGGTGAATGCGTCGGTAAACACCAACCGCTCGTCCTTGGCCACCTCCAGATAGACGCCGTGGCCGGGGAATTCCTTGCCCTCGGGACTGTGCATCACGATCAAGCTGGCGCCACCCACGCGCACGTCAAGCTCGACTTTCGTTGTCGTCCAAGGCAGTGGCGCAAACCACTGTTTCAAAATCGCGGGATCAGTCCACGCGGCAAAGACTTTCTCTCGCGGCGCGTTGAACATGCGCTTCAAGATCAAGTCGCGCCCCTCGGTGGTCGTAGTGGCTTTTGCGGTACTCATGACTCTGCATTCCTAATTGTTGGTGGATTCAGGCGGGGTTCAGAGGGCTCGTCGTGTGCCGTAGCTCAAGCTCGGGTACCAGTCACCGCCACGCCCTTCCGGTGTGCTGTCGGGAATCGTCCACAGCGGCATCAGGTCGGGTGCGCCGCGCGGGTCCTGTCCTGGGTAGGCCGTACTGCCGCCCATCTCGCCGCTCCAGAAGTGGCGAACGCTGCCGTCGCGCCGGGTGAAGACGTTGAAACCAGGCACATCTGCGTCGTCGGCGCTGACGTAGTCGCGAGTGAATTCGCCCTCAAGGTCCGAGTACAGCCGGAGGTGGTGCCAGCCACGCTCCTTCTTGACCGCCAGCAGGCGTTCGATGGGCGAGCGCGCCACCATCACCAGCGCGATGCGCTGTTCGACGTCCAGCGCTTCGCCGTCCCACGCGGCCATCAGCGACGTGCACATCGGGCAAGGCTGCGCGCGCTTGGGACCGTACATGTAGCTGTAGACCGCCAGCGTCTGTTTGTCTCCAAACAATCCGGAGAACTTGACAGGGCCGTTCTCGCCGACAAAGGCGTAGTCCTTGGGTACGGCGCCGCCCGCCGGCAGGGCGCGTCGTTGCTCGGCCACGCGCTCGATGTGGCGCCGCAGTTCGATCTCCTCCGCCAGAAGCGCGTCGCGTGCATGCCGGTAGTCGGCGCTCTCGTTCGGAAAACGCACGTCGTTCCGCCGGGCGAGCTCGATGGCGGATTTGAGTCGGGTCGTGCTCATGACGAACTCACGACTTTGGCGCCGTCACGTTGACCATCCACGGCACGCCGAACTTGTCGGTCAGCATGCCGAAAGAAGACGTCCAGAACGACTTCATCAAGGCCATCGTGACCTTCCCACCTTCAGCCAGTGCCGTGAACACGCGTTTGGCTTCCGCGTCGTCAGCCACCTCGATGGCCAGCGTCATTCCCTTGAACTCCGCAGCCTTGTCGCCCATGCCGTCATCCGCCATCAGCTGCGTTTCGCCAATACGAAAGTCGGCGTGCATGATCTTTTCCTCGTAGCCGGCGGGTGGCTTCATGGCCGCATCGGGGCTTTCCTTCCAGCGCATCAACGCAGTGACTTCGGCGCCAACGGACTTGTTGTAGAACTCCAGCGCCTCTTCGCAGTCCCCGCCGAACGTGATGAGTGATTCAACTTTCATGGTGAGTGTCCTTCTTGCAAGTGGTGAGATGAATCGAACAGGTGCAGTGGATCAGATAACCGGCAGCGGCTCAAGGATGACAGCCCGCAAGCAGATCGATTGACCGCAGCGTCAGCCACGCTGATCGCAAGTGAATGCTGGGCCATCAGTTCGGACAGCGAAAAGGCGCAGTCGATTCAACGTTCCCCGCGCGGAAATCGGCACAGCTTGGCCGCATTTTTAGCCCAGCTTGTTCTGCTGAGTCCGTTCGTCAGCACACTTTGCCCGACCCGGTGAAACCCGACCAGCGCGGATCGGGGTCGATCAGGATCGACGTTCCTGACGCGCGGGGTTATTGAACGTCAGTCGAACATTGACCGCTGCCACGCCCTTGAAGAACCAGGAAAGCCGTGGAACGGCCGACCCTTGAATGGACGTCCTGCTTGGGGCGGGCGTCGACGGGACATAAGGGCGGGTGTAGTTCAACTTCGGATGGGGCATGTAGTAGCGTTCGCTTGATTTCGCGCTTGCGCGGCCGGTCGTTTGAAAGGTCGTTCACGATTGACTCCTGCTCGATAGGAATGGGGTTCGAGGATGCTGACGGCGCCGCAACGAGCGCCCCGCGTGGCGCCCGCGCAAGCAAAATCGCCGCACGGTTCCACCACACCTCCGCACTTTTCCGACTCAGCGCTTGACGCCAGTCATGCGCCTTGGTTCTCCGGCACCGATTTTCCCGTCCGCTCGCGCCGAAAGGTAGGCGTAGAGGTCGAGCACATGCGGCTCCACCCTTGCGTCGCCCTCCCAGGCGGGCATGATGACCCGGCCGCCTGCGCCGCGTTCGCGCCGCATGATCTGCTCGAGCATGGTGTCGGGCATTGTCGCGCCGTTGTCCGCCGACGGTCCATCGGCTGGCGCGACGATGCGGTAGCTGGCCAGCACCTTGGCGGCGAAGGCGCGCGGGGTCATGCTGCCGATGCGCGCGACCAGGTCAGGCGCGAGCGCGGTGCCGGTGCCGCCCGCCCCATGGCAGGCGTTGCAGGTCGCATGGAAGATGCGCCAGCCGGCGTAGGTGCCGCCATCGACACGACCATCGACAATCCGATAGTCGCCGGGCATCGGCAGGGCGTCCGGCTGCGCCGCCGCCAGCGGTGCGCTCCACGCTAAGCCCAGCGCCATCGCCCACGCTGCGCGTCTGAATCCTTGCCAGCTCGTGGCAAGGCTGATCTCTCGCTTCATCGGATTGCCTTCGCTGCATCCAGTGCCGACATCCTGGCGCATCGCGGAACGCCGACGTTGAGGGAGATCAAACCGAACAGGAATTACTTCGGCCGACGCCAACATGAAGCCGGCAACGCTTGAAATCCAGGCACCCCGCTCCCATTTTGACGAACGGCTTTTGATTGCCCCCTGCGAGCAACCCGCTCATCAACCAGAGAAAGGAGTTTGATCATGAATCCGCAATCCCCGACTCCCTCTTCGAGACCCGGTCGCGCCACCCGCAATGCGCCGCGGCGGTCTGCCGGAATACCTTACATGTCCGAACGGCAAATCCAGGCCTACCTGCTGGCGCGTGACGCCCTGCGGCGTATTCAGCGGTCGACTTCGCTGGTTGATGCGGCTGTGCATCGGGCGGCGCGCGACTGCCCGCCGCTGTCGCACGAGCGCCGGCGCGGCGGCTGAGGCCGGCGCTCGCGGCTATCGCTCAAGACGCGCAAACGCCTGCGCCGCCCGCTCGCGCCCGAGATCGATCATTTCCTCGGCCCGCCAGAACTCGAAAAAACCGCAGGCGTTGCGCGGAATCCCGATCGTCACGTCCGGCGTGTAGGCCGACAGGCAGAGTTGCGAGATCGTCAGCCAGACCTCTTCCCTTGAACTCATGTCGGTGGCCACCGCCGTGAAGGCCACAGGCAGGTCCTCGATGACGCAATCGCCGATCAATTCGCGCAGCACGCTCATGATGCGGTCGCCCTTGAACAAGCCGGGCCTGCCGATCGCCGGATCGAGCAGTCGCAGCACGTGCATGCGCTCCAGCGCCCGCACCCACTGCGTGTAGACGTCGAGCTTGTCGGCGGCGTAGACGCCGCCCACCAGGGCGCCAATGGACGCACCCGAAATCGACCGGATGCTGTAGCCGTTGCAGGTCAGCCACTGGATCACGCCGATGTGTGCCAGCCCGCGTGCGCCGCCGCTGCCGAGAACGAGAGAAACCTTGGTCGATTTTTCAGGCATGGTTGGCACAATGATTCGGTGCGCCGCCAATGCTTGACGGCGCCCTCGGGCAAGCCGGTTCGATGGCCGTTTCCGCCTCAACCGCCGGCCGGCCAATGAGCGCGCGTTGCAATACCGTGTGCGGCAGACCCCGCGGTTCGACAGGCTGCCGGCCGTGGTTGCACAGGCTTCAGGTGGCGACTTCCGGACCGCCCGGGCAAAGCCGGGCGGTCCGGATGGTCGGGTTGGCGCCGGCCAGGCGATGCGTCCGGCGACGGGTCCCCGGGCCGTCAGGCCGTTTGCACCGCGACACGGCGGACCCGCACTTGATCGGCCTTGGGCAGTTCGACGCTGAAGTCCGCGCGCTGCAGACCGGGCGCTTCGATGCGCACGATCACCTTGTCGGCATCATCGAACACGTCGGCCGCCGTCAACCTGCGGTCACGGCGATACGGCGCGGCTGCGCATGCGCCTGCTTGGGAATGCGCAGGGTCAGCACACCGTCCTTCAGGTTGGCCTCGATGCGGGTGGTGTCGAGTTCGCGGCTCAGCGTGAAACTGCGGCGGTAACGCGGCACGCGCACCTCGGCATAGATCGCCTCCAGGCCTTCCGGCGTATGCGGCAGCACGCCGCCTTCGATCAACAGGGCGTCGCCATCGACCTTCAGGTCGAGTTGCTCTTTGGGCACGCCCGGCATGTCGGCCAGCAGCGTGATGCCGCCCGCATCCTCGAACACGTCGATCGCCGGCAGCACGGCGCGCGGTTGTTCCTGCTCTGGGGCGCTGGCGGCGGAGTTCGCCACTTGCTTGTTGTCGCTCATGATGGGTTCTCCTTGATTATGGCGCGCGTCACTGCACAACGATGCGCTTGGGTTGGGCTGATTCATGGCGGGCGATGCTGATCTGCAGCACGCCGTCGCGGTAGCTCGCGTTCACCCTGGCCGGGTCCACGTCGTCCGGCAAGGAGACTGCGCGGGTGAAGCCGCCTGCTTCGCGCTCGCGTGCGTAGACGTGCACCTTGCGGTCGTCGGCCGGGATGCCGGAAACGCGCTCGCCGGCAATGCGCAGCACGCCACGGTCCAGGCTGACGTCGATCTTCGAGGCATCCAGGCCGGGGGCGAAGACATAGACTTCCACGCTGGAGGGCGTGCGCCCCACGTTGATCGCCGGCAGGGTGCCCGACGCGACCGAGCGGATGCTGCTGGGCAGACCGGAAACGCCGAACGCGTCGTCGAGTTCGCGGCGCAGGCGCTCGAATTGCCCGTAAAGACTGTTTGGATGATTCAACACCGATGCATACATGATATGTCCTCCGATAGGTTGAAAGACACCGGCGGAGACCAGTTTCCGCCGGCTTGATCGCGGAAATGGGGCCTGCGAAATCGGTTTCAAGAGGTCGGAACCGACAATTTGAAACAGGGGAAACCGGGCGCGCCGATGGCACGCAGGATCACCCGCCAAGCCGCCATCGGCCGGTAGCTCCCGAGTCCCGCGGGTAGCCAGCGACATGCGTTACCCAACGCAACTTTTGGGCGCGAGCGGCGCCCGCCGCTAAGGTGTACCGGCGGCGTTCTTCGGATGCGGCAGCAGCCGGTCGTACTCCGCCTTGACCGTTGAATAGCATTCACACACCCGCTTTTCCAATTTTGGGCGGTCCACGATGGTCATGTGCCCGCGGGCATAGGTAATCAGCCCGTCCTTCTTCAACTTGCCGGCGGTCTGGGTGATGCTTTCACGACGCACGCCGAGCAGATTGGCGATCAGTTCCTGGGTAATGACCAGGTCGTCCTGGTGCAGACGGTCGGCGCTCATCAGCAGCCAGCGGCACAGTTGCTGTTCCACCGCATGGTGCTGATTGCACACGGCAGTCTGCGAAGTCTGCGCAATCAGCGCCTGCGTATAGAGCAGGGCCAGATGCTGTAGCTGGCCGCCGCGCGCGAACTCGCGCTTCATGATTTTCCGGCTCAGCCGGTAGGCCGTGCCCGCGCTTTGCACCACCGTGTTGCTGGGCATGCTTTCACCGCCCATGAAGATGGAGATCCCGACCATTCCTTCGTTCCCGACCAGGGCGATTTCGCTGGACGAGCCGTTCTCCAGGGCATAGATCAGCGAGACGATACCCGCGGTCGGAAAATGCAGGAAGTTCACATGATCGCCGGACTCGGACATTGTCCATCCCAGCGGCATGGGGACGAACTCAAGGTCAGGCAGCAGACGCTCGTAATCGGCTGCGGGGAGCGCCGCGAGAATCCGGTTCTGCTTCGGGTCGTCGTGCAGTTCCTTGGCAATCTTCTTTTGGCCTGACTTTTTCGCGGCGGGCGGCGGCATGGCTGGCTTTCCTGTGGAAATGGCTGGGAGTCATGCAGGCAAAGTTGTACCGGCTTTTATAGCCAAGCCGGTGACGGAACTCTGTTCGCCAGTTCACATAGGGCGGGCTGGGGCGGACTGCCGGGTGGCTTCGCATGAGTAGCTGCCGCACAGTGCGGACACTCCTACCGCCTGGGAAGGAAAGCGCCCGTCGCTATCGTCCTTGTGCTGAAGCTGCTCTCGGTGCCAGTTGCAGGCCTGCCTGCCGCCTGAACGTTGGCATGAACCAGCATCACCGCTTCCTTGCCAGATCGGCCAAACACGCGGCTTGATCGGCGACCGGAGTTGCGCCGATTCGATCGTCAATTCCCGGCCGTCATCAACAAGGAGCGTTGCGCAGTCCCTGGCCGGTTAGCTGGCGGCAACGACGTCAGTATGGCCCGGCATCCCGCCCGACAGTTCCGTACGGCCTGTCTTTAGCCAGCACACCAATCCGAATTCACTTTGATGTCACGGTCTGGGCCGGGCTGAACGGGCGGTCCTCGATGCCGGGTCGAGGGTGAGGTAGTCCCACCACCCCTGGCGCGCCGCCCGCCCCTCCATCGGTTTCCATTTGAATTCGGTCTTTTGCGCGCGC
>JANPGJ010000106.1:0-2455 GCA_031423955.1 Burkholderiales bacterium
TGTGGCGCGCGCCAGCGCTGGCGGCATCCTGGTGCGCCTGGCAGAGCGACTCGGCGCCGCGGTGTGGGTTGAAGGCCTGCGCGGCCGCAATTCATTTCCCACCGGCCACGCGGCCGCCCGCGGCACCCTGGCGTTCGACACCCGCGGTATCGCCAGACAACTGGCCCGCAATGACCTGGTGCTGATGCTGGGCGGGCCGTTTTTCGAGGCCGTGTGGTACGCGCCGGGCTCGCCATTCGTACCCGGCACCCGGGTGCTGCAGATCGAAGAGGCGCCGGCGCGGCTGGCCTACAACTTCGCGCTCGATGCCGGCGTGCTGGCTGCTGTCGGGCCTGCGCTTGCGGCGCTCGATGCCGCGGTGGCGAGTGGCGCCGGCGGCGAATTCAATGCGGCCGCGAAGGCACGGCTTGCTGCCATGCAGGCCCTGAAGCAGGCGGAAAGTGCGGCCCACAAGACGCGGGTGGCAAAGGCCTGGGCCCGCGTGCCGACTTCAATGCCGCGTGCGATGGCGGAAATTCACGCCGCCACGCCGCCGAACGTCATCGTAGTCGACGAAACCATCACCGCCAATCTCGATCTGTTTTCCACTTTCAGTTTCAGCGGCCCCGACGACTATTTCAGCGGCCGCGGCGGCGGTATCGGCCAGGGGCTGGCCGGCGGCGTCGGTGTGGCACTGGCACACCGTGATCGACCGGTGCTGTGCGTCTCCGGCGACGGCTCCGCGATGTATTCGATCCAGGCGCTGTGGACCGCTGCGCACTACAACCTGGCCGTCGTGTTCGTGATTCTCGCCAACCGCGAATACCGCGTGCTCAAACACAACATCGATGCCTACCGGCAGCGCTTCGATGTCACTTCCGACAAGCCCTACATGCACATGGATCTGACCCGCCCGGCACTCGGCTTTGTCGATCTGGCGCGTGGCATGGGCGTGGCCGGCATGCGGGTCGAGAGCGCCGATGCGATCGGTGCGGCGGTGGCGGCAGCGTTCGCCAGCGGCAAGCCACAGTTGATCGAAATCGCGATCGAAGGCAAGCGCTGACCCCGCGGCGTGATGCGCGGTGCGGGCAAGGGCGGCGCATGACGCCGCAGCGGTGGTAGTCTCTCGGCTTTTTGGCGCCGCCACCCCATCATGAATCCACCCGCTCCCGAATCGTTTCTCACCCTGCAGGAAATCGTCGCGGCCGCGCGCCGCAATCTGGCGCCCGGTCCCTGGGCCTACCTGGTCGGCGGCACCGAAACCGAAACCACAGTGCGTCGCAATCGCCAGGCCTTGGACAGCATCGCGTTCCGGCCGCGTGTGCTCAACGACGTCAGCCAGGTCGATTCGCGCGCCAGCTTTCTGGGCCATGCGGTGCGCCTGCCGGTGATGCTGGCGCCGGTCGGCGGCATGGAATCCTTCGTTGCCGGCGGCGCTGCCGATGCCGCGCGCGGCGCGGGAGAGTTCGGCATCCCGCAAATGCTCTCTTCGGTATGCCAGCCCGGGCTCGAAGCGACGGCGGCCGCGGCCGATACCTTGCGCGTGTTTCAGCTCTATGTACGTGGCGACGACGCCTGGGTGGACGACTGGGTCAGGCGCGCGCGCGACCACGGCTTCAAGGCCTTTTGCCTGACCGTGGACAGCGCCTTCTACAGCCGCCGCGAGCGCGATATCGCCGGCCGCTTTGCCAAACCGTGGCGCCCGGCCGACACTGCCGGTGTGGCATTTCAGGCCGGCTTGTCGTGGCGCACCGTCGAGCGCCTGCGCAAAAGCTGCGACCTGCCGCTGATCCTGAAAGGAATTGCCACCGCCGAAGACGCCGAATTGGCCGTGCAGCACGGGGTGCAGGTGATCTACGTGTCGAACCACGGCGGCCGGCAACTCGACCATGGCCTGGGCAGCGCCGCGGTATTGCCGGAGGTTCTGGCGGCGGTCAACGGCCGCGCCGAGGTCTGGGTCGATGGCGGCTTCATGCGCGGTTCTGACGTGGTCAAGGCGATTGCCCTGGGCGCGAAAACGGTCGGCATCGGCCGCCTCGCCTGCCTCGGGCTCGCCGCTGCCGGCGTCGGCGGGCTGGTGCGCACGCTGCAGTTGCTGGAAGAAGAAGTACGCATTTGCCTCGGGCTGCTTGGCGTGACTTCATTCGGGCAATTGACGCCGCGCCATGTCACGACCGCGGCGCCGGTGTTCGAGCCCTCTGCATTGAGCGCCTTTCCCCTGCTCGACCGCTACGACACCGGGCCGGATACGCCGAATCGTTGATTCACCTCGCGCAAATTGTGGATGGTTTGAAATTTCCTTTTGCGCTATTCTTGCCCGGTCTCGTCGGCCACAACCAACTTCACGGAGGACGCAACATGGCACACAAACACGCAGGCGGATGCGCGCATCACCAAACCTATTCCGATAGTGAGCCGATCGACAACCACACCTGCCATTGCTCGGTGTGCAAGAGTGTCACCGGCCAACCCACCA
>JANPGJ010000107.1:0-1880 GCA_031423955.1 Burkholderiales bacterium
GCCAAGAAATGCCAGCGCGATGCTTCTGCTGGCTTCCTTGGCGTAGTACAGCGCGGCGCGAGCCAACTCGGATTCGGCTTCCGGGTGAAGCAGGTAGGTCACTTGAGCTGTGCGCGAATGCGGGCTACAGCTTCACGGCCCGGAATCATTGCAACTTTGCCGGAGTCGACATCCGCTTCCCGGCGCATCGCCTCATCCAGCCAAGCTTCACCGACTTTTGATTCGCGATCGAAGCTCTCGATCAAAAGTTCCAATATCCTCGCGCGATCAGGCGCCGCAAGACTCAATACTTCAGCTTCCAACTCGTGGACTGGCGTGCTCATCTGGAACTCCCCAAAGGAGAGAAAAGGGCAATAGACGAAGCATGCCACATTGGCAATACCGGTGGCGTGCGGCGCGTCCACGCTGGGCGCCAAGATGTGGGATCTTGATTTGATCGAATCAGCCGATGCGCTCAGAACGTTGGCGTGCCGGTACGTTCACCGCAACCTAAGCCCGGCGGAGTGGCAACAGTTCGTGCCACAAGGCGAATCGTTCCGTGCGATTTGTAGCGATCTACCGGTCGAAAAATCCGACCCTACTCCGCGGTAGGTGCAACTAGGATTGGTTCCACTCGACGTTCTCTTGGCAATGCGGGAGAAGGCTACCTGCTTGCAGCATCAACGTTGGCTTTAAGCGGCGACCGACATTTGTGCATGTGCTAAAAGTGCCGCTTCAGCCGCGCGCGCCACCTCGCCAATGATCATCAGCGCCGGACTGGCAAGACCGGCGTCGGTGATCGCATCGGCCAATTGATCAAGTCGGGCGCGGCAGCTGCGCTGGCCCGGCAAGGTGGCCGATGCGATCGCGATGGCCGGTGTGGCCGGCGACATGCCGCCGGCAATCAGGTTGGCTGCGATGGCGGCAGCGTCCGCCATGCCCATGTAAACCGCGATGGTCAGCCCGCTTTTCGCCAGCGCCTGCCAGTCCGGCTGTGGCGCGCCCGGCTGGCGATGCCCGGTCACAAGCGCCACGCCATGACAGGCGTCGCGATGGGTCAGTGGTACACCCAGCGCCGCGCCGGCGGCCATGGCGCTGGTGATGCCGGGGATCGCTTCGACCTCGATGCCATGGGCACAGGCCGCCTGCCATTCTTCGCCGCCGCGGCCGAACAGGAACGGGTCGCCGCCCTTCAGGCGCACCACGCAATGGCCGGCGGTCGCTTCGTGCAGCATCAGGCGTTCGATGAAGGCCTGCGCGGTGGAGCGGCAGCCGCCGCGCTTGCCGGTCTCGATGAGGCGGGCATCGGGCCGTGCATGGGCGAGCACCGCGCGGTTGACCAGTGCATCGACCAGGATCACATCAGCCATGCCGATCACCCGCGCCGCCTTGAGGGTCAGCAACTCGGGATCGCCCGGACCGGCGCCGACCAGCCAGATCTTCCCGGATGTATTTGGTTGCCGGGTTCGGCGCGCTGTCATGTGAACACCACTTCCTTGGCCGACGCGGCGCTTCCTTTTTGCGCCGCGGCCATGCGTTTCAGCTCCGGCAGGCAGGAACCGCAACTGGTGCCGCATTGAAGCGTGCCCTGCCAGTGCTGCAACAAGGGGGTGTCTGCGCCGCAGGTGAGCACTGCGCGCCGCAGGGCGCGTTCGTCAACGCCCAGACAGTTGCAGATGGTGCGGCCGGCCGGCACCATGCCTACCGGCACGCTGTCGCTCGGGCGCAGCAAGCGCGCGGGCGGCAGGTCGAGCGCGACCCCGTCCTTGAGCCAGGCGATCAGCCAATCCTGGCCGACGGTGCTGCCCAACAGCGCGATCGCCTGCAATGTGTTTTCACTGACGGCAAGCCGGCGCGAGTGATGGCGCATTGGGTCGTCATAGCGCAATACAGCGTCACCG
>JANPGJ010000108.1:0-12200 GCA_031423955.1 Burkholderiales bacterium
GCCGGCGCCCGACTTGCACCCGGCGCGGTGGTTCGCACCGATGCCGATGGTTTCGTGACGCTGCGCGCGCCCGATGGCTCGCTGATCGCCGTGCAGCCACGCAGCGAAGCGCGCATCAGCAGTGTCGGCCGCTATGTCAATACCGACATATTCCGCACCCTGGTACGGATGGTTTCCGGCCGCATCGAAGCGCTGGTCAACAAACTCAACGGCGCGTCGCGCTTCGAAGTGCAGACCGACCTCGCGGTCGCAGGCGTGCGCGGCACGAAATTCCGGGTCGCCGCCGACCGCGGCGGTGCGGCCGGCAAGGCGAGCGCGCAAACCGAGGTGCTCGAAGGCACGGTCGGATTCGCCGCTGGCGGCACCGGCGGACCATCCGGCCCGGGTAGCACGGCGGTCGTCGTTGCTGCAGGCTATGGCTCGATCACCGACGAGAACGGCAAACCGCGGCCGGCGACCGCGCTACTTCCTGCACCGGAGATCGAAGCCGCAGCCGCATTGCAGGAGCGCCTGGTCGCACGCTTTCGCTTCGCGCCGGTGAGCGGTGCCGGCAGGTATCAGGCGCAAGTCGCGAGCGACCGCGAATTCCGCATGGGCATCGGCGATGCCGCTTTCACAACACCGGAAATAAAGTTTGCCGATCTGCCGGATGGCGAATATTTCCTGCGCGCCCGCGCAGTCGATGGGCTTGGGCTGGAGGGCAACGATGCGGTGTTCGCGTTTCGGGTCAAAGCGCGACCCGAACCACCCCTGACCACCCTGCCGGCACCGGGCGGCAAACTGCGGGCGACCACCGCATCGTTCAATTGGGCCGCCAACCCGCAGGCCGCCACCTACCGGATCCAGATCGCCGAAGACGAGGCCTTCACGCGGGTGGTGCAGGACGAATCGGTGGCTGAAGTCGAGTTCACTTCGAAGGCACTGCCGTTCGGTGAGTATTTTTGGCGCGTGCGCAGCATTCGCGGCAGCGGGCCCGCGGCCGACCCCGGACCATGGGGCGACAGTCGGAAATTCAATTTGCGACCGCCACCGAAGAGCCCGGAACCGCCGGAGGAAACCGGCGATGGCATCGCCTTCAACTGGTCGGGCGAACCAGGCCAGCGTTTCCTGCTGCAAGTAGCCCGCGATGCCCTGTTCACCCAGGTGGTCGAGTCCCGCGAGCTTGCGGAGCCGAAGGCAACTATTGCAAGGCCGCCACAGGGCACCTATTACCTTCGGGTTCGGGCGACCGATGCCGACGGCTTTGTCGGCCCATTCACCGCGCCGCAACGATTCGTCATCATCAATCGTGTGCGCGACAGCGGCGGCGCCAACCTCACAACCGGCGACGGTGATCCGGTGCGCTTGCAATAGGGCCCGCCTGTCCACCTGACCCGCGCCCGATGACCTCACTGGTCCTGCGCCACGCCGCGCGTACCGAATGGCGCGTGCTGGCGCTGTCGTTGTCGGTGCTGTGCCTGATCCTGGGGCTGATGAACGGGCTTGGCCGGCCGGACGACACGCTGTACGACCTTCTGCTGACATCGGGCAGCCGGGCCAGCCCGCCCGACATTGTGGTCATCGCCATCGATGAAAAGAGCCTTGGCGCGATCGGGCGCTGGCCGTGGCCACGCAGTGCGCAGACGCGACTGCTGGAGCGCCTGGCGCTGGGCAGGCCGAAAGCGGTCGGGCTGGACCTGATTCTGTCGGAAAGCGATCCGGCCAACGACATGGCGCTGGTGGAGGCTCTGAAACGCGTCCCGGCGGTGTTGCCGGTATTCGCCTCGGGCAACGGCCCGCAGGCGTTCCAGCGACCGATCGCGGTGCTGGCGCGAGCGGCCAGCGCGCTCGGGCACATCAACACCAACGTCGACAGCGACGGTATCGCCCGCGGCGTGTTCTTGCGCCAGGGCGTGGCCCGGGATGCGACGGGGGTCTTGCCGTGGCCGCATTTCGCCCTCGCGATGCTCGAGATCGGCGACCCGCAGTGGCGCACCAACGCCTTGCCGGGCGCACGCAATCCGGCAGCGTCGCTCGCCGGTGAATTGAGGCGCGATTTCGAGATTCGCATCCCGTTCCCGGCGCACGGTGGCCGCGTAACGCAAGTACCGTTTGTCGACGTACTGGAAGGCCGGATCGGTGCCGATACCTTCAACGGCAAGTACGTGTTGGTCGGTGCCACCGCCCCCGGTCTTGGCGACGCCTATCCGACGCCGATTTCCGGTCGTGAACGCTTGACGCCCGGTGTCGAGATCAATGCCTACGTACTCGACGCGGTTCGCAGCGGCACGACGATCCACCTTGCCAGCCCGCTGGCCAACGCCCTGTTCAATCTGGGCGGCCTGCTGCTCGTGCTGGCCGGCATTGCGCGTACTTCGCCGCGCCGCGCACTGGTGATGACCCTGGTGGCGCTGCTTTGTCTGTCAGCCGCCAGCGCGGTTGCCCTGAAGTTCGGGCTCTGGTTCGCGCCCGGCGCCGGACTGCTGTGCATCGCCATCGCGTACCCGCTGTGGAGTTGGCGGCGACTCGAGGCAACCGTCCGCTATCTCGGCGAGGAATTCAGGCTGCTGGCCGCCGAGCCGCGTGTGCTGCCCGAATCCGCGGCACCGATCGACGCCGGCGATATAGTCGAAGCACGCATTCTGGCTGTCGCCGGCGCCGCCGACCGCCTGCGCCAACTGCGGCGCTTCGTGTCGGCGACACTGGAGGGCTTGCCGGACGCCGCGCTGGTAACCGATCTGGATGGCCAGGTGCTGATGGCCAACCGCGCCGCCGCCGCCCTGTTTGACATGCGCCAGTCAGGTGAAATGCGCGGCCGCAGCGTCCCAGCGCTGATCGCTACCTTGACCGGGCGCACGGCGCAGGATCCACCGCCGGACTGGCACGCGATCAGGCAACTGGCGGAAACGCAAGTTGCCGGCGCCGGTACCGAACGCGCCGCCGCGCCGCGGCCGGCGCTTGAATGCACCAGTCCTCAGGCGCGCAACCTGCTGGCGCGCTGCGCACGCCTGGACGCCGATGATGACGTTGCCACCGGCTGGATCGTGACCTTCTCCGACATCAGCGAATTGCGCGAGGCCGAGCGGGCACGCGAAGAGGTGCTGGCGTTTTTGTCGCACGACATGCGCTCGCCCCAAAGCTCGATCATCGCGCTGCTCGAATTGCACGAACTCGATCCGGACGACAACCCGAAGGAAGCGGTGCACAAACGCATCGAGCATTATGCGCGGCGCACGCTTTCGCTTTCCGAACAGTTCCTGCAGCTCGCACGTGCCGAAACCAAGGTGCACGAACCGGTAGTCGAGGATCTCGGCGCACTGGCCGAAGAGGCGGTCGACGACGTCTGGATCGCGGCCAGCCAGAAATCGATCCGGCTGGAAATCCAATGGGATGGCGAGCCGGTGCCGGTGCTGGCCGATCGGGCCCTGTTGCTGCGCGCGATCATCAACTTGCTGACCAATGCGGTGAAGTACAGCCCCGAGAACACCGTCGTGACAGTGTCCATCGCCGAGCGCAATATCGATGGCAGGCCGATGCATGTATGCGAAGTCGCCGACCAGGGTTATGGCATCTCGGCGGAGAACCAGGCCAGGATGTTCGAACGTTATCGCCGTTTTTCCGAGCCGGGACAGCCGAAGGCGCAGGGTGCCGGCCTTGGCATGGCATTTGTCAAGACGGTGATCGAAAAACACGGCGGGAGCATCGCCGTCAAGAGCGAATCCGGCAAGGGAAGCGTGTTCACGCTGATCCTGCCCCCGTGCGCTGGTTGATTGCGCGCAGGGAGGTTGGCGCCGCGCCGGAAGGCAGCTCCGCGCTCGGCCGCATCAAGGTTCACCACATCCGCGCCCCGCGCTTGCGGCAACTGGCCGACCGCGGACTTATAATTTGCATCATTGCCACCGTTTTAGCGCCCCGCTTTCGGACCTTGCCGGCATTTCGGAAGTTGAATGATGCATCTCGCAGCCTTTGGACTGAATCATCACACCGCGCCGGTGCATTTGCGCGAGCAGGTGGTGTTTCATGTCGAGCGCATGCACGGTGCGCTCAAGGAGTTTCTCGACCATCGCTTCGCCAGCGAAGCCGCGATTCTGTCAACCTGCAACCGCACCGAAATCTATTGCGCCACAGACGGTGGTCTCGAAGTGGTGTCCGACGCCGCGCGCTGGCTGGCCGAGTATCACCGCGTCGACCCCGGCATCCTCAAGCCCCACTTGTACACCCTCGGCAACGACCAGGCGGTACGTCATGCGTTCCGCGTGGCCGCCGGCCTTGATTCGATGGTGATCGGCGAGCCGCAGATTCTGGGGCAGATGAAACAGGCCGCGCGCAGCGCCGAGGATGCCGGCGCCCTCGGCACCTACCTTCATCAATTGTTCCAGCGCTCGTTCGCGGTCGCCAAGGAGGTGCGTTCGCAAACAGCGATCGGTGCGCAATCGGTTTCGATGGCCGCCGCGGCGGTGCGCCTGGCGGAACGGATTTTTCCGGCAGTCGCCGATACCCATGTGCTGTTGATCGGCGCCGGCGAAATGATTGAACTGTGCGCCACCCATTTTGCAGCGCAAGGTCCGAAATCGATCACCGTCGCCAATCGCACGATCGAGCGCGCCCACGGCCTGGCGAACCGGTTCATGGGCAATGCGATGCGCCTGGCCGACCTGTCGGCCGAATTGCACCGCTTCGACGTCGTCGTGTCCTGCACCGCGGCATCGCTGCCGATCCTGGGCAAGGGCCTGATCGAGCGGGCGCTCAAAGCGCGCAAGCGGCGCCCGATGTTCATGGTCGACCTGGCGCTGCCGCGCGATATCGAACCCGAGGTCGGGCGTCTTGACGACGTCTATCTGTACACCATCGATGATCTGGCCGACACGGTGCGCGAGGGCATGGACGCACGCCGCGGCGCGGTCGCGCAGGCCGAAGCGATCATCGACAACCGGGTCAGGGGCTTCATGCATTGGGTTGACACGCGTCAATCCACGCCGCTCATCAAGCGCCTGCGCTCGCAGGCCGAGACCGCGCGCCAGACCGAACTCGAGCGCGCGCTCAAGGCGCTGGCACAAGGCAACGACCCCGGCGAGGTCATGCTGCACCTGAGCCAGGCGCTGACCAACAAGCTGATGCACAACCCGACCGCGGCGCTATCGCAGGCGTCGGGCTCCGAGCGCGATGCGGTCGCCGCGCTGGTGCAATCCCTCTACAAACTTTAGCGGGGCGCGCTCCGGCGCCATCGGCTCGGCTGCCGGCGGCGCGCTGATGCACCTTTGCCTCCACTGATCGAACCTTTCCGATGAAATCCAGCATGGCAGCCAAGCTCGGCCAACTCGGCACCCGGCTTGTCGAACTTGACGCGCTCCTGTCTTCCGAAGGGGCGACCCGCGACATGGATGCCTATCGCCGGCTGACGCGCGAGCACGCCGATATTTCACCGGTGGTCGAGCTCTACCGGCGCCACCAGACGCGTGAAAGTGACGTGGCGACCGCGCTCGAGATGCAGGCCGACCCCGAGATGAAAGGCTTGGCCGAGGAAGAAGTGCGCGCCGCCAGAGCCGACTTGTTGCTGCTCGAGAAGGATCTCGAACGAGCGTTGTTGCCGAAGGACCCGAACGACGACAAAAATATCTTCATCGAGATCCGCGCCGGCACCGGCGGCGACGAATCCGCGCTGTTTGCCGGCACCCTGTTCCGCATGTACACCCGCTTCGCCGAGCGCAATGGCTGGCAGGTTGAGCTGGTGTCGGAAAGCCCTTCCGACCTGGGCGGCTACAAGGAAGTGATCATGCGCCTGGTCGGCAGTGGCGCCTATTCGCGCCTGAAATTCGAATCCGGCGGCCACCGGGTGCAGCGCGTGCCCGAGACCGAAGCGCAAGGCCGCATCCATACCTCCGCCTGCACCGTGGCGGTGATGCCGGAGGCCGATGAGGTTGCCGACGTCTTGATCCGCCCGGAGGACATCCGCATCGATGTCTACCGCGCCTCAGGCGCCGGCGGCCAGCACGTCAACAAGACCGAATCGGCGGTGCGCATCACGCACTTACCGACCGGCATCGTCGCCGAATGCCAGGACGGCCGTTCGCAGCATCAGAACAAGGACCGCGCGTTCGCCGTGCTCGCCGCCCGCATCAAGGATCGCGAAACCCGTGAGGCGCAAGCCAAGGAAGCGGCAACACGGAAGAATCTGATCGGCTCCGGCGATCGCTCGGAACGCATCCGTACCTACAATTTCCCGCAAGGACGCGTCACCGACCACCGTATCAACCTGACTTTGTACAAGATTGCTTCGATCACCGATGGCGACCTTGACGAGTTGACCAACGCATTGGCCGCCGAACATCAGGCCGAATTGCTGGCCGCGCTCGGCGAGCAGTAGATCCGCGATGCCGATACCGGATGACGCAGCGGTCGGTCGCGTGCTTGCCGAAGCCGCTATCGATCGCCGTGAGGCCCGCCTGTTGTTGAGTCTGGCGTCGGGCGTTGCCGAAGCGACGCTGGCCGCTTTTCCCGAACGGCAGGTCGAATCGCGGGTGCATGATCGATTTCTTGACTGGGCGCGGCGACGCCGGTGCGGCGAACCTGTCGCCTACATCGTCGGCAGGCGCGAGTTCTACGGGCGGTGTTTCAAGGTATCGCCGGCGGTCCTGATTCCGCGCCCGGAAACCGAGTTGCTGGTCGAACGCACCATCGAGCACACCAAGGCCTTTGCGCAACCGCGCATTCTTGACCTTGGCACCGGCAGTGGCGCGATTGCGGTCACGCTCGCCTGCGAATTGCCGGACGCGTCCATCGCAGCAGTCGATGCATCGGCGGCGGCGCTCGGGATCGCCGCCGTCAACGCCGAAGCGCTGGCACCGGGACGAATCGAGTTGATCGAAAGCGACTGGTTTTCCCGGGTCGACGGACGCACTTTCGACCTGATTGTCAGCAATCCGCCCTATATCGCGGCCGGGGATGCGCACCTGGTGCAAGGCGACTTGCGCTTTGAACCACACGCCGCGCTGGTCGGCGGCATCGCGGGCATGCAGTGCATCGCGTCAATCGTGACCGCCGCAGCCGGGCACCTCACCGCCGGCGGCTGGCTGTTGCTTGAACATGGATTTGATCAGGGTGGGCCGGTGCGCGACCATCTTCGCGCGGCCGGTTTCGACGAGATCGATACATGGCTCGACCTTGCCGGCCTGGAGCGGATTTCAGCAGGCAAGTTGCCGGCGGCCTGATGCCGGCATTCCGGCCAGGCTGCCGGATGAGAGCAAAAATCTTTCCGGTTACTCAAACTGTCTAAAGCAGAAAGCCGGACCCCTTGATTCCTCCGGCAGCCATCCCCAATTTCGCAAGAATCACATGCGACTGGTTGATCATCGGCGACTGACGCGGTCCTGACCGGTTGAACTGGAGCCGCGTTTCGTTCGATAATCCATGTTTCATGGGCTGGTTCGGCCTGTCCCGACCGTTTGCCGCTAGAATTTCCGATTCCCAACACTTTCCGACTTCCGGATCATTTTCATTTTCGCGAGACCCATCATGGATACCCAAGACCGCATTCGCCAGACCGTTACTTCCAATCCCGTCGTTTTGTTCATGAAGGGAACACCGACCTTCCCGCAATGCGGCTTTTCCGCCAAGGCGATCCAGATTCTGAAGGCCTGCGGTGTCGCCGCCCCCGCCACTGTCAACGTTCTCGAAGACCCCGAGATCCGCCAGGGCATCAAGGAATTCGCCAATTGGCCGACCATCCCGCAGTTGTATGTCAACGGCGAGTTTATCGGCGGCTCTGACATCCTGGCCGAGATGTACCAGTCGGGCGAACTGCAACAGGTGTTGGGCGCCAAGTAGGCCCACTACCCGCAAAGCACAAAGGCCGCGGTTCGCGGCCTTTGTTTTTGGCCACGGCCAGTCCGGTGAGCGCCGCCAAACCGACCGGCTACAGCGTTTCATGCCGGTCGGCGTTAGCGTGATGATCCACATCGAACGAATCCGCGGCGCGGCGCTGCCGATCGTCGCCTTCCTGATGTCGAGCACCGTCTTGACCATTGCGCTGACTGCGCTGGCCGCTGGCCCTTTGGCTGCTAACCCGGCTTGGCTGAAATCGCAGGGACGTCAAGCGGCACCTTGACCCCTGCGAAACTGCGGCGCCAGTTCACGACCGCAGCGCCAAAGCAGTCACAAATGGCACCAGACGATGTTGCCGCACCAGTGATCGGCGCCATATGCAAGCGCCCACCTCCACCGATTGCATCATTGCTGAACCGCAGGTGCCGCCGGCGTTGCTGTCACGCACAGCAAAGAAAGTCGACCATCACGTTTCAGGCAAACCGCACCGTCAAGCCCGGAAGATCAATCCCGGTAAACGCTGTATGCCATGTTTCACCCGGCTTGACCGGCAACGCGGCGGTCAGCGTGCCGGTGGTCACGATTTCACCGGCGATCAGCGGTTTGTGCTGCGGCAAGTGCACCAGCAGTTCGACCAGATGCTTCAAAGCCAGCAAGGGACTGCCCAACACGTTGGTACCGGCGCCCGAGTCGCGCAATTTGCCGTCACAAAACAGCGACACCTGGAACGACCGCAGTTCGCGCACCAGATCGCGATTGAGCCCCTCAATGGTGCGCACATGGCGCGGACTGCCGACGATCAGCACACCGTGCATGCCGAATGCTGCAATCGTATCGGCGCCGGAAAAGCGCCAGCCCGGATAGAGCGAATGCACGATCTCGAAACCATGGGCAATCCAGTCGATGCAATCCGCCAGCTCCGCCTCGGTCATGCCCGGTCGTGGCGTCTGCCTGAGCTTGAGCACGATTTCGGGTTCGATCTTCGGCTGCATCGCCCCCTTGAGCGACTGCAGGCCTGAGTTTTCCGGCGCCATGCGAAATGTCGTGTCGTAAACATAGCCCCAGATCGGCGCGGTCACGCCGTATTCCTGCCAGATGCCGCGATTGGTGAATCCGATCTTGCGCCCGACCGGAAATTCGCCGGCGGCGCGCCGGGATTTGAGAACTTCGGCGGCGACGTCGTAAGCCTGGTCAACACCGAAATCCGCGGCGGCCTCGGAAAAGGGAGGTAGCTGGCGCACCCGGTAACGCGCGGTCAACAATTCTTTCGCAATCGTGGCGGAATCCATGGCGCGTCCCTCTTGTTTGACCAAGAGAATTGTAATCCGCCAGCGATCGGGCATGGCGCCTGCTTGTGCAAGTTGGCGGCCGGCATCGGTTCGCCAGCAGCGATATAGCCACAAACGCGGTTTGCGGTGCTAAAGTTGAGATGAAATCGCGTCTTCACAGAGGGATTGGTTACCGACCCGCCGACGCGTTACGACCGTCATTCCATGCAACTGGGCAAGCGTGCAGGAGAAACAGCATGAGTTTTCTTTGGCCCCAGTATCTTTGGTTGTTGCTTGTGGTACCAGCTCTGGTGTGGGCTTACGTAGCACTGCTCAGACGCAAAAAGCGAGCGCTCACCTACACCAGTGTCCGGATGGTCAAGGAGGCGCTGGGGCCAGGTGCGCGCTATCGCAGGCACATTCCGCCTGCGCTGTTTCTGTTGGCGATGATCATCACCTTGCTGGCGGTGGCACGACCGGTCGCAATGGTCACCCTGCCGTCCGAGGGCCGCATGATCATTCTGGCGATGGACGTTTCACGCAGCATGCTCGCCACCGACGTCAAGCCTGACCGCATTACGGCAGCCAAGGCGGCGGCGAAAACCTTCATGCAGGAAGTTCCTGCCAATATCAAGATCGGCATCGTCACCTTTGCCGGCACCGCAGCAGTGGTGCAGGCGCCAACCTATAACCGCGAAGACCTGATCGCCGCCATCGACCGCTTCGACCTGCA
The DNA here is from genome assembly GCA_031423955.1 of Burkholderiales bacterium. Lineage (GTDB taxonomy): Bacteria > Pseudomonadota > Gammaproteobacteria > Burkholderiales > JAEUOS01 > JAEUOS01. The sequence goes on from JANPGJ010000108.1 coordinate 9,802, forward strand.
ACGGCATACCGCGATCGGCAGCGGCATCATGGCTTCGTTGGCGACCATTTTCCCGGATGAAGGTATCGTGGTCGAACAGGGATACACAGGCGGCTGGGGCATGCAGGCGCCCGCGCCTGCGGCACCACGTACAGCGCCGATCGCGCGCGCTCCGAAGCCGGAAGCAAAGAAGGAGTTCAAACCGGTGCCGGCCGGTAGTTATACCTCGGCCTCGATCATTCTTCTCACCGATGGCCGGCGCACCACCGGCCCGGATCCTCTGGAATCGGCGCGCATGGCGGCCGACCGCGGTGTCAAGATCCACACCGTCGGCTTCGGCTCGGCCGCCGGCGGCCCGGTGAGCATGGACGGCTATGCGATGTACATGGCATTCGATGAAGAAACCCTGAAAGCGATTGCCAGCCTGACGCGCGCCGACTATTTCAAGGCCTCAAGTGGCGACGACCTGTCGAAGGTCTATTCAACCCTCAATACAAAGTTCACGCTGGAACGCAAGGAAAGCGAAATCACCGCACTGATGACCGGCGCGGCCGCGCTTTTCGCGTTGTTGGCCGGCTTCCTGTCGATGCTCTGGTTCAACCGCTTCAGTTGAGTGTGAGATTGAATCTCCCGGGCGGGCCAATCCCGGCACCTGCGATTGCCGGCCTTGAGTGAGTGGGGCTGCGCTTCCTGCCGCGACATTGACCCGCTCGCCGGATTTCCTTGCCACGCAGCGAGCGCTGGCGACCTGACAATGGCGTTCGCCCTGGCGGAGTTCTCCGCCTCGACCGCTATTCCAGCTTGGCGCCTTGGGCGAACCAGTTTGCAATGACGGTACGCTCCTGATCGGTGATGTTGGTCAGGTTGCCGATCGGCATGGCCTTGGCGACCACCGTTTGCTGATGAATCGCCTGCGCCTGGGTCTTGATTTGCTCCGGAGTTTCAAGCATCACATTCTTCGGCGGCGCCGCGAAGCCGGCGAACACCGGTTTCGCCGCATGGCACCCGACACAGCGGGCGTCAATCACCTGCTTGACGGCGGCGAACTTGACCATGGAAGTCGTCGCCTGGTCGACCGGCTTGGGGAACAGGGCAACGAACAGCGCGACCAGGATGCCGTAGCCGCTGATCCAAAGCATGGGGCGCCTCTCGCCACGATGACTCATCACCGAATAGAGCCGGATCAGGGCGCCGGCCAGTGATATCGCCATCAGGATGGCCCAGGCATGCTTGTGACCGGTGAACCCCGCATAATGATTGCTGACCATCACAAACAGGACCGGTAGCGTGAAATAGGTGTTGTGGACACTGCGCTGCTTGCCCCACAGACCATACTTCGGGTCGACCGGTCGCCCTTCCTGCTTCGCCTTGACCATTTCCTTCTGGCCCGGAATGATCACGAAAAACACATTGGCAACCATGATGGTGCCGATCACCGCGCCGAAATGGATGAATGCCCCGCGCCCGCTATACATGTGGGTCAACCCATAGGCGAGGAACGCCAGCAGAACGAACAGAATCGATGCCAGCATCGGTTCGTTGTCGCCAATCCCGGATCGGCACATCAGGTCATAGACGATCCAGGAAATCGCCAGGCATCCCAACCCCGCCGACACCGCCGCTACCGGCGTCAAGTCCATCACGCTCTTGTCGATCAGGTAGATCTCGGCCTGCACGTAGTACATCAACACCAGCAGGGAGAATCCCGACAACCAGGTGACATAAGCCTCCCACTTGAACCAGTGCAGGGGATTGGGTAGCTCGGGCGGCGCCACCTTGAATTTCTGGGCCCGATAAAAGCCGCCGCCGTGCAGCGCCCACACTTCGCCACCGATGCCGATGTCCTGGCTCGGCTGGTCGGTCGCGGGCCGCAGGCTCGAATCGAGCCACACGAAGTACAACGACGCGCCGATCCACGCGATGCCGGCGATCATGTGCAGCCAGCGAATCGCGAAATTCAGGTAATCCAGGATGTACGCTTCCATCAACTGCCCCGATAGGTCGAATAGGTCCACGGACTTGCCAGCAGAGGCACATGGTAATGCCCGGTCGCCTCGGCAATCCCGAACCGCAGGGTGACGCGATCGACGAACGCAGGGTCGGGCAGCTTGATGCCGAGACCGCGAAAATAGTCGCCGGCCTCGAAATCAAGCTCGTAGACACCAGTCTGGATGGTGTCGCCGCTCAGCAGGGGTTGATCGGTGCGGCCGTCGGCATTGGTGCGGGTCTGCACCAAGCGCTCGCGACCGTTGGCGGTCACTCGATAAAGCGTGACCGCAAGACCGGGCGCGGGAATGCCATTGACGGTGTCGAGTACGTGGGTGGAAAGCCTTGCCATGATCGTGGGGCCCTGTCAAAAAGTTCGGATGCTAGCTTGCCATCAATCCGGCACATGTCGTTCGACCAAAACTCGAAAAACA
>JANPGJ010000109.1:0-5844 GCA_031423955.1 Burkholderiales bacterium
CCGACGATCACCACCGAATAGCCTAGTCCGCCGGGCAGCTTGCCAAAGGCCTGGCCCATGGTGGTCAGCAGGTCTTCGGCGATCTTCGAGCGTTCCAGCACGGTGCCCATGAAGACGAACAGCGGGATCGAGATCAGCACGTCGTTGGTGATCGCGTCATAGGTGCGGCCGAAAGCGCCGGCCAGGAGTGGCGTATCGAAGGCGCCCAACAGGATGCCCAAACCGGCGAACGCCAGCGAGGCGCCACCGAGCGCGAAGGCCACCGGAAAACCCAGCAGCATGAAGCCGATCAGGCCGGCGAACATGCAGACGGCGAGAATCTCGCCGATCACGTGGCTATCCATTGGCCTTCTCCCGGCGCTTGAGCACCAGCAAGGCGCGGATCGCCATCGACAAGCCCTGGATCATCACCAGCACGCAAAACACCGGGATCACCGTTTTCATCAGGTAGACGAACTGCAGGCCGTCGTTGGTTTGTGACCGCTCCAGGAGGCGCCATGAGCGTTGCACGCCGGGCAGGCTCCACCAGAACAGAAACCCCATCATCGGGTAGAGAAACACGATCACCCCGAACAGGTCGGCTTTCGCCTTTCCCCTTGCCGACCATTTTTTGTAGAGCAGGTCGACGCGCACATGGCCGCCCTCCTTCAACACCCAGGCCGCGCACAAGAGCACGGCGGCGCCGTGCAGCCAGATATAGGATTCCTGCAACCACGGGAACCCCTTGCCGATCACGTAGCGCATCATCACCACGGCAAACGAGATCACCACCACCGGCAACATCACCCAGGAAAGGGTGCGCCCGATGAAGGTGCTGAAGGCGTCGATGCCGTCGGCTAGTTTTTCCAATGCATTCATGTCTGGCAACCCGTCAGGTGGATCTCATATTGTGGTATTGATTGCTGGGTGCGGTTCGGGGCACCGCCCCTGCTACTCCGCGTCGCCCGAAAATCCTGCCCGACGCGCAGCAACTTGCCCGTTTCGCAAGATTCTTGCTCGATGAATGACGAGCAATGATCATGCCCATTTAAGCCCGGATTGCCCCTGGCAATTCTTTCATTCCGCATTTGCATACACGGGATCATGCTACCGCCACGCGCCGCGCTTCACCGATCTTCCGCATGCCGACACCGCAACGCGGTGCGTCGATCAGCGATGCGCCAGCATCAAGGATTAGCGGAAGGCGCGCGATCCCTTTGAGCGCACGAAAGCGCACGTGCGCCTTGAAGCAGAGCAGGCTGGCCAGCGGGATGCCGGTGTCATGGTCGAATGCCTGCTCGGCAGCGGCGACCAGTTGCGAATCGTCGGGTGCGAGCACACGCACCGGGGGCAGAGCACCCGCGCGCCGAAATACGGCCCCCTGCCCGGTGGCCAGGCGCATCAGCGAAAGTCCACGCAGCGGCGCACGGTGATGAATCTGCCTTCGACCCGAACCATGGATTACCCCAGTAGCGCCTGACTGCGATCAAAAGATTCTACCAAGCGGGCGGGCAGCCGGGCGCCTTATTGAACCAGGCCGTACACAATGCGCCCCGCCACGCAGGTGCCGTGCACCGTGATGCCGGCGATGCGCGCAAGCTCGCAGGTCAGCGGGTCCTCGCCCAACACCACGAAATCGGCCGCCATCCCGGGCGCCAGCGGCCCGCGGCTGTGCTCGTCCCAGGTGAGATGGTGGCCGGCCACGGTGGCCAGGCGCAGCGCCTCCTCGCGCGTCAGGCCGCTGTCGCCCAGTTGCGCCCTGGCGTCGTTGTCCCAGCGCGCCAGCGCCTCCCACAGCGCGAACAGCATCGAATGCGGCACGCCGTCGGTGGACAGGGCCACCGGCACGCCGGCATCGAGCAAGGCGCGGATCGGTGTGCCGCGCGCACCGAGCGCCTGCAGGTTGAAGCGATCAGCGGCCATGTACATGAAGCCAGGCGTCACCGTTACGACAAGGCCCAGGGCCTTGATGCGGCGAATCTGCTCGGGAGTGGCTTCGGTGACATGCACGGCAACCCAACGCCGCTCATGAATCGGCACCTGAGCATTGATCTCTTCAAACGCGCGAAGCACCCGTTCGAGCTCATAGCAAACCAGCGTACAAACCCGGATACCGAGTCGCGCCGCCGCCAGGCCGAGCGCCACCAGGCGTTCGTGCGGCAAGGCCTGGTAGAAATGCCCCGCCCATTGCTCATAGGGATAACCGCGGCCGATGATGCGTGCGGTGTCGGGGTCGGCAACATCGAGGCACAGCGCCTCTTCACGCAACAACCCGCCGGCGCCGACCGCGCTGCCGTGCCCGGCCAGGCGTGGCGCCCAGTGGCCCAGCATTTCGCCGATTCGGCGATCGCTGAAGGTGGCGCTCGGCACGCTCAGGGGCAGTTGCATGCGCACCGTCAGTTCACCGGCCGCTTCGAGCCGGCGATAGATGTCGATCACCTGCGGGGTGACGCCATGGCCTTCGAAGGCCGCGGTAACCCCGGCGGCACTGGTGGCCCGCACGGCGTGGCGCAAGCCCGCATGGCGGTCTTCGTAGGTAAAGCGCGGCACGCAGGAAAACAGCGTGTACTCGAGCACCGGCGCACGGTTGCGCTCAAGAAACAATCCGGTCGGCTCGCCTGCGGCGTCTTTGACGATCTCGATCTTGTGCGGCGCCGGCGTATCGCGCGTGATCCCGGCAGCCGCCAGCGCGCGACTGTTGGCCACCGCCGGCAGTGGCAGCCGGCTCCACCAGCCCCAGGGCGAGCGGATGAACACCGGGTGATCGGGCGCGGCACGGTCGAGGTCATGGCGATCGGGAAAGCGCCCCTCGCGCAACTGCCCGGCCTCGAACACATACTGGTCGGGCGGCGCGCCCATCGGCAGGGTGACGATCCACTCGCCGGGTGGCGTATGGGCGGCCGCCTCACGCACCGCCGCGCAAATTCCGGCCACCGAGTCGCACTGCGCGATCGCCACCCCGCACAGGTCGCGCAGGCCCATGCGGTCGAGATGCGGATGCGCATCGTAGAAGCCTGGCACCACGGTGCGGCCGGCGAGATCGATCACCCGGGTCTGCGGGCCACGCAGGGGCAGCAGCGCGGCATCGTCGCCGACCGCCGCGATCAGTTCGCCCTGCACCGCCAGCGCAGTGACGGTGCGGTTGACCGGCTCCAGGGTATGGATGCGGCCGTTGTGCAGGATCAGGTCAGGGGTAAACATGCGAATGGCTGGTGTAGTGAATATCGACGGCCTGGCAGTCAATCGAAGACGATCCCTGTCCGGCTCGCTTCGGCCAACATGAAGCGCCAACCGCGCAGCCGCCGAACGCCACGCAGGCCAGGCTCAATCCAGCGAAATCTTCGCGCTGGTAATCACCTTGCGCCAGACCGCGATGTCGGACCTGATGCGGCGCGCAAAATCGGCCGGGGCGCTGGCCACAATGATCAGGCCCTGCGATTCCAGGCTGGCACGCGTGTCCTTCTCGTTCATCACGCGAGCGAGTTCGCTGGCCAGGCGATTGACGATCACCTCGGGCGTGCCGGCCGGCGCGGCAATGCCGAACCAGGTCTCGGCTTCGTAGCCCGGCACGCCGGATTCGGCGACGGTGGGAATATCCGGCGCATTGGCGATGCGACTCGGCCCGGTGGTCGCCAGAGCGCGCAACTTGCCGGCCCGCACTTGTGACAGCGTGGTCACCGGGTTGGCGAACATGAAGGCGATCTGGCCGCCGAGCAAATCGGCCATCGCCGGCGCCTGGCCCTTGTAGGGCACATGCAGGATGTCGATGTTCGCCGCCAGTTTCAGCGACTCGCCCGACAGGTGGGAGGACACGCCGTTGCCGGCCGACCCGTAGGTGAGCGAACCCGGCTTGGCGCGCGCCAGTTGCAGGAACTCCTGGAAATTGCGCGCCGCCACCGACGGGTGAACGGCAATAAGGAATGGCGACGACGCAAGCATTGTCACCGGCGCGAAGTCACGCTCGAAGTTGTAGGGCAGCGATTTGTAGAGCGTCATCGCCATCGCATCGCCGATGTTGCAAAGTAGCAAGGTATGACCATCGGCCGGTGCCTTGGCCACCAGGTCGGCACCAAGCGCGCCGCCGGCCCCGGGACGATTCTCGACCAATACCGGCTGCCCCATGGATTGCAACCCGGTCGCCACCAGGCGGCCGACCGTATCGGCCGGCCCACCGGCGGCGAACGGCACCACAATGCGCATCGGCTTGCTGGGGAAGGCCTGCGCCATCGCACCGGCGCCCGATGCGATGCCCAGCACCAGCAGGATCGTGCGCGCAGCCGACTTCAGGCCGCGCAGCGCGCGGCGCCCCGGACAGGCGAGCGAGTCATGCCCTGCGCCGGATTGCCGGCGGATCAATCGCGAAGGCGCAGGTGCTTGCATGGCATGTCCCGAAAATGTTGTGCAGAAATTGTAGCCGTCAGGCGCGCATGCAGGCGTCGCGCATTCCGGCGGCGCCCAACCGGGGGCCGAAACGCAGGCAGATTTCAAGCAGTCTTCTGCGTCCGCGTCACGTTGTACTTGAAATCGCGAAACTCGCCCGAAAGCACCGGTTCATAGCGCGGCGCGGCATCGCCGGCGCAGCCCGGTATGCACTCGATCTTCGCGTCGAAATTGGGATGGTGAAAGAACGCGATCGACATGCGGCTTGCCGCACGCGCGGTCGCACGCGGCGGGTTCAACACCCGATGCGTATTCGACACCCAGCGGTCATTGGTCCAGCGCATCAGCAGGTCACCGATGTTGCACACGAACCGATATTTGTCGGTGGCCACATCGACCCACTCACCGGCGCGGGTCTGCACCTGCAGGCCGGGCGCGGATTCGCCGGAGAGAATCGTGAGCATGCCGTAATCGGTGTGGGCGCCGGCACGCAACTGCCCCTCGGCCGGCGGATTGTCCTGGCGCGGGTAATAGTTGATGCGGGCCGCGGTGATGTGGCGGTCGATCTTGTCGGCGAACCAGTGCTCCGGCAGGCCAAGTGCCAAGGCGGAGATCCGGCACAACACCACCGAGAGATCATCCATCGCCCGATAGTAGGCGTCGGATGCGGCTGCAAAGCCGGCCGGCCTCACAGGCCAGATATTGCGATGAAAATAGTTGCGCGCTACAGGCCCGGTGAAATCCGGCGTGTCGGGAATCACCTCGCGCCCGAAGTGCCAGTACTCCTTCAAGTCAGGCGGCGTTTCGAGCTGATTGCCGGCCGCCAGTGCCTCGAAACCGATGCCTTTGTAACCGCGCGGGTAGGTTGGCGCGGGCGGCGCGACCCGCTGCTTTTCCGCAAGCGGCAGGTCGAAGAAGGCATGCGCCTCTTCGTACAGTGCATCCATCGTGGCATTCGGCACGCCGTGGCCGGTGATGGCGAAAAAGCCGATCTGTTCGGCGGCATCCGCCAGCGCCCGCGCAACGCGCTGCCGGCCCGCTTCGTCGCCGGCCAGGAAAGGGGAAATGTCGATCACCGGTACCGCGTTCATTGTGTGGTCCTCATGAAAGTGAAATCATGCGCTTCTTTGGTTCGTTTGCGACGAAGCGCCATGCTTCGATGAACCCGGTGGAACTGACCATCATGCCTGACTTTCCACGACGGCTGCGGGCAAGCGCACTACTGTTATAGCGGCACCTATCCGGCTTGCCGCACAGATAAAGACCTTACACAAAGGCCCTATGCCCGTTCAACGCTTTGTTGCCAGATGTGCCGGTAAACCGTCGCTGCTACCTCTTGCTTGTCATCCGTTGTATAGGGCGGCTCGGGAAGTGTCTGGAACACTTGATCAAGAATGAAGGTCTCGACCTCGGCGCGTGTCTGCTCCTTTTCGGTCCAGCGGTCGAGCGGCGCGATGGCCGCCAACACGCCAGCCAGTAACTCGC
>JANPGJ010000110.1:0-9738 GCA_031423955.1 Burkholderiales bacterium
GAAAACCCTGACGGTGCCAACCCTGATCCTCAACGGCGACGAAGACTGGCCCTGCCTGCAGCCCGGCCTGATGCTCAAGCAGGTGATCCCGTCGGCCGCGCTGGCGATCCTGCCCAATTGCGGCCACACCATGAATCTCGAAGCCGCCGGGGAATTCAATCGGGTGGTCGAGTCCTTCCTGACCCATGCGGTCAGCGGCCGCTGGCCGATGCGCGACCCGGCGGCGATGGCGGCCTCGATCACCGGGGTGAAGCCCTGAGCCGCCATGCAAGCGCGCTGAGCCTCACGTGCCCGGCCGCCAGCACGCTCACTGCCCGCCATCCACAATGCTGAATATCACCCTGGCTGAAAATTTCCGGGCAATCTTCTATGTGCCCTTTTATGCGCTCAAGGTCTTAGGTCTTGCCGAACGCGAAGGCGTGGCCATCGAATGGCTGCCGCCCGGGGCACCGGGCGGTGCGATCGAGCAGATCAAGAGCGGCGCGATCGACCTGACCTGGGGCGGCCCGATGCGGGTGATGAAAGACCACGACAGCACGCCGGCCAACGGCGCCTCGCTGGTCTGCTTTGGCGAGGTGGTGGCGCGCGACCCGTTTTGCCTGCTCGGCCGTACTGATCGCGCGGGCTTTGAACTTGCCGACCTTGCCAGGCTGCGGCTGGGCGTGGTCTCCGAGGTTCCGACGCCGTGGTTGTGCCTGCAGGCCGACTTGCATGATGCCGGCGTCGAGGTCGCGGCGCTGATCGCCAGCGGCCGGGTCCGGAGCGGCCTGACCATGGCACAGCAGATGCTGGCCCTCAAGCATGGCGAACTCGACGCGATCCAGCTGTTCGAGCCGCATGTCAGCCAGGCGCTCGCTGAACGCACCGGACAACTGCTTTATGCGGCGTGCGAGCGCGGCCCGACGGTCTACACCACTTTCATTTGTTCGCGTGATGGTCTGGCGGCCAAGCACGAAGCATTTGCCGCCATCTACCGCGCATTGCAGGCCTTGCAACAGTGGATCGCCGGCCACGGTCCGGCAGAGCTGGCGCGCATCACCGCGGAATTTTTCCCGGATGTGCCGCACGAGATTTTTCGCGCCGCGGTCGAGCGCTATTGCATGAGTGAAGTCTGGGCCCGCACGCCGCAAGTTTCTGAACCGGGCATCGATCGTCTTTCATACAGCCTGCAGCGCGGCGGCTTCATCGGCTCGCGCATGGGCTATGCGTCATGCGTGCATGCGTTCTGAGTATCCGCAACGCGCCTTGCAGCGCAATCATTGCCACCTCATTCGCCGCGCGCCTCGACAAACATTCCGTGGGAAACACATGACCACCATCGCGCCATTTGCGCCGCGTGAAACGACAGCGTGGCGGCGTTCCGCTTTCCGCAGCGTGGCCGCCATGTTGCTAGCCACATTCTGCGCCGGCGAGGCCTCGCACGCCGCCGACGCCTATCCGACCCGACCGCTGCAGATGGTGATCCCATTCCCGGCCGGCGGCCCGGCCGACATCGTCGGTCGCCTCTATGCGCAGCACCTGGCCACACTGCTCGGTCAGCCGGTGGCCACCCTGAACCGTGACGGCGCCGCCGGCACCATCGGCACCGACGCGGTGGCGCGCTCAACGCCAGACGGCTACACGATCGTGTTCGGCACCACCAGCACGATGGCGGTCAACCAGGTGACGATGAAGAACCTGCCCTACGATTTCACGCGCGACTTTTCGCTGATCGGCCTGATCGCCAACGCGCCGCATGTGCTGGCGGTGCGCGACAGCCTGCCGGTGAAGTCTGCGACCGAACTGATCGCCCTGGCCAAGCGCAGCCCCGGCAAATACACCTTCGCCTCGGCCGGCACCGGCACCATCGTGCAGATGGCCGGCGAACTGTTCAGGCACGAAGCCGGCATCGACCTCCTGCACGTGCCCTACAAGGGCGGCGGCCCGGCGACACTGGCGCTCCTGGCTGGCGAAGTCGACATGACAGTGAACGATCTGAGCACACTCAAAGCCAACTTCGCCAGTGGAAAATTGCGCCCGTTGGCGGTGGCCCACACGAGCCGCCTGAAACTCCTGCCGGACACGCCGACCTTCGCCGAGCTGGGCAACCCGCGCATCATCTCCAGCACCTGGTGGGGGATCGCGGTGCCCGGCAAGACGCCGGCCGAGGTGCAGGCGCGTCTCAAGGCCGCCCACAGCAGGATCATCGCGGACCCTGACTACGTTGCGCGACTGGCCACGCTGGCAATCGAACCGTTGCTGCTGGGACCGGAGCAGAGTGCCGCCTTCATCGCAGCCGAAGTGCAGAAGTGGAAGCGCATCGCGGCGGCCGCTGGTCTCGGCATCGAATGAACCCTGCAGGTGGTCGTGATGTCGTGCGACTTCACGACATGCAGAATTCCCGAAAGGACAACACATGGCAGTGCTGATCACTGGCGGTTCCGGATTCGTTGGCATCAATGCAGCCGAGCATCTGCTCGGGCGCGGCGACGAAGTGGTGTTGTTCGGGCCGGCGCCATCGCCACCGGCTGCACTGGCGGCATTGCAGCGCGCGCCGGGCCGCCTGCATGTGGTGGCGGGCGATGTCGGCAGCGCGGCCGATCTCGATGCGGTGCTGAAAACCCACGCGGTCGATCGCGTGATCCATGGTGCCGCGATCACCGCCGACATTCACCGCGAGAAGCGCGCGGCGCGCGACATTTTCATGGTCAACCTGATCGGCACGGTAGAGCTGCTGGAAGCCGCCGTGCGCCACCAGGTACGGCGGGTGGTGCAACTGGGCACCGGTTCCATTTTTGGCGCCGCCGGCCGCGCCGCCGACATTCTGGACGAGCAGACCAGCGCCGCGCTGCCGGAAACCCTGTATGGCATCAGCAAGTTCGCCGCCGAACGCACGGGCTTGCGCTACCGGCAAACCCGCGACCTCAACCTCACCGTGGTGCGCCTGGGCATGGTGTTCGGCCGCTGGGAATACGATACCGGCGTGCGCGACACCCTGAGCATGCCGCTGCAGTTGCTCCGGGTGGCCGAAAGCAATGGCGCTGCAGTGATCCACAGCGAGGCCGGCGACGACTGGGTCTATTCGGTGGATGTGGCGCGCGGCCTGGCCGCGGTGCTCGACCTGCCCGCGTCGCCCGAGCCGATCTACCACCTGTCGGCCGGCAGGCGCTGGTCGATGGAAGACTGGTGCGGCCGTCTCAAGCAACGCTTCCCGGGGTTCAGTTACGGATTTTCCGACCTGATCGAGGAATGCACGCTGGGGCGCAACAAGCCGGCGCCGCGTTCACCGATGAGCATCGCGCGGATCACTCGTGATGCGGGCTACGCGCCAGCCTATTTGCCGGAGCGGGCGTTTGCCGACTACATCGCCTGGTATGAGGCGAACAAGGGCGCAATCGCAGCATCAACCGGCTGATCACAACGCCGCGCCCTATTCCGGGACGACGCCGGCATCCTTCGCGACCTTCGCCCATTTGCGCATCTCGGACTGCATGAAGTCCTCGAACTGGCGCGGAGTGCCGGCCGCCACTTCGATTCCGGAATTGGCCAGCCGCGCCTTGACATCGGGTGTGACAAGGATTTTGACCATGGCCGCGTTGAGCGCATCGACCACATCTTTGGGTGTGCCGGCCGGCGCCAGGATGCCGCCCCACGAACTGGCGTCGTAGCCGGGCACACCGGATTCAGCGATGGTCGGAACGTCGGGGGCGATAGACGAGCGCGCCAGCGTGGTGACGGCCAGCGCGCGCACCGCGCCGGATTTCACCTGCGGCAGGATCGCCGTGATGGTGTCGAAAATCATCGAGGTGCGCCCGGCGATCAGGTCCGGATGCGCCGCCGTGCTGCCTTTATAGGGCACATGCAGAATCTGCGTGTCGGTCATCGAGCGAAACAGTTCGGCCGCGGTGCGTAGCGAACTGCCCTGGCCACTTGAGGCGTAGCTCAACTTGTCCGGGTTCGCCTTGGCATAGGCGATCAGTTCGGCAACGTTCTTCACCGGCAGCGAGTTGGTCACTGCCAGCAGCAGTGGCACGGCGTGGGTCTGCACGACGAATGAAAAGTCCCTGGTCGAGTCGTAGGGCATTTTCTTGAACAACACCGGATTGACCGCGTGGCTGGAGGCGATGATCACCAGGTTGTAGCCGTCCGGCGGGCTCTTGGCCACCACCTCGGTGCCGATGATCTGGCTGCCGCCGGCCTTGTTTTCAACCGCGACTGGCTGGTTCCATGCGCTGCCAAGGCGGTCGGCCAGGAGGCGCGCGATGATGTCGATCGCGCCGCCCGGCGGTGCGGGAACGATGATGCGCACCGGCCGGATGGGGAAGGCCTGGGCGAGCGCGACTGGCATTGCCAGCCCAATACCGGCCGCCAGCGCAAGAGCCTTGAGAACAAGCTTCGCGATCATGCGTATCTCCTATGGTTTGACAACAATCTGGTCGGGCGGATCACAGCGCAGAATTGCCGATCAACGCAACGCGGGTCTCGGCCATGGTTCAGTCGCAACAGGCGATGCCATCGTGGGCAGCGATGAAATGCAGAATATGCCGCGCACATACTCCCGGATACAGCATCCATGTCATGTGATAGGTGGTCGGCAGGTGGACGATCTGAATGTCGCGTATCTTGTCCTTCAACACCTGCGTCTGCTCGGTGGTGGCCACCGTTCCCGCCATCGGGTAGAGACCGAGCACCGGCGCCTCGATCTTCTCCAGCAAGGGCGTCACATTGGCACCCATCGCGAAACGCACCATCGCCATCAGGGCTTCGACCCGATTCTTGCCGGTCTCGCTGGCATACCAGTCGAGCACGCGCGGATCGGTTCCGGGCGGAAAACGGGTAGCCGCATTGGCTTGCCTGCCCCACTCGTACGAGCCGATTTTTTCCAGCGCCTGCTCCCACGAGCCATGACCGAACGAGAATGTCTGCTCGACGCTCGACTTGATGTAGAGCGGCGCCGAGAGCACGCACAGGGTACGTACCCGCGCCGGATGGGTCGCCGCGAATGCGAAACCGATCACCCCGCCAAGCGACTCGCCGGCATAGTGGACCGCGGGCACGCCGAGATCCTCGATGATCGCATCGAGGTCGGCGAGGTAGTTGTCGAGCGTCAGTCCGGTCTTGAAGTCGACACCCGCAGCCGAGTTCCCGAGACCGCGAAAGGTGGGGCACACCACCCGGTAGTGGCGACTGAGCGTCGGGATCAGGTTGTACCAGAACCGCCCCGTGCGCCCGAACCCGTGCTGCAGCAGCAGGGTCGGCGCATCCGCCCACGGGTCCGTATAGTCATGCACCTCGTAGGAGAGGGTGGCGCCGTCCCTGGCTTTGACTGTTGGCATGCGAAGACTCCTTGCTGTGCCGGCTACCGTGAGCGCGCGGTCCGGTGTCGACCCGGCTATTCGACCTTGATGCCGGCCTGCCGCACGATGGTCGACCATTTTTCGTATTCGGCCGCGACCTTTGCGGCAAAGCGTTCCGGCGATTCGCTGTTGTCGAGGTCGACGCCCTGCTGCGCATAGCGTTCGCGGTTGGCCGCATCGCCGGTGAATCTGCTCACCCCGGCATGGAGGCGCGCGACGATCTCCTTCGGCGTGTTGGCCGGCGCGAACAGGGCCTGGAAAATGCCGGCTTCATAGCCGGCGACAGTCTCGCCGATCGCCGGCACGTCCGGCAACAGGGCCGAACGCCGTGCCGTGGTGACGCCCAGGGCGCGCAGGCGGCCGCTGGCCACATGCGGCAGGGCGGTCGGGATGTTGTCGCTCATCATCTGCAGGCGACCACCCAGGACATCGACCAAAGCCGGCGCGTTGCCCTTGTAGGGCACATGGGTGAGCGTGATGCCGGCCAGGCGCATCAGCAGTTCGTTGGCCATGTGCGACGAGGTACCGGCGCCACCCGAACCATAGTTCAGCTCCGCCGGTCGGGCCTTGGCCAGAGCGATCAGTTCAGCCACCGTTTTCGCCGCCACCGACGGATGCACCACCAGGATCTGTGACACGTAGGAAATGTTGCTGACGGCGGTGAATTCGCGCAGCGGGTCATAGCTGGCGGCCTGCATCATCCCGGGCACCGTCAGGAAGGCGGTGGCCTGGACCAGCAGGGTATAGCCGTCCGGCGCGGCACGCGCCACACTCACCGACCCGATGACGCTGTTGCCGCCCGGCTTGTTTTCGACAAACACCGGTTGCGCCAGGGTTTCGGTCAGCGATTTCGCCAGCGCCCGCGCGACGATGTCGAGCGCCCCGCCGCCGGCGAACGGCACCACCAGGCGGATCGGCTTGGCCGGGTATGGCTGTGCGAACCCGCTGCCAACTGCTGCAAGCCACACCATTGCGCCGAACGCGATCACGCAACTTGCCCGCTGGTGCCACCCTGTGTCAGACATCTGATCCCCTCTCAAGCTCATCCCGCTGTTGCGAAGGCAATGGTCATTGTGATGCGCCACGCCAGATACCGGCTGCGTCGGCCGCCGCCGGTTCAGGACCGCAGAACCTTGCCCCCCATCGCGCCGGTCATCGCGCCCTGCTCATAAATCACGGTACCGTTGACGATGGTGTGATGAATTCCGTGCGACGGCATCACGAAGCGCTTTTCGCCGCCCGGCAGGTCGAAACGCTTGACGCCGCGCTCGGCCGAGCCGACGGTGGCCGGGTCGAAGATGGCAATGTCGGCCGCCAGGCCAGCCTGCAAGCGGCCGCGGTCGCGGATGCCGAACAGGTCTGCCGGTTCGGAGGTGATGCGCCTGACCGCCTGCTCGAGCGACAGCGCCTGGCGCTCGCGCACCCAGTGCCCCAGCAGGTAGGTGGTGTAGCCGGCATCGCACAGTACGCCCATGTGGGCGCCGCCGTCGGACAGGCCGATCAGCGTATGCGGGTCCTGCAGCAGCTTGGCCACACCCTCCTGGTTGGTGTTGAGGAAGGCGACGCCGAATTCCATCAGCAGTTCGTCTTCGATGGCGATGTCGAGCAGCGCATCGACACCGTCACAGCCGCGCTCGCGCGCGACCGCCGCGATGGTCATGCCTTCATAGCGCTTCAGTTCGGGCCTGGCGGCTTCGGAGACCGCCATCAGCTCCCAGTTGCCGGTGAATTGCCCCGGCCCTTTCAGCTCCTGGCGGAACTGGTTGCGGAATGCCGGGTCGCGATAGATCACCTTCTGCTCCTGCACCGACTTGTTGAGCGCGCGGTGCCAGGATGCGAAGCTCAGGAACGAGTGCGGCATGCGCAGGCTCATCTCGCGCGTCAGCGGGCGCGGACAAATTTGCGGATACGAGCCGCGCGCCGCCAGTGCCGCCGACATGCGCTGGCTTTCGTCGCAGGCCCCGGGAATGTCGTCGCGATACAGCAAAGCCAGCCAGGTCACCGGGCGCGTGCTTTCGGTCAACAGGGTGTCGAGCACCTTGTAGTTCTCGGCCGACATCACCGAAATCTGCTGTGTCAGTGCGATCTCGATCGCGCCCTTGCCGGCGGCGCGCAACACGTTGGCATAGGCGACCAGTTCCGCCATGTCGGCATTGCGGCAGGCCAGCGGCCGGCCCTGATAGCCCATGTGGTTGGGCAGTTGCGTAGTCGAGAAGCCGAAGGCGCCGGCGCGCATCGCCTCGGCCAGCAGGGCCGCGATGCCGGCGGCTTCGGCCGGCGTTGCCGCCCTCTCGATGGCTTCGTCGCCCATCACGTGATAGCGGAACGGCGTCAAGGGTGCCAGAAAAGCGAGATTGGCCGCGGCGCCGCGCCGCTCGGCGGCGGCCATGAATTCGGGAAAGCTCTCCCAGTCCCAGGTAATGCCTGCGTTCAGTACCTCGAAGGACATGCCTTCGACATTGACCAGGTCGTTCATCGCTGTCACCCGCCGGGCCGGCGTGCAGGGTGCGATGCCGACGCCGCAATTGCCCATCATCACGGTGGTGACCCCATGCCACGGCGACGGCGAGACCGTCCGGTCCCAGCAGATCTGCGCGTCGTAATGGGTGTGCGGGTCGACGAAGCCGGGCGCGACCACCAGGTCTTGCGCGTCGATGACGCGGGTGGCGCTGCCGCCCACGTCACCGATGTCGACGATCCTGCCGCCGGACACCGCGATGTCGCCGCGCCGCGCCGGCGCGCCGGTGCCGTCGATCAGCGTGCCGTTCTTGATCAATAGGTCGATTGCCATGGCTACCCCGTTCTTGGTGACTGGGTGACTGGGTGATTGGGTGACTGGGTGACGCACAGGAAGCTTTGTCTCTCATCCAGCGGCTATCTTAGCGTGAACCGCGGCGCACCGATTGCCACCCGCTCGCTCGCGGCAACAGTGGCCGCTTGAAGTCGCAAACTCGCGGCACTGCTGTTTGGCATCGACTTTGTGGCCCGTCGACTCGATTGATTTGATATATACTTGATAGATACCAGCAGATGGAGATGCGCACCATGCCACGTGATGCCGCCCCGGCACCATTACCCGGCTTGCCAAAGGCGAAGATATTCATGCACGGCCGCAGCCAGGCGGTTCGCCTGCCGAAGGAGTTTCGATTCGATGGCAACGAGGTCTACGTACGCCGGGTCGGCGCCGACGTGGTCCTTAGTTCCACTCCCAGAGCGGCAATGGCATCGCTGATCGCGGCGCTAGACGAATTCGAACCCGGTTTCGCGATCAGGCGCGATCAGGCATCGCGAACCGACACGCGCGAGCCGCTTTTCGCGCCCTCACCCGCCAGGACCAAGCGAAAGTAGCGCAATGCGCTTCCTGCTCGACACCAACATTTGCATTTACGTCATCAATGCCAGGCCCGCCACGGTGCTGACGCGCTTTACCCTGCACGAACCCGATGGCCTGGGCGTTTCTTCAATCACCGCAGCCGAGCTTTACTGGGGCGCCTACAACAGCGGCTCCGAGCGCAACGTCACCGCGATGGAGAAATTCCTGGCACCGCTTGAAGTTCGAGATTTCGATCTGTCGGCGGCACGGCACTACGGGAAAATCCGCGCCGCCCTGCAACGCAAAGGCACGCCAATCGGTCCACTGGACATGCAAATCGCGGCCCACGCATTGGCTCTCGACCTGACCCTGGTGACCAACAACCTGCGTGAATTTCGTCGCGTATCCGGCCTGCGCGTGGAGAACTGGGCGTAGCTGCCGCCGATCACCACCTTCAAACGCGAACGGTGACAAGCATCGGACAACCCAAGCAGATGTTTTTGGGGCGGGCGTTGGTCGATATGCCGCCTACAGAATGCCACGAAGGATCACAAGCATTGGGGCGATCATGCGCGCAACGAAAGCGGCTAAGAAGAACAAAGAAGTGTTCTATAGTCAATTCATGCGGAAGAAAACCAAGTAGCTGTTGCGCGTCAGGCATTAGTAGCCGCAACTTCTGGTGCCGATTTCACGGCTGATCCTCGGCGGCGCTCAGTTCCTGGCCATCTCGAGCACGCTGCCGGCGAACAACTCCTCGGGAGTCACCAGCCTGGCCGAGATGCCCTGCTCATGGTGATAGCGGGTAAAGGTCTCGAGTACATGCCGGTTGGCCGCCAGACCATAGCTCCAGAAATCATCGCCCATCAGTTTTTGCGTGGCCTCAAGTTCGGCCACCGCCCACGGCAGGGTGACGGCGAAATGGCCGATCTGCTTGAGTTCTTCGATCGCCAGCGCGCGCGCTTCGAGGAAGGCCTTGTAGACGCTGACCGGCAACCACGGATGTTGCAAGGCCAGGCTTTTGCGAATGCCGACCACATGCATGGTCGGGAACAGCGCGGTTCGCGCGAAATAATCCTGCTCGACCGCGCG
>JANPGJ010000111.1:0-36460 GCA_031423955.1 Burkholderiales bacterium
TCGATGTCGGCTCATCACATCCTGGGGCTGTAGCCGGTCCCAAGGGTATGGCTGTTCGCCATTTAAAGTGGTACGTGAGCTGGGTTTAAAACGTCGTGAGACAGTTTGGTCCCTATCTGCCGTGGGCGCTGGAAATTTGAGGGGGCCTGCTCCTAGTACGAGAGGACCGGAGTGGACGCACCCCTGGTGTACCTGTTGTCACGCCAGTGGCATCGCAGGGTAGCTATGTGCGGAAGAGATAAACGCTGAAAGCATCTAAGCGTGAAACTCGCCTCAAGATGAGATTTCCCGGGGACTTGATCCCCCTAAAGGGTCGTTCTAGACCAGGACGTTGATAGGTCGGGTGTGGAAGCGTGGTAACACGTTAAGCTAACCGATACTAATTGCCCGTGCGGCTTGATCCTATAACCTTGAGTGCTTCAGTGCATTCGATGGTGTGGGTGATTCGCGCAAAAAACGATACGCCTTCATGCATGCGTCGTGCATGAAATTGCAACCCATACTTCTTCTGAATTGGCTTTGTTTGTTGCGTGCTATTCTCGGCGCGACGGACGAGGCGACAAGTCAAGCTTGGTGGCCATAGCGAGTTGGTCCCACTCCTTCCCATCCCGAACAGGACAGTGAAACGACTCTGCGCCGATGATAGTGTGCACTCCGCATGCGAAAGTAGGTCACTACCAAGCTGTTTATTCCAAGCAAAAGGCCCGGTGAACTCACCGGGCCTTTTGTCTTTTTGCATTTGGTGCAATCGGTATTTGACCGCCTCTAACGTCGCAGCGTGGCGAGCCTCCGGTGTGCTTGAGCAACTGCACGTACTCGCGTGCGATGCTTTCTGGAGTGGCGCCTGCTGCGGTATACCAGACCGGGGTCCAGTTCAGCGCGCCAAGCAGCAACATTCGCATGGCCTTGCGATCAGAGTTGGCACCTAGCTGCAGTGCCTCCAGGAGGGCTACGAACTTTCTTTCATAGCTATCGCGCAACTCGGTCAACGGGGTCGCGATCGCGCTTGCATCACGCGGTTGCACGCTGACGACCACTCTGGCGTATGCGCTTTGGTCCAGCAGGGATTCGAGATGCGCCACACAGGCAGCTTCGAGCCGCTTCCAAGGATCGCTTTCGTGTGCGACAGCATGGGTTACGGCGGTGTCGATTCTGCGCACGCCCTCCGCGTAAACTGCGAGTAGCAGTTCGTCCTTTGTCGCGAAATGATAGTAGAGCGATCCGGGTAGCATCCCCACAGCACCGACTATGTCCCGCACAGACGCGGCTTGGAACCCCTTCGCCGCAAACTGCGCGGCCGCCGCATCGAGCAGTCCGGACAGTCGATTGTCCACGTGTGGTGCGCGGGCGCGCAAGGGCGAAATCGCGGCTCGAGCCGTGCTTTTCATGATTCGGACCGGGAATGCGCCGCGTTTGGCAGCCAGAACAATGCCGCGCCCCGCGACCTGCCACAGCTCATCGCTGTGCTGACACATGTAAGGCCTTCATCCCGCGAAAGACCAGGGAGTTGATCCACTCGGGGGAGGGACCGACAGTCTGAATCGACCGAAAGTGTCGTAGCAGGGCCGGAAACGCAACCTGCCCCTCAATCCGCGCCAGCGGAAACCCGAGGCATATATGCATGCCGAAGCCAAAAGCGAGATGCGGCACACCATCGCGATCCAGGTCGAGCCGGTCCGGATCGGGAAAGGCTTCCGGATCGCGGTTGGCCGCATTGAGCATCACGAATACACGGTCACCTTCATTGAGCTGCTTGCCGCGTAGCTCATGCATCCGGCTGACCACCCGCACCTGTGCTCCCGAAGGGCCCTCGAACCGCAGCAGCTCTTCAACCGCCGCCGCGGCGATCGCCGGGTTGGCGCGCAGCTTCGTGACTTCTGCCGGGTACTGCGTCAGCGAAAGCAAGCCGTTGGCCAGATGATTGGTCGTGGTCTCATGCCCTGCGAACAGCAACAGGATGAGTGTCGCAATAAGCTCATCATCGCTCAAGCGGTCGCCATTATCCTCAAGATGCACCAGCTCGCTCAGGAGATCGTCAGTGGACTGGGCGCGCCGTCGCGCAATGTGATGTCGAAAGTACTCGGCCATCTCGCGGGTTGCGGCTTCGGCCGTGTCATATTTCTCGGACGAGGTCCGCGACGAACCGATAAACAGGGCCATTTCATCGGAGAGTCGCTTCACTCGCGCAAGATCCGCTTTGGGCACACCCAGCATCGTCATGATGACCAGGCAAGGCAAGGGACCGGCAAACTCCGCCACAAAATCGAACTCGGTCCGGTCGCCAATCTCAGTCAGCAGCCAGGCAGTGATCGTCTCTATCTGCGGGCGCATCGCCTGCATCGATTTATTGTGAAATACCTTCGACGTCAGGCGCCGCAGACGCGTATGCTCCGGCGCATCCTTGAACACCATCCACAGAGACAGATAGCGCATGATGTCCCCGATCTTTCTGGCTTCATCGCTTGGAATCGAAGCGAAAAACGGACGTAGCCGATCAGAGGACATGCGCTCCGGCTCCAGACATACCCGCTTGACGTCATCGTAGCGCGTCAGAACCCAGCTCTTTAGTCGCGGGCTCCAGTGCACCGGGTCCTCGGAGCGCATTCGCGCGAACAACGGGTAGGGATTGGCAAGAGTGGCCGGATCCTCGGGCCGATAGTCGATGCTGCTCATTCGCATTTCTCCAGAATGGTGATGGCGCAGGCGGCCTCGTCAAAACCCATGACGCCGCCGCCGTTCTCGATGATGCCGAGGCTGGCCTCCTTGACCTGCCGAACGCCCGCCTCGCCGCGCAACTGGGCGCTGACTTCATGGATCATCGAAAGCCCGGTGGCGCCAATCGGATGGCCTTTCGAGACCAGCCCGCCGGAAACATTGACGGGAATGCGGCCTCCCAAGCGGGTCGCACCCGATTCGATGAAGCGGCCGCCCTCGCCCACCGGACAGAAGCCCATCATTTCCAGTTGATAGATTTCGCAAAACGAGGTGGCGTCGTGCACCTCGGCCAGGTCAAAATCAGCCGGTGCAAGTCCCGTCTTTGCATACGCCTTGTCAGCAGCTGTTTTCGACAAACCCGGTTCATCGAGTTTGCGGTACTTGCCGCCGGACAAAGTGCTGGCGCGAATCTTCACTGCTCGCGCCTGCGCCGCGCGCGGAAAGTTGCCGAGTGCCTCGCCTGAGCAAAGAATCGCTGCGGCGGCGCCATCGCCCAAGGGAGAGCACATTGCCCGGGTCAGCGGAAAACTGATGGGTCGATCCGCCAGAACCTCCTCGACTGATACCTCGAACCGATACTGCGCCTTGGGATTGAGGCTGCCGTGAAAGTGGTTCTTCGAGGCGCCCGCGGCGATCTGCCGTTGCGTCGTGCCGTAACGCTTCATGTGCCACGCAGCCTGCATCGCATATGTATCCATGAATACGGTGCGGCCCGGCCCGGTCTCGAACGGTTTGCCCGCATCAAGGCCGGCCTCGGTGTAGTAGGCCTGCCATTTGTCCGGATCGAGCTGATCGATTGCGGTCGCGAAAATTTCCGCCACCCGTTCCGGCCGATCGGGGCTGACCAATTTCTCGACCCCGAGAGCCAGGCTGACCTCGGCATCGCCCGACGCGATGTCTTTCCACGCACCATGAAACGCGAACGAAGCCGTGGCACAGCCCCCTTCAACATTGATCATGGGTATACGCTCGGGAAACAGGCCCCCTTCAACCAGCGGGGTGAACGCCACTTGCCCACGGATGCCGCCCTGTCCCCATTGGCCCATGCCGCAATTGCCGAACCAGGCCTGCTCAATCAACTCGCCACGCGCAAGGCCGGCGTCGGCAAGCGCGTCCAGGTAGGCAGCACGCGTCAAGTCCTTGAATGTCTTGTCGGCATGTTTACCGAACGTCGTGCAAGATGTGGCAATGATGTAGACATCACGCATGCTGGGCACCTTTGGGTTTAAGTATCGAATCCTGGTCGTCGCCAGAGGGGATCTGGTCGAAGCCGGTGAGCGCCTTGCCGCTCATGCCGCGGCGCGGCCGGCATACATTGCTTCGATCGCCGCGGCATATTTGTCGGTGATGCTGCGGCGCTTGACCTTCATGGTGGCCGTGACCTCGCCGTCATCATGATCGAGCTCCTTCACCAGCAAGTGGAACTTGCGCACCTGCTGCACCTGCGGCATGCGCGCGTTGACGTGATCCACCTCGGCCTGAATCAGTTCGCGCACCTGCACTGATTCCGCCAGACTGCGGAAGTGGGTATAGGCCAGCCCCATCTCTTCAGCCCACTTGCCGACCGTATCGAAATCAATCTGGATCAGCGCCGAGACGAAATTGCGCTTGTCTGCCACCACGATCACTTCCTTGATATAGGCCGAAAACTTGAGCGAGTTCTCGATCTCGGAAGGCGTGATGTTCTTGCCCCCCGCGGTGATCATGATGTCCTTCTTGCGGTCGATGATGCGCAACTCGCGGCCCACCATCTGTGCCACGTCGCCGGTGTGCAACCAGCCATCCGCGTCAATCGCCTCGCGGGTGGCTTCCGCGTTGCGGTAATAGCCCTTGAAGATGGTGGGACCCCGCAGAAGCAACTCACCGTCGCAGGCCAGGCGCGCCTCGAGGCCCGGGATCGGCTCGCCGACGGTGCCAACCGGTGAGGCTGCCGATCGCTGCACTGTTGCCACGCCGGCGGTTTCGGTCATGCCGAAGCCTTCACGGATGGGTACGCCGATGATGCGAAAGAAACTCAGCATCTCGGGGGAGATCGGCGCGGCCCCTGACAACGCCAGTCTGCACTTGCGCAAACCGATGAAATTGTTGAGCGCGCGCAATACCACCCAGTACCAGAACCGGAAGCGCATCCATTGGATGGCGGACCAGGCGTCGCGCGGTTTTGCCGCGAACGGCGCGACCACGACGAAAGCGCGTGTGTACAAGGCGCGCCGCAAGCCGCCAGCCTCGCGTATCTTGATCTCGATGGCGGCATGCAGTTTTTCCCAGATACGCGGTACGCCCAGGAATAGCGTCGGCGCGATCTCGCGCAAGTCGGTCTGGATGGTGCGCAGACTTTCGGCGAAATTCACCACCGCGCCTGACAGCAAAGGCAAGTAAACCGAATATATTTGCTCGGCCACATGGCAAAGCGGCAGGTAGGAAACGGTCGAGTCGAGCGGCGTGCAGCGATAAATGCTGTCGGTGCCGATCGCCATCGCGTTGACGTTGCCGTAGGAAATCATCGCCGCCTTTGGGCGCCCGGTGGAGCCGGAGGTGAAGATCATCAGCGCGATATCGTCTTCGGTCTGCCTGGAAAGACGCTCATCGATCAGGTCGGGATGCCCGGTTTCATACGCCGCGCCGCGCTCTGTGACCGCATCGAACGTGCTCAGAACATCCACCGCATAGCGGCGCAATCCGCGCGGGTCCATGACCACCAGCTGGCGCAACAGCGGCAGTCGCTCGCGCACTTCCAGTACCTTGTCGAGTTGTTCCTGGTCTTCACACACCACAATACTGGCGTCGGAGGCCTGCAACAGGTATTCGATCTCGGCAGCCGGTGAGGTCGGATAGATGCCGACGGTCACCGCCCCCAGCATGCCCGCACCCAGTTGGGCGAAAACCCATTCCTTGCGGTTCTCGCTGATGATGGCCATGTGGCCCTTTTCGGGCAAACCCAGCGCTGCCAGACCGAGCGCGAAATGCCGCGCGTGGCGCTCGTAGTCACTCCATGAAAAAGGCTCCCAGATGCCGAAGTCCTTTTGCCGCAGGGCGATATCCCGGGGTCTTTGTCCGGCCCAGTAGCGCAGCTTGGCCGGCAGCGTGGCGTGTGGGTCGATCTGCGCGCTCATGACAGCCAGCGCTTGCGGCGCTTGTAATGCTTGACATCACGAAAGCTTGCTACCGCGTCCGACTTTTCACCATAGCCCAGGTAGAAGCGCTGCACGTCCGGATCCTTGACCAATTGCGCTGCCGCACCGTCGATCACTACCTTGCCGTTCTCCATGATGTAGCCGTAGTCGGCGATGCCAAAGGCGGCCATCGCGTTCTGCTCGACCAACAGCATCGCCACGCCTTGTTCGCGATTGATGCGTGCGATGATTTCGAATATCTGTTCCACGACCATCGGTGCAAGGCCGAGCGACGGCTCGTCCAACAGCATCAGTGATGGCTTGCCAAGCAGCGCGCGGCCAATCGCCAGCATTTGCTGCTCGCCGCCCGAGAGGTAGCCTGCGAGTTGCCCACG
This sequence comes from Burkholderiales bacterium, assembly GCA_031423955.1. Lineage (GTDB taxonomy): Bacteria > Pseudomonadota > Gammaproteobacteria > Burkholderiales > JAEUOS01 > JAEUOS01. The sequence continues at coordinate 6,224 of JANPGJ010000111.1, forward strand.
ACGATCCTTCAGGCGCGGGAAGTAGTCATAGATCAGTTCAGGCTCGGGCTTGATCGTTCTGCCGATCAACGCATTGCCGGCGGCGACCAGGTTTTCATCGACGGTAAGCTCCTCGAACACGTGGCGGCCTTCCCGCACATGCGCGATGCCGCGGCGCGCCAGCAGGTGTGGCGCCACATCGTTGATGCGGTCGCCCTGGTAGCGCACGTGGCCGGCACGGATCGCACCGACCTCCAGCGGCAAGAGACCGGATATGGCCTTGAGCGTAGTGGTCTTGCCGGCCCCATTCGATCCCAGCAGAGCGACAATCCGCCCCGCCGGTACCGCAAGCGACAAACCGCGCAGCACCTGCACGGTATGCTGATACACCACTTCGAGATTCTCCACCGCAAGAGCGATGGCGGGCTCGCTTGTGATTATCGACGCAACAGCGTTCACTTGACTGCTCTCCTGTCACTCAAGCGACACGCTCCCCGGGGGAGGCGCATTGCCCAATTCGGCGCCCCCTTCGGGCGGCCGGGCGGGAGCGCTCATAGCCTGCCGCTTCACGCCGTCTTGATCCAGCCACTTGCCGGTTCAAGCAACTTCGACTTGGCGTCATACGCATAGATACGGCCCGAAGCAATTTGATGGCCCTTGAGTGAAGCCAGGAGGCCGGTGACGCCGCCCGTGTCCCAGTCGTTGATCGACTCCAGCGCGGACTTCATGTTCGGTCCGGAGAGTGCCTTGCTCGCCTTCAAGCAACGCTCGATCACCTCGGCGAAGACCATTCCCACCAGCCACCCGTGGGTGTAGAACAAGGGAACATATTGCATCTGCGGGCGCGCCTTGGCGGCAAAGTCCTTGATGGTCTGCATCATCGGCGCGTCCTTGGTGTCATAGCTGTAGCGGTAGGGCATCACCCCCATCCAGCCTTCGCCGGTGGCGCCCATCGCGTCCACCGTGCTCTTGTCCATGCTCCAAATCGTGCCCATCGGCGTGGCCGCCATTCCGGATTCACGCATCTGTTTGATGAATTCCGGGATCGGGGCCAACACATAACCATGGAAAATCACAAAGTCCGGCTTGGCGCGGCGCAGCTTTGCCACCTCCGCCGACACATCCACGCTACCCGGCTTGGTGACGATCTCGGCCACCACCGGAATCCCCAGCTTCTGTGCACGGGCCTTGGCGGCCGGTATCGGATCGCGGCCGAATTCGGTGTCGCTGTAGATGATCGCCAGCGCCGGCTTGGTGGCGCCCTTGGACGTGCGCGCGATGTATTCAAGCAGGATTTCGCACATCGCCGCATAAGTAGGGCCGGCCATGAAATAGTAGGGCGCGGTCTTGGCGTCGGCCAGGTCGGACGAGAACGACGGGCTCGAGGTCAGCACGCTGCCCATCTGGCTCACTTCCTTGGCGGAAGCCTTGGCCCAGGCGGTCGAATCGCCGTAGAACACCGGCGGTTTGTTGGCCCCCATGATCTTCTTGAACACGCTCATCGCCTGGTCCATCTTGTAGGCAGAGTCTTCGCCGATGTACTTGATCTTGCGGCCGGCGATGCCGCCCTTCGTATTGCGCCATTCGCAATAGTCGCCCAGGCCCTGGTGTAATCCAACGCCGGCGAAGGCGAATACGCCGGTGATCGGCGGCGCCGCACCAAACACGATTTCGCCGGATTGCGCGATTGCCGGCATCCATGGAAGCGCGAGGGCGGTGGCGCCGCCGGCGCCGGCTGCCAGGACTTCTCGGCGCGAAAGATCGGTTTTGGACTGGTGCATGAGGAATCTCCTTTTTGGGTGGCTTGAGGTAGTCAGGCGCGGAATGGCCAGAGGTGGAAAAAACGCCGCACGCGCCGCCAGGCTTCGTTGAGCCCGTGCGGTTCGAAAATCAGGAAACCGACAATCAGGGCGCCGAACACGATCTCGCGTATCGGCGACAGGATTTCGGTGGCGCGCGGTGCCCATTGCGCAACGAATGACACGCCGGCGCGCAGCAGCTCCGGCACCAGGGTCATGAAAACGGCGCCGAGAATCGTGCCCAGCATGCTGCCGAGTCCGCCCACGATGATGGCCGCCAGGTAGAACACCGACAGCCCGAGGGTGAAGTATTCCGGCGTCATGGCGCGGTAAAAATAGCCGAGCAGGGCGCCGGCCACGCCGGCATAGAACGAGCCGATGGCGAACGACAGCAACTTGTAGCGAAACAGGTCGATGCCCAGCACCTCGGCGGAAATATCACGATCGCGAATGGCGATGAATGCACGCCCCACGCGTGTGCGAAACAGGTTGCGTGCGGCCAACAGCAGCAATGCCGCGCACGGCACGATCACGTAATACATGCCGTAGTCGTTGTCGAGTTCGAAACCGAACAACGATGCATCGGGCACGGTCACACCGCGCACGCCGCCGGTGACACTTTCCCATTCGCGAAACACGAAGATCAGGATGAACTGCATCGCCAGTGTGGCCACCGCCAGATACAGGCCCTTGATGCGCAGTGACGGTACGCCGACCACCAATCCAAGCAAGGCCGACATCAAGCCGGCCGCCGGCAAGCTCAGATAGAACGGAACGCCGCGTTGCGCCAGCCACGCCGCGGTGTAGCAGCCCACGCCCATGTAGGCGGCATGACCCAGCGAGATCAGACCGGTGTAGCCGGTCATGATGTTGAGACCGGTTGCTGCGATGATGTTGATGCCCAGCACGCAGGCGAGGCCCACGATATAGCCATTGGCGGTGAGCGGAAACACCAGCAACACCAGCACCAGCGCGGCGAGCCAGGCGCGCGCGGTTGGCGTGGCCCAGATCGCCTCGTCATGCGCGTAACTCTGCCGATAGTCGCCGATGCGCATGGCCTTACAGCCTCTCGATCTGGCGTGTCCCGAACAGGCCATAGGGCCGGATCATCAGGATCGCCAGCACGGTGACGTAAGGCACGATGTCGCGCACCTTGCCGCCCAGATAACCCGCGGTCAGGCTTTCGATCACGCCGATGATGAGGCCGGCGACAATCGCGCCGGCAATGCTGTCAAGCCCGCCAAGGATGATGACCGCCAGCACGCCCAGGGCGGCACCGCCTAAGGCTGGTGACAGGCTGGTCATGGCGCCGACCACGATGCCCGCCACCGCGCCGACGATGCCGGCGAACATCCAGGTCAGGCGTTGCGTGCGGCGCACATCGATGCCCAGCACATAGGCGGTGATTGGGTCGCTGGCGGCGGCCCGCATGGCGATGCCGGTGCGCGAATATCGGAAGTAAAGCGTGAAGCCGGCGATGATCAAGGCCGCCAGCGCAAAGCTCCAGACCACCTGGCCGGGAATCAGGATGTCACCCAGGATGAAGGGTTTGCGCGGCAGCAACTGCGGCATTTCGTAGTTCTTGCCACCCCACACCGCGTCGACGACGCCATGCAAAGCGCTGCCCAGGCCGATGGTGGCCATCAGCACCGCGATCACCGGCTGCCCCGACAGCGGGCGCAGAATCGCGCGCTCGATCAGGGCCGCGACCAGCGCCACCGCGGCCAGCGTCAGGAGCAGCGCCGGCACGAGCGGGAGTTTCCACATGACGTTGGCGGTATAGAAGAAATACGCACCCAGCATCATAAATTCGCCCATGGCGAAATTGATCACGCCGGTACCCTTGTAGATCAGCACAAAGCCCAGCGCCACTAGCGCCATCAAGCCGCCGGAGAATAGTCCGATCAGAGCGAACTCAGCCAAGGCGATCCAGTCGAAGCCCGCGGTCATTGGATACCCCACCTGTCACTGCGTGGCCTCATCCCGCGGGTAGCCGCATTGCTCAATTCGGCGCTCCCACGTGGCGGCCGAGCGCGAGCTTTCATGCGGCGGCCTTGGCGGCATTGCCGCCCAAGTAGGCGCGGATCACCTCGGAGTGGGCGCGTACCTGGTCCGGCGTGCCGCCGGCGATGACTTCACCAAAGTTGAGCACTACCACCTTGCTGGAGATATCCATCACCATGCCCATGTCGTGCTCGATCAACAAGACCGTGATGCCGCGCTCCTCCTGGATATCCAGAATGAAACGCGCCATATCCTCGGTTTCCTCGCGGTTCATGCCGGCAACCGGTTCGTCGAGCATCAGGAGCTTGGGCTGCATGGCCAGCGCACGCGCCAACTCCACGCGCTTTTGCAGCCCGTAAGGCAGGCCGGCAACCGACAAATTACGGATGTGGTCGATCTCGAGAAAATCGATCACCTCGCGTTCGATCTCGCGTCGCAAGCCCATTTCCTCGGCGCGCGCCGACCCTGCGTACCACATGGCCGACAACGCATTGGACTTGAGGCGACCGTGCCCGCCCAGCTTGATGTTGTCGAGTACCGACATGCCGCGAAACAGGGCGACGTTCTGAAACGTGCGTGCCAGGCCCAACCCGGCACGCTTGTGCGCCGGCAGTCTGGAGATATCGTTGCCGTCGAAAATGACGCTGCCCGACGCGGGCTTGTAGAAACCGGAAATCGAATTAAAGAGGCTGGTCTTGCCGGCGCCGTTCGGGCCGATGACGGCAGTGATCTCGCCTTTGTTGGCTGCGAACGAAACGCTGTTGAGCGCGCGAATCCCGCCGAAGGAAAGGCTCAATTCAGCGACTTCAAGGAGAGGCATGGCTTGAATTGAATCGCCGCGAGGCGGCCCGGTTAACCAAACGATCGTTTGCTAAAGCCTACGCCGCGCAATATACTTCAAGGCCTCGGATTGCGCCAGCCCAGGTTTTTTTCCGCGCATCCTGTCAAATCCAGGGATCTGCCATGCCTTTTTCAGACGTTATTCTGGCCGGCGGCGCACGCACCGCATTCGGCGATTTCGGAAAATCCCTGAAGGATGTTCCGCTTTCAAGCCTGGGCACGCATGTGGTCAAGGCCAGCCTGGCACGTGCCGGAATCCAGGCTGAGAAGGTCGATCATCTGGTGTTCGGCGTCACCGCGCCGGTCGACCATGACGGCCTGTTCGTCAGTCGCAAGATCGCGCTGGATGCCGGCTTGCCGGTCGAGAGCGCGGCCTTGGGCGTGGTGCGTGCCTGCGGTACCGGATCGCAAGCGATCTTGTCTGCGGCGCAGCAGATCCTCACCGGCCACAGCAGCGTGGCGATCGCCGCCGGTGGCGAAAATTACAGCCGTGTGCCCTACCTGTCGCACGACATGCGCTGGGGTGCCGGCCGCGGCCCGATGCAAATGGTCGATGGTCTCGACTACATCTATCGCTGCCCGTTTTCGCGCGAGTTGATGGGCGACACGGCCGAGAACCTGACCGCGCTGCACGATTACCAGCGGGCCGACATGGACGACTGGGGATTCATGAGCCAGATGCGCGCCAAGGCGGGCATCGAATCGGGCTTTCTGGCGCGCCAGATCGTGCCGCTGGAACTGCATGAGAAAAAGGGCGCGCGGCTTTTCGATACCGATGAGTTTCCGCGTACCACCATCACCCGCGAGAAGTTATCAAGCCTGAAGCCGGCATTTCGCAAGGACGGTCGCGGCTCGGTCACGGCAGGCAACTCCAGCGGCGTCACCGATGGTGCGGCTGCATTGGTGGTGGCCGCGCGCGCCGCCGCGGAAAAGCTGGGCATCGCGCCCGAAGCGCGCATCATCGACTATGCCGTCGCCGGGGTACCACCGGAGATTATGGGCGCAGGTCCAGTACCGGCGATCGCCAAATTGCTTACGCGCACCGGTCTCAAGATCAGCGACATCGACTACTTTGAAATCAATGAGGCCTTCGCCGTGGTCAACCTGCACGCCGAGAAGCAGCTTGGCATCTCGCGCGGCATCACCAATCTGTACGGCGGCGGCATTTCCATCGGCCATCCGCCAGGGGCCACGGGGATACGCATGACCATCACCGCAATGCATCATCTGGCCGACACCAAAGGGCGCTACGCCATCATCAGCATGTGCCTGGGCAGTGGTATGGGGATGGCAACCCTGATCGAAAACCTTTTGCGCTAGGGAAACACTGAATCAGTCAGCAGGTCGAGAAAGCTGCTTCTGCAACCAGTTGATTTGACCCGACCCTCCGTTAGATAGTCCGCATTCCAGGGACTTGTTCAGCGTTTTCCCGGCAGCCAGAAGGGTGGCGTTCAGCGCGCCTCGCGTTGGGCGTCGGCATCGAAGTCGGCCGCCTGGTTGGCGTTCATGTCGGCCATCATGGCTGGATAAGTCGCATCATTTCCTGCCACGATCATGTCCATCGGCATGTCGTCGAACGCGCCTCGCATGTTCTCGTATTCCATGTGACGTTTGCCTGCTCGGTCGAACGGGTGATAGATCGAATCGCCGCGACCGTCGAATTCCAGTGGTAGCAGGCCGAAACGATCGCACAGGCCGATATTGAATGCGGGTGTCGCCTTCCGCCACACGCCGTCGAGCAGGATATCGGTGTACCCGTGCCAGACAAACATGTCGGTCTTGAGCGTGGCGCGCAGGCGTTCGGTGCTGAGGTGATTGCGCACATCCGCGTAGCCCACGCGCGCCGGAATGCGGGCTGCACGGCATGCCGCAGCCAGCAAGGCGGCCTTGGTCACGCACCAGCCGAATCCGCGTGCCAGCACGCCGCTGGCGCACATGCCTTCCGGTGAAAGGTCGATCCGATAAGGGTCGTAGCGAAACTGGTCGCGTACCGCGTAGTAGAGCGCCACCGCCCGTTCACGATCGTCAGCCCCAACCGCATGCTGCCGCGTGAATGCAACAACCTCGGGGTGGTCGCTATCGATTAAGCGCGTGGCTGCAAGGCAGGCTTGTTGCGTGGTCATGCCGATCCTGGTGATGGTCTTGCCTCTGGCCATGCGCGGCAGTCAGGTGCGCTTCTGCTCTTCGCTGCCGTTGTTCAGGATGTAGCGCGCGTCGATGTCAGAATACAGGGCGTACTGTGGCCCGGTGGCGCCGTTGAAACCGGGTTCCTCATTGACAATATGGGCAAACAGGAAATCGCCGCCACCGCCGCCGTATTCCGCTGGGATCGTGGTCAAGAGCAGTCCCAGTTCTCCGGCCTTGCGATACAGTGCTTTCGGGACCTGGCCATCCTTTTCCCATTGCGCGTTGTGCGGTTTTACTTCACGCGCGTTGAAGCGGCGTGCGGTCTCGCGCAAGGCATGGTGTTCGTCGGTATACGGCAGAAAGGTGCTCATCGTGCGGACATTCTAGAGACTGGCCAGCATGCCACCATCGACATACAGCACATGGCCGTTGACAAAATCGGACGCGCCGGAGGCCAGGAAGATGGCGGCGCCTTCAAGCTCCTTCACATTGCCCCAGCGTTGCGCGGGCGTGCGATTCTTGAGCCAGGCGGTGAATTCCTGGTTTTCCACCAGCGGGCGTGTCAGTTCGGTGTCGAAGTAGCCCGGTCCCAGGCCATTGACCTGAATGTTGTGGCGCGCCCAGTCGACGCACATGCCGCGCGTCAGGTTCTTGATCGCGCCCTTGGTGGCGGTATAGGGCGCGATCGAGTAGCGTGCGGCCTCACTGTTGACCGAGCAGATGTTGATGATCTTGCCGCGGCGGCGCGGAATCATGTGGCGTGCAGTCGCACGACTGACATAGAACACGGAATCGAGATTGGTGCTGATCAGCCGGTGCCAGTTGGCGCTGCTGAACTCTTCCAGCGGGCCGCGGATCTGGATGCCGGTATTGTTGACCAGGATGTCGATCGCACCGAGTTCCGCTTCGATTGCATCGATCGCCGCAGTGACCGCCGCTTCATCGGTGACGTCGAACACCCGGCATTCGATCCGGGAGGAATCGGGGAAACCGGCGCGTGCACGCTCGAGTTTGGTGCCGTCGCGACCGTTGAGTATGATGGCGGCGCCAGCGGATGCAAGGCCGTGCGCCAGCGCCAATCCGATGCCTTGCGAAGACCCGGTAATGAGCGCGCGCTTGCCGGACAGGTCGAACAGGGTGGTCATCGTCGATACCGCTCACGAATCGGGAGTGACCGATGATAAATGAAGCGCCTGGTTTGTGGCGCAGCGCGCCAGTCGATGCGTGACCGCAACGGGCCGTGCGACACTCGTCTGGCTGGTGGCCGAGATGCGGCGGATCGGGAGTTGCGGCGCGATCGGCTGCCAATCCCGCCCCCGGAATGCCACGCAGTTCAGGGCGACATCGCGATCAACACGCTGCACGGCGCGTTGTCGATCAGTGTCTTGCCCAATGATCCACGCCACCATCGTTGCGCCCAGGTATTGGCCCGGCGATGGCCAACGCACACCAGATCAGCATGCAGTTCCTTGGCGCGCGCGCAGATCTCGTCGATCGGTTCGCCATGCGCCACCTGGCCCTCGACCTTGTAGCCGCGCGCGCGCAATTTGGCGAGGCCCTCGTCGAGCACCGCCTGGTAACGCTTGCGCTCCTGATCGTAATTGTCTTCGATGATCATGCCTTCCGCGACCATGATGCCGGCATAGGACGGGATCACCGCCAGCAGGTCGATCTGCGCATTGAGCATGACGGCCAGTTCGGCACACTCGAACAGGGCTCTGCGGCCTTCGTCGGTGCCATCGTAAGCGAGCAAAATATGCTTGTACATGTCCGCCTCCAGTTTGACGTCTCCAAAATCAAGTGTAACTCCCTTCTGACATCACGGGCTTGGAGTTTTGATCGATTTGCAGCACTCCGGCCGCCAGCACCTGGGCGAAAAAGCGCGGGTCGGCGATTGCGCGTTGCAGCACGTAACCTGCGCTGCTGGCCGCCACCAGTCGTCGGGTGACGATTGCAGCGATGAGCGCAAGTGCACCGAACAGCAATTGGCCGCTCAACGCGAGTGCAACGGCACTGCCGGCGAGCGCCAGCAGGACCCAGGGCAGAAGCATGCGCGCGGCGACAAAGCGTGCGGCTGCCTTCGGGTCAACCCCGGCTTTGATTCGCCCGGCCCGCAAGGCAAGGATGAAGGCAGCATGCGTCATTCCTGTCGGGCCGCCTTGAACCGTTCGAGGGTTTTCTGGCGTGCCACCGCATGGTCGACGATCGGCGCGGGATAGCTCACACCGAGGCGCACGCCGGCCATGTCAAGTTCGAGTGGCGTCGCCAGCCATGGGGCATGGATGTTTCGATCGGACAGGCCGGCAAGCATCGGCAGATAGCGGCGAATAAACTTGCCCTGTGGATCGAACCGTTGCGACTGGGTCACCGGGTTGAAGATCCGGAAATAGGGTTGTGAATCACAACCGGTCGAGGCTGCCCATTGCCACCCTCCGCTGTTGGCTGCCAGGTCAAAGTCATTCAGGTGGCGAGCGAAATAGCGCTCGCCGCGGCGCCAGTCGATGCCCAGGTCCTTGGTCAGGAACGATGCGACGACCATCCGCAGACGATTGTGCATATAGCCGGTCTGATTCAGTTGTCGCATCGCAGCATCCACCAAGGGGTAACCGGTGCGCGCCTCGCACCAGGCTGTACAGAGGGCTTCAGCGCGGGCACCGGTTTCCCACCGGATTGCGTCATATTCGGGCCGGAACGCCTGGTCGACCACACGCGGATTGTGGTGCAGGATATGAAAATAGAAATCCCGCCAGACCAATTCGGAAAGCCAGATCTCGGCACCCTTGCCGCCTGCGTACCCGGCGCTGCCTTGCCAGGCCTTGAAGGCTTCGCGTGCCAGGGTGCGTATCGATATTGTGCCGAAGCGCAGGTGCACCGACAGGTACGACGGCCCCTTGACGGCAGGATAGTCGCGCGCATCGGCGTAGCCTGCCATCCGCGACTTGAAGTCTTCGAATAGCAGCGCCGCGCCACGCGCGCCCGGCACGATCTGTATTTCGCGCAGGTTGGTGTCGGCAAAGCCGAGCGCCGCAAGCTCTGGAACGGACTCCGGACCCGGCGGCGGTTTCAAGGCGCGCAGATGCTTGCGCACCGGGTAAGCCTGGAGATAGAACGCGTCGATTTTTTTCAGCCAGGCATTCTTGTAGGGGGTGAAGACCGAGAAGAACTTGCCACCGTTGGTCAGAACCTCGTCGATTTCAAAAATGGTCTGGTCCTTGAACGCGTGAAAGGAGACGCCGACTTGCTGCAAAGCGAATTCGACCGCCGCATCACGCGCCCGCGCTTGTGGCTCATAGTCGCGGTTGGCAAAAACTGCGTTGACACGCAACTCACTTGCAAGGGCGGGTATGGTGTCCCGGGCATGCGCGTGGCGCACGATCAGGCCGCCACCGGCATTCTCGAGCTCGGACTTCAGCTCCAGCACCGATTCGCGAATGAACTCGACGCGACGATCGCACTTCGATTCCAGCGCCTCGAGGATTTCGCGGTCGAAAACGAAGACACAGTACACCCGCCGGCTTGCCTTGAGGGCCCGGTACAGGGCCGCGTGGTCGTCGACCCGCAGGTCGCGCCGAAACCAGACTAAGGAAGTGTCGTACTGCATGGTTCAGGTATCCCGGCGGCGAATGCCGGCAAGCTTTGCCGGCAGAATAGGATTGAAATCGGCGCTCTGCGGGGGCGGTTGGCGACGGCAGAATTGTACTTTGCGACAATCCCGGCGTTACAATCGAACGATGGTCACCTACAAGGCAGGCAAAATGCCGTTCAAGGCTGAAGTGCCGAACTTCACCAATCATTTCCTGATCGCCATGCCTTCGCTTGGCGAGTCGGTGTTTGGCAAGACGGTGACCTATGTGTGTGAACACAACGATCAGGGGGCATTGGGAATCGTCGTCAATCGGCCGCTCGAGATCAAGCTGGAAACCCTGTTTTCGCAAGTCGACATCAAACTCGAAATCGAAGCCATGAAGGCCGCGCCGGTCTTCTTCGGCGGCCCGGTGCAGACCGATCGCGGATTCGTCCTGCACCGGCCGCTCGGCGGCTGGTCGTCGACGCTCAAAGTCACCGACGAGATCGGGCTTACCACCTCCAAGGACATCCTGCAGGCGGTGGGTCTCGGTGAAGGTCCGGATGACATCCTGATGACCCTGGGATATGCCGGTTGGTCCGCCGGCCAGCTTGAAAGCGAAGTCGCCCAGAATGCGTGGCTGACCGTCGCGGCCGATCCGTGCGTCATGTTCGAGTTGCCTATCGACCGGCGCCTGGAAGCGGCGATGGGGCTGATCGGTGCGAACTTCGTCAACCTGATTGACGTCGCCGGTCACGCCTGAAGGTGTGCGGTTTGCTGGCGAAGCAGATCGCTTTCGCGTTGGTGGCGCAGGGTGCGTTGGTGCTTGCGTGACCGCCTCCGCGCAGACCATTCTTGCATTCGATTTCGGCCTCAAGCGCACTGGTGTGGCCCTCGGCAATACCCTGACAGGAGGGGCGCGGCCACTAACTACCATCGAAACGGCGGAGAACGCCAAACGATTCGCGCGTATCGAAGCGTTGCTCGCCGAGTGGCAGCCTGATTTTCTGGTGGTCGGTGTGCCATTCGACCAGAACGGTGGCGAGACGCCGCTGGCTCGGCGCGCGCGCCGCTTTGGGCAACAATTGGGTGGCCGCTACGGATTGCCGGTAAAATTCGTCGACGAACGGTATACCTCGGCTGTCGTCGAAGACGCGATGCGGCCGGGTCAAGGCGACAAGGCGGCAGTCGACGCTGCCGCCGCCGCCGTGATTCTGCAGGCATGGCTGGATCAGCAAACATGAGCCCCACCGAAATTCCCGACGCCGAAGCCTTGTGTGACGCGCTGCTTGCGCAGCTCAAGTCCGCGGTCACAGCCCGGACCGTGCTGATCGGAGTGCATACCGGCGGTGCCTGGATTGCAGAAAAGCTGCATGTGGCGCTTGGCCTGGCCACGCCACTGGGCTTTCTCGATATCTCGTTTTACCGCGATGATTTTGCGCGGGTAGGCTTGAATCCCCAGGTCAAGAAGTCGACGATTCCGCTCGACATCGAAGACGCGTCGATCGTTTTGGTCGACGATGTGCTGTACACCGGGCGCACGGTGCGTGCGGCGATGAACGAGTTGTTCGACTATGGCCGTCCGAAGCGCATCGATCTTGCGGTTCTGGCCGATCGCGACGGCCGCGAGTTGCCGGTGGCGGCACGCTTCGTCGGCGCACATGTCAGCCTGGCGGCGAACCAGAGCCTGAATTTGGCACGCGACGGCGCCGGCCGTCTGTCCTTCTCACTGGTCGAGAAAGCCGGTGCGGCTTGAGCGTCCGCCGGCGGAGCCATCGCTCCGCGCCTTTCCTTCATGTGGCGATCTTACGTGACGCGTAATCCACAGCTCAATTCCAACGGTGAACTGACGCACCTGCTCTCCATCGAGGGCCTGCCCAAGGCGATTATCGAGAACATTCTCGCGACCGCCGACGCCTTCGCCAGCGTCGGTGATCGCGAGGTCAAGAAGGTGCCGCTTCTGCGCGGCAAGTCGGTCTTCAACCTGTTTTTCGAGAACTCGACACGCACCCGAACCACATTCGAGATCGCCGCCAAACGCCTGTCGGCAGACGTCATCAACCTCAACATCAATGCCTCGTCGACCACCAAAGGTGAGTCGCTGCTCGATACCGTCGACAATCTGGCAGCAATGCAGGCCGACATGTTTGTAGTGCGCCATGCATCATCCGGCGCACCCTACCTGATCGCGCAGCATCTCAACCGCACCGGCGCGGCTCACATTCATGTGGTCAACGCCGGCGATGGCCGCCATGCGCACCCGACGCAGGGCCTGCTCGACATGTATACGATTCGCCACTACAAGAAGGAATTCACCAACCTGACCGTGGCGATCGTCGGCGACATCCTGCACTCGCGGGTGGCGCGTTCCGACATTCATGCCCTGACCACGCTTGGCGTGCCCGAGGTGCGGGTGATCGGTCCGCGCACCCTGCTGCCGAGCTTTGTCGAAAGCATGGGCGTGCGGGTTTTCACCGACATGGCCGAGGGCCTCAAGGATGTCGATGTCGTCATCATGCTGCGCCTGCAAAGCGAGCGCATGCGCGGCGCGCTGCTGCCATCGGCACATGAGTTTTTCAAGAGCTATGGCCTGACACCGGAAAAGCTGGCGCGGGCGCGGCCGGATGCGATCGTCATGCATCCCGGGCCGATGAACCGCGGTGTCGAGATCGATTCCGCGGTGGCCGATGGCGGCCAGGCGGTGATCCTGCCGCAAGTGACTTTCGGTATCGCCGTGCGCATGGCGGTGATGAGTATCGTAGCCGGAAATTGAGGCAGGCGACCAAATGAAAAGCGCAATCATCGGCGGCCGGATCGTCGATCCGGCAAGCGGAACGGACCGGATCGGCGACCTGTTCATTGATGGCGAGAAGATTGCCGCCATCGGACAGGCGCCGGCAGGCTTTGTGGCGGACCAGACGATCGATGCCGCCGGCCTGGTGGTGGCCCCTGGTTTTGTTGACCTGTGCGCGCGCCTGCGCGAACCTGGCGCCGAATTCAAGAATGCGCTGGCGTCGGAAATGCATGCCGCGGTCGCAGGCGGCATCACCTGTCTGGTGTGCTCACCGGATACCGACCCGGTGCTCGACGAACCGGGACTGGTCGAAATGCTCCGCTATCGCGCCAAGAACCTGCGCGGGCCCCGGGTGTTTCCGGCCGGCGCGCTGACTGAAGGCTTGAAGGGCGAGCATCTGACGGAAATGGCCGAGTTGCGCGAACATGGCTGCGTCGCTTTTTCGCAGGCCGATGCACCACTCAATGACACGCAGGTGATGCTGCGTGCCATGCAATACGCCGCGACCCACGGCTTTGTTGTCGTGCTGCGTCCCGAGGATTCCTGGCTGGCGCGTGACGGCATGGCGCATGAGGGGCAGGTCGCCGCACGTCTCGGACTGACGCCGATTCCGGTGGAAGCCGAAACCATCGATCTCGCGCGGATTCTCGAACTCGCACGCGTCACCCGGGCCCGGGTGCATGTGGCACGCTTGTCGACCGCGCGCGCGCTCGATCAGATGCGCGCCGCCAAGGCCGAGGGGCTTGCCGTCAGCTGCGACATCGCGGTCCACCACGCGCATCTCACTGAAATGGATATCGGGTTCTTCGACGCGCAGTGCCGGGTAGTGCCGCCGTTTCGCTCACAGCGTGACCGCGACGCGTTGCGCGCCGCCTTGAAGGATGGCACCATCGACGCAATTTGCTCCGATCATGCACCAGTCGACGAGGATGACAAGGCCTTGCCGTTCGGCGAGGCCCTGCCTGGCGTAACCGCGGTCGAACTGTTGCTGCCGCTGGCGCTCAAATGGGCGTCCGAGGAGGGCGTGGCGCTGCCGGACGCACTGCGCCTGATCACCTGCGGTGCCGCCTCCGCGCTTCGCATGCCGTACGGACGCCTTGCGCCCGGCGGCCCGGCCGACATCGCGATCTTCGCCCCGGACCAGTACTGGACCGTGGCTGCCAGTACCCTGGTGTCACAGGGCAAGAACACGCCATTCGTCGGTTACGAACTCAAGGGGCGGATCAAAAAAACCCTGGTCGCCGGCGTCGTCGTGCATTCCGAATAATGCGCGAGTGACGCGGTCGACCTCGATCCTTACCCGCTGCTGGCGCCTGGCTCGGATGGTTTCCCACATCGGTGCCGGCATGCTCACCCTGGCGTTCACCTTTCCAGGCGCCAAACCGGTCCGTCGCGACCAGTTGCTGCGCGCCTGGGCGCGCAAGGTGATGCAGATTCTGTCACAGCGTCACGTGGTCGACGCGCCGCCCGGTTTTGATCCCCATGCGCCCAAGCGCCTGTATATCGGCAACCACGTGTCGTGGCTGGACATCTACGCCGTGCAAGCGGTCACCGCGGCGCGCTTCGTCGCCAAAGCGGAACTGGCAAATTGGCCGGTGCTGGGCCGCCTGGTGCGTGAATCCGGCACCGTGTTCATCGAGCGCGGCAAGCGCTCCGATACCCGGCGCATCAACCATACCCTGCGTGATCATTTCGATGCCGGCTACGTGATCGCGGTGTTTCCAGAAGGCACCACCAGCGACGGCCGGGACGTGATGAAATTCCACGCCAATCTGCTGCAGTCGGCGATCGACGCGAACGCCGAGATCGTGCCGTTTTGCGTGCGTTACCTGGATACCCGCGGCAATTATTCCGAAGTGCCTGCCTTCATCGGTGAACTCACATTCTGGCAGTCGATCCGCCGCGTCCTGCGCGAACAGCGGCTGGTATGCGAGGTGACCTTCTTTCCGGCCATGCCGGTCGAAGGCCGCAGCCGGCGTGAATTGGCGCTGGCCGCCGAGCAAATGGTGCGCGAACGGATTCGCGGGCACTCGCGGCAGGATCGCTGAGGCCAGTGGCCGACCGCCTCCGGTGTGTAGAATTCTTCACAATGAAGAAGTCGTTATTGAACGCATTCCCAGACGCCGATCGCCTGCACCGGTCCGTTGTCCTGACCTTGCCGCCGCTGGCAGTCGTTGACAAGCGACCTGGCGATGCCGCGGGCAATGAATGCTGAGCGAACTGGAGTCGGAATCGATCGAGATCATCCGCGAGGCGGTCGCGACCGCGGCCAATCCGGTGATGCTGTACTCGATCGGCAAGGACTCCTCGGTGATGCTGCGCCTGGCGCAAAAGGCGTTCTGGCCGGCACCGCTGCCGTTTCCGCTACTGCATATCGACACCACCTGGAAGTTCCGTGAAATGATCGCTTTTCGCGACGAGCTTGCGAAAACGCAGGGCCTGAAACTCCTGGTCCACACCAATCGCCAGGCGCTGGCAGAACGCATCAGTTGCCTTACGCACGGTTCGGAATTGCACACCGGGCGCCTGAAGACCGATGCGCTCAAGGACGCGCTCGCGACATACGGGTTCGATCTGGCGTTTGGCGGCGCCCGTCGTGACGAGGAGCGGTCGCGTGCCAAGGAGCGAGTCTTTTCCCTGCGCGGCAATGGTCAGCGCTGGGAACCGCGGGCGCAGCGTCCCGAACTCTGGAATCTCTACAACACACGCATCGGGCCAGGCCAATCGATGCGCGTGTTTCCGCTCTCGAACTGGACCGAGGGTGATATTTGGCAGATGATTGCCGAGCAGTCGATTCCGGTGGTACCGCTTTACTTCGCAAGCCTGCGTCCGGTTGTCATGCGCGATGGTCAGTGGATCATGCGCGATGACGAGCGCTTGCCGCTGCTTCCGGGTGAAGCGGTGGAAATGCGCATGGTGCGTTTTCGCACCCTGGGTTGCTATCCATTGACTGCCGCGATACCGAGCGCCGCGACAACGCCGGCCGAGGTTCTTGCGGAAACCCGGGCCGCGCGCAACTCCGAGCGCCAGGGGCGACTGATCGATCACGACGGCGCCGCCTCGATGGAACGCAAGAAGCGGGACGGTTATTTCTGATGCTGCCGACCCTGCGGTTCATGACCTGTGGCAGCGTTGATGACGGCAAATCGACGCTGGTCGGACGTTTGATCTACGAGGCTGGCCAGGTATTCGACGATCACCTGGGTACGCTGCGAAAAGACTCGGAGCGCCACGGCACGCAGGGAGGCGATCTTGATTTCGCCTTGTTGCTCGACGGTTTGGAGGCCGAACGCGAGCAGGGCATCACCATTGATGTCGCCTACCGGTATTTTGCGACCCCGGCACGTCGCTTCATCGTCGCCGACACCCCGGGTCACGAGGAGTACACGCGCAACATGGTGACCGGCGCCTCGACCGCTGAACTCGCGATTCTGCTGGTCGATGCGTCGCGCGGCCTGTTGAACCAGACCCGTCGCCACAGCCGGATCATCGCCATGCTTGGCGTCCGGCAGGTGGTGCTGGCGGTGAACAAGATGGACCTGGTGCACTGGGAGCGCAGCGTGTTCGATGCCATCGTCGACCGCTACGCGGAATTCTCCGGCGAACTCGGATTTTCTGCGGTGCAGGCGATCCCATTGAGCGCGAAGGACGGCGACAACCTGACGCAACCGGGTGCGCGGTCAGGTTGGTATTCCGGGCCCAGCCTGCTGCGCCATCTGGAGGAGGTACGGATCGAGGAGCCTGCAGCGGGGGCAGGATTTCGCATGCCGGTTCAACTGGTCATTCGGCCGAATCCGGAGTTTCGTGGTTTTTGCGGCCGCGTTGCAGAGGGCATTGCGCGCGCAGGAGACACGGTCCGGGTGGCGCCAAGCGGCGCGCAAACCACGATCAAGGCCATCGTGGTTGACGGTGGCGAAGCGGCAAGCGCCGGTCCCGGAGAGTCAGTGACCCTGACATTGGCCGACGAAATCGACGTTGGCCGCGGCGACGTGGTCGCGGCGGCCGCACATCCGGTCGAAACCGCCGATCAGTTCGAGGCCCGCGTGATCTGGATGGCGGAACATCCACTACTTCCCGGGCGCACTTATTTCCTGAAGATTCATACCCTCACCGCAGGCGTTTCGGTGACTGCGATCAAGCATCTGGTCGACGTCAATACCGGAGCACACCTGGCGGCGCGCGAGGTCGCCCGGAACGGCATTGCGCTGGTCAACATCAGTACCGATCGGCCGATTCCCTATGCGCGATATGCCGACAGCCGGCGTCTCGGCGCCTTCATCCTGATCGACCGGATCAGCAACCAAACAGTGGGCGCCGGCATGATTGAATTCGCCTTGCGGCGCGCGGCGAATATTCACTGGCAGGCACTCGCGGTCAACCAGGAGGCGCGCGCCGCGCTGAAGTTGCAGCGGCCGCGCTGCCTGTGGCTGACCGGGCTGTCCGGCGCCGGCAAATCGACCATCGCCAGCCTGCTGGAGGCGCGCCTGCATGCATTGGGGCGGCATACCTTCGTGCTCGACGGCGACAATGTGCGCCACGGCCTGAACCGCGACTTGGGCTTTACCGAAGCGGCCAGGGTGGAGAACATTCGCCGTGTTGCCGAGGTGGCCAGGCTGATGGTCGAAGCCGGACTTGTGGTGATTGTTTCGTTCATTGCGCCGTTCCGGTCCGAACGGGCGTTCGCGCGCGGCCTGTTCGCTGCGGGCGAGTTTGCCGAAATCCACATTGACGCGCCGCTCGCCGAATGCGAGAGACGCGACCCGAAAGGCCTGTACGCGAAAGCACGGCGCGGCGAGTTGGCCAATTTCACCGGTATCGACAGTCCCTACGAAGTACCCGGGAACCCGGAAATCCGCCTTGACACCCAGCACATGGACGCCGCCGCCTGTGTCGAGCGACTGGTCGCCGAATTGGCGTTGTAGCGCCGACTGATCGTTTCAGGCAATCTGGTTGCCGGCACGCGCCGTTGATCGAACCTGAATCAGGGGGGCACATCGCTATAGCCCCGCGGCCCGGCCAGGCAGTGGACCTGGAACAATGCCCGATCCGCAAGGCGCATGGCGGTCAGTTGCCGGCCCCAGACGCAGCCGCTGTCGAGCCCGCTGATATTGTCGGTCAGGACCAGGCCGCGCGAGGCCCAGTGACCGAAGATCAGGTGAACGCCCGCGGTGGCACGCGGCATCACCTGGTCCCAGGCGAGGTATCCCGCAGGCGGCAGATCGGTCTTGGTGGTGAATTCCATGCGGCCGCCGGGTGTGATGAAGCGCATGCGGGCGAGCGCGTTGATGATCACCCGCAGTCGATCATGGCCCGCGAGACGCTCATCCCAGGTATCGGGTTGATTGCCGCGCATGGCGGCGAACAGGCCGTCGTCGTCGCGGATCGCGATTTCCACCTCGGCAGCCAGGGCCATGATTCTTGCGACATCCCAGGCCGGCAGCACGCCGGCATGCACCAGCAGCGCGCCGTGCTCGAAATGCGCCATCCTGCAGCGCGCAAGCCAGTCCAGCAATTCGCGACGGTCGGGCGCCGCCAGGACTTCCTGCATGGTGTCGCCCGCATGCAGTTTGCCGTGGCCGGCATCGAGCGAGAGCAGGAACAGGTCGTGGTTGCCGAGCACCACAATTGCGGCATCGCCAAGCGACTTGATCAGGCGCAGGGTCTGCGCCGATTTCGGCCCGCGATTGACCAGGTCGCCGGTGAACCACAGGCGGTCCTGCTTGCGGTCAAAACCGATCTTGTCGAGCAGCAGAACCAGTTCGTCGTGACAGCCCTGAACATCGCCGATTGCATAGGTTGCCATTTCCTATACCTGCAATGGTTGCGCCAGCAGCCAGTCGACGCGCTCGAAGACTTGCCGATCGGTCAGTTCTGCGACCGTCTTGCGTGCTTCCAGGTAGGCGGCGCGGCGCGCGTAGGGGCGCCAGTTGTCCGGATGCGGCGAGATATCGGTTTCGGCGAACAGTGCGAGCGCGCCGCCGGGCGACACCGAGGCCAGATGCGCGATGCCGCCGTCCGGAAAGATCGAGGTGGCGGCCTGCCAGATCACGCCCAGCGCCCCGCGCACATCGCGCGGGTTGGCGAACGGCTTCACATACGGCGGCAACTGCGCCATCAACGGCCCGACGATTTCGTCGTCGCCCGGATAAACCCGGTCACTGGCCGGGCCGGGCTGCCAGATCAGTACGCTGTCCTGTCCCAGCGCTTCCTTGAAATGGCGCGCCCAGCGCAGGATTTGCCCGCTGTCCGGCTTGCGCTTCGGGCGTCGTGCGTTGAGCCCGATGACGATGAATTTGCCTGGCTGCAGACCGTGTGCGGCGAGCCATGCGTCGCCTGACTCAAGCCATGCGGGCCCGGGCCGGTAGCGCGGATAGAGCGGCGCTTCCGGCATCGCCACTCCCAAGGGGGTCAGCAGCCGCAGGTTGGATTCGACTTCATGCAGGCCGCGATCGTATGGCAGCGGGTCGGACAGCTGGCGGAACACTGGGTTGCCGGCATCCGGGCCGGCGCCCGCATAGGCGATGGTGCGGTGTGCGCCGAGCTTCAGAATGCGGCTGACCGCGCGCGGACTGACCACACCGCCGGCGGCGATGGCGACATCGAAGTTTTCGCGCCTGAGCTTGCGCAACTGCAACAGCTGTTCGAACAGCGCCAGCGGCCGCACGCTCGCGCCGTGGCGCACGCGTGGATAGATCCAGCAACGGTCGATGTCGCTGTTGCCGTCGAGTACCCAGGCGTTGTAGTCGTTGGCAAGCATGTGGATCTGCGCCTGCGGCAGGCTGTTGCGCAAATGCTCGAGCATCGGCGTGACCAGCAGCATGTCGCCGATCTTGTCGCGTTTCAGGATCAGGATCTTCATGCCGGGTTGATCTCGCGGATCGTGCCAAGGGCGCCGGCCGGAAATCCGCGCAACGGGCATGCTGCCGGCGTCTCGTCGAGACCTGTCGCCGGGCTTGCATGGCTCCAGCTGGCCACCGCGGCATGCAGGCATAGCGGACGGACGCAGGTTTTCACTTCGCAGTGGGTGTCGCCGAGAACATCGAGCCGGATGGCGATGGTCTTTGTTTGCGCCGGCATCACGATCTTGTGCGGTTGCGTCGGGCCGAAGAATACGGTCGCCGGAATGCCGATCGCGGCCGCCAGATGATAAAGACCGGTGTCGGTGCCGACCCAGGCGGCGAGCGCCATGTATTCGCCGACCAGGGCCTCGAGGTCGCGGAACGGCCGCAATTCGCAGCCGGCCGGCAAGGACATCGCGATCAGCGCCTCGGAGCCGGCGTTGCCGGGATTGACGAAAATGCGAATGGGCGCAGCGCCATGCAGGCGGCGTGCTTCGGCGATCAGCAGCAACAGACTGGCGCAGTCGAAATTGCGCCGCGCTTCGTCGGCGATCGGCGCGATGCCGATCGCCGTGTTGCCGATGCGCGCGCGGTAGCGCGCCGCCAGGCTCGGGATCGAGAGGGAACGCGGGGTGGTGAAACGCGGCTCGAACACACGAATCACGCTCATCGCCGGTTCAATCAACAGCGGATCCGGCGGCAGATCACCGGCTTCGAAGATATCGGGCGCGAATTTCCGGCTCCATGCGATCTTGCGGCGCGCCTTGACCATTTGTCCGATCAGGCGGATCGGCGAGCCCGAGCCCCAAAGTACAGCCAGGATATCGAAAGCCGGAGCCCACAGGCGCAGCCACAGCAGCTTGCAGGCCATTTCGATGCGGCTATCGAAGCCGATCACCCGCAGGCCGGTTTCGCCGCGCAAAAGCGAGGCGTAGGCTCGCCTGGTCAGCAAGGTCACCTGCGAGTCCGGAAACGCGTCGGCATAGGCCCGCGCGCACTGGTAACTGATCAGCGTATCGCCCAGCTTGCTGCGGATGGCAAATAGGATGCGGCGGGGCACGGCGTCAGAGTCCAGGTTCGCGAAAAAGTACGCGCCGATCGCGGCAGTCGGGGCCGGCGGTCGCGAAAGGCGGGGCCGCAAGAGGTCCGAAAAAGAGCGCCTCGTATAATACCCGAGCATTCATTGGCGTCCCCTCAAATGACTCTGTCTTCCTGGCGCGACTGGCGTTTTCCGGTCGAATTCGCGCTGCTTCTGGCGCTGGCTTTCGTGCTGCCTTTGCGCGAGGCACCGAAGAATCTGCTGTGGCTCGCGTATCTGATCACCTGGGTGGTCAACCGGGTTGCCGCGCGCGACTTCGGCGGCCGGCCCGACCTGTGGGATGGGTTGGTGGCAGGCTTGCTGGTATCCGGTTACCTGTCGGCGCAGTTCGGCGGCATTCACCGCGGCGACGGCAACGAATGGCTGGCGGTGAACGACATCCTGCGCTACGGCTTGCTGTTCTTCTGTGTGCGACGCGGCGGATACGCCGACGCGCACAAGCTGCAGGTGCTGGCCATGCTGGTTCTCTCCTGCGTGCTGGCCGAATTCGAGGCGGTCTGGAACTGGAAGTGGCTCGGCAAACGCAGCGCGCTCGAGCTGGTATCGGTAGGTCATGTGAATCACAGCGCGATCTACATGACGATTTGCCTGGGCATCGCCGCCGGGTTGCTGGCCGCCATGTGGCGCGAACTGCGGCCACCGTTGCGGGTGCTGCTGGGCCTGGCGATCGTGGTGTTGCTGACCGGCCTTTTCCTCGGCGGCAGCCGCGCCGCCGGCGCCACCGGCTTGCTGCTGCTGGCCGCCGCTTCCGTGGTGGGCGCGTATGTTGCCGGCATTGGACGCCGGGTGTGGTTGGCGCTCGGTGCAGTCGTCGTGGTGGCCGCCGTCGTCGGCGGCACCAGCGCACTCGATCGGCAGATTGAATGGGGCGCGCGGAACTATTCACTGGCACAGCGGGACTTGATCTGGAATCGCGGGCTTGCCGGCTGGCGTGAGTACCCGGTGTTCGGCCTCGGAATGGAAAACTATGGCCATTTCAAGGAAGACACGCTGAAATCCTGGGTTGCCGCACAGGGGCGTGTTTATGTTGCCGGTGAATACGCCGGTTCGCCGCACGGACATAGTTTGTATGTGAATACCTTGGTCGAGCGCGGATTGGCGGGCCTGGCTGGCGTGCTTGTCCTGCTGGGAGCCTGGGGCTGGTGGCTGCTCCGCAATCGGCCGCGAGCCGGTGGGCCACACGCGTCATCGGCGCTATGGTTCGCCTGTGGTTCGGCATGGCTTGTGACGCTGGTGATCGGCTTCGCCAATACCACCTTGCATCATGAGCATGCGATGCTGGCCATGCTGGCGTTGGCGCTGGCGGTCAACGCGCGCGTCACTGTTGAACAAGCGGCGAAGGTCGACTTGCGCTCGCGTCATGCCGCGACCTGACGCGCTTGTGACGATGCGGCTGCCGCAGACGCATCACGTGCCGACCCGCGGTCCATATCCGCGTATGCGATGTCTGGTACGCCCTTGATTTCGCGGTCGGAACCGCGCCGCATACTGCTGATCCGGCGTGACAACATCGGCGACCTGGTGCTCACCACGCCGCTGATCCATGCCGTTCGAATGCGGTTCCCCGAAGCATGGATCGGCGTACTTGGCAATAGCTACAACACGCCAGTGCTGGCCGGGCACCCGGATCTCGATCAGGTATTCGCCTATGACAAGGCGAAGCATCAGCCGGATCGCGGCCGCATCGCGGTATATGCGGCAACTGCGCGATTACTGCTGCGCTTGCGCGCCATGCGCATCGACCTTGCCGTTCTCGCCGGGCCGGGCGTGCAGCGGCAGGCGGCGCGTCTGGCCGGTTGGATCAGACCGCGAGCGACCCTCGGTTTCGTCCTGGACGGCCTGCCGCTAGGGGTGAACATGCCGGTGGCGTATGGCGACGGTGCCGGCCTGCACGAGGCTAGGGATGTGTTCCGGCTGGCTGCGCCGCTGGGCATCGACGGGGCGCCCGGACCCTGCTGCCTGGCGGCCGACGCGGGTGAATTGGCGCACCTGCGGCATGCGCTGCCGACGCGTGCCCAAGGGCGCCGCCTGGTCGCGGTTCACATCAGTGCCCGCCGCCCGCGCCAGCGCTGGCCGGCCGAATCGTTTGCTTCCCTGATGCGCACGCTGATGGCGCGCGATGATCTGTTCCTGCTGCTGCTGTGGGCGCCCGGGCCGGCTGACGATCCGCGCCATCCGGGGGATGACGAGAAGGCACTGGCGATTCGCGGCTTTCTGGATCCCGGCGCGGACTACCTGCCGTGGCCCACCGATTCCCTGGCGAGCCTGGGCGGCGCGTTGGCGGCATGCAGGCTGATGGTCTGCGCCGATGGCGGCGCGATGCACGTCGCGGCCGGCGTCGGCGTACCGGTGGTTGCCCTGTTCGGTGATTCGCCGGCGCAGCGCTGGCGGCCCTGGGGTGTGTGCCACGAAGTGGTCCAGGCAGGCTCGGGTGATGTGGCGTCGATCGCCGTGGCGGACGTGGCCGCCGCCTGTAACCGCGTGCTCGGCTGACACGGCGGCACAAGGCAGCCAGGCCGATCAGCCGGTCTGCTTTGCCTTCTCGGGCTGATACTCAGGCAGGCGACGCTGAAGTTCAGCCTTGATCGCCGCGACTTCATCGCCGGGATTGTCAAGCCAGGCCAGCAACTCATTGCGCCAAGCCGCGCCCGGCACCTCGCTTGGCTTGGCGATGCGCAGTTTGGCGTGCGGCGTCGGCCGGGTCGACTCGGAATCGGCCAGCAACTCCTCGAACAGCTTTTCGCCCGGGCGCAAGCCGGTGAATTCGATGCGTATATCTTCGACGGTGAATCCGGACAGGCGAATCATGTCGCGCGCAAGATCGGTGATCTTGACCGGCTCGCCCATGTCAAGCACGAAGATTTCACCGCCACGACCCATGGTGCCGGCCTGCAACACCAGTTGCGCGGCTTCCGGGATCGACATGAAATAGCGCACGATGTCCGGATGGGTGACGGTGATCGGTCCGCCGGCGGCGATCTGCTCCTTGAATTTCGGAATCACGCTGCCGGTCGAGCCAAGCACATTGCCGAAGCGGACCATCACGAAGCGCGTGGCGGTCGGTGCGTCAAGACTCTGGCAGACCAGTTCGGCCAGGCGTTTGGAAGCGCCCATCACATTGGTCGGATTGACCGCCTTGTCGGTCGAGATCAGCACGAACTTGGCGACCCCGGCGGCGATCGCCGCCGCGCCCAGGGTGGCGGTGCCGCCCACATTGTTGGCCAGCGCCTGGCCGGCATTTTCATTCTCCATCATCGGCACATGCTTGTAGGCTGCGGCATGGAACAGGACCGAGGGCCGGTACTGCATGAGAACCCGTTGCATGCGCGCGGCGTCGCGTACGTCGCCAATCACGCAGGTGAATGCCTGGCCGGGAGCGATGCGACCAAGCTCCTGTTCGATGTTGTAGAGTGCGAACTCGCCGTTCTCGACCAACACCAGCAGGGCCGGCGAAAAGCGCACGATCTGGCGCACCAGTTCGGCGCCGATCGAGCCGCCGGCGCCGGTGATCATCACGGTCTGGTTCGACAGCAGTCCCTTGAGCCCCTCGCTATCGAGCACCACCGGATCGCGCCCCAGCAGATCGTCAAGTTCAACCTGGCGGATCGCGGTGACCTGCACCTTGCCGCTCATCAGGTCGTCGAATGACGGGATCGTCAAGACCTGCAGGTTCGCCTCGCGGCACAAGTCGACAATGTGGCGCCGTTCGCGGTGGGTAGCCTGCGGCAGGGCGATGATCACATGGGTGGCGCCCAGTTGGCTGGCGCTGTCGACCAGGCTGTCGAGGCCGCCGACGACCCGCGCACTGTGCAGCACGCGGCCGGAAAGGCGCGGATCGTCGTCGATCAGGCCCACCACACGCCAGTCGGCGGAGCGGATCAGTTCCTTGACCAGCGTGATCGCGGCGTCACCGGTGCCGATGATCAGCACCGGCGCGCCCTGGCTGCGGTTGGCGCCGAACAGGCGATACTCCTTCCAGGAACGGTAGGCCACACGATTGCCGCCCATGATGAGCAACAGCAGGATCGGTTCAAGCAGGAAGACCGAGCGCGGAATGCCGACGTTCAGCCCCAGCATCATCAGGGCGAACGGGCCGGCCAGCGCCCCGGTGGCGACCGCGAACACAATGCGTCGCAAGTCGGGCAGCGACGCATAGCGCCAGACCCCGCGGTACAGGCCGAAGGTCTGGTAGGCGTAGGCCTGGATCGGGATGCACACCAGCATGGCCTTGAACATGCCGGCGTGATATTCGGCCGGTATCGAGAGATTGAGCCGCAGCCAGTAGGCCAGCAGCCAGGCGGTGCCGGCCGCCAGCAGGTCATGCGTGAAGGCGAGCAGGGAAAGCGGATTGATCCCGAACACCGGCTTGAGTTGCTTCATTGCGACGCGCTCCGGGACACCTTGAACAGTCGCCACTTGCGATTGACGAACAGGCCGGCAGCGAAAAGCAACACCACGATGAGTCCGAAGGCCATGTACGGGCTGACAGCAGAGCCGTCACGGGCACCCAGCGCCAGCCCGGCGCAGGTGGCCATCAGCATGTACTCGGCACAGGCAAGTTCGGCATGGCTCCAGCCCGATCGTACAAGGCGCTGGTAATAGTGCTCGCGATGGGCTTCCCAGAAGCGCTCGCGGCGCATGATCCGCCCGGCCAGGGTCGCGATAGTGTCGGCTAAAAAGGGCGCGAACACCATCAGCGGAAACCATGGGGCCCACAAGGAGCGCGTCCAGCCCTCGATGCCGAGGGCGGCTGCAAGAAAGCCCAGCGGGATCGAGCCACCGTCCCCCATGAAGATCCTGCCCCCCAGGTTGTACACCAGGAATCCGGCGGCGGCCGCCGCGATGCCGAAACAGACCGCCGCCAAACCGGGTGCGGCCCCAAGCGCTGCCATACCGTAGCTGGAAAAGCCGATCGCGGCCATGCCGCCGGCCAGTCCATTGGCGCCGTCCATGAAGTTGAAGAAATTGGTCATGGCGGCCACCGCCAGCATGGCCGTCAGCATCCACCACCAGGGCGCAAGGTTGTTGGTAAGGTAGGCTGCGAAGACGCCGGCGGTCAGCAGGTGCGTGCCCAGGCGAAGCGAGATCGGCAATCCGCCGCGGTCGTCCGCCAGCGAGATGCCGCACAGCATGGTGGCAAGCGCGATCGCCGCCAGCGGCACCCGGTCGAAGCCGAGAACAAACTCCGCCAGGCCGGCACTCGCGACAATCCCGGCCATCAGCGGGATGCCGCCGATACGCGGGGTCGGATCGGTATGCAATGAGCGTTCGTTCGGGACATCGACCGCCCATTGCCGCCGGCTGCGCAGGACCAACCCGACCAGAGCCAGGCATACGCAAAACGAAATCAGTGCAATCAGCGCGATCATGCTGCCACCGAGGCGATGCCGACCACGTGGCGCCGGTAGTAGTCGACCCATGCACCGGTGATCGCCTTGACATCGAAATCGCGCAGTGCCCGTTCCCTTGCCGCGTGCGCCATCCGCAAGAGTTCCTGCGGACGCGACAGCAACCGGAATATTGCATCATGCAGCGATGCACTGTCGCCGGCGGTGTGCAACACCCCGGTCTCGCCGTCGATGATGGCATCGGTCAGGCCATAGATCCGCGATGCCACCGCCGGCACGCCGCAGGCCGCGGCCTCGATGATCACCGAGCCGAAGCCCTCGCGATGACTGGGCAGGCACAACAGGGTTGCGGCAGCCATGTAGTGTTCGACTTCGGTGGTGTAACCGACGAGGTGGACATTTGCACCGCCGGTCGCACCTGGTTGCGTGAACAGTCGGTCCTCGTCCGGGCCGACCATCAGAAGATGCGCAGCCGGCATGGTCGTGCGCAGGCGATGGAACGCCTGGAGCAACTCCGCGATGCCTTTTTCGCGCTTCATGCGGCCTACATAGAGGAGCAACGGCGATTGCGCATCGATACCAAGTTCGGCGCGGACCCGCGTGCGCGCCGCCGGGTCGGGACGAAAGCGTGTGGTGTCGACACCGCTGATCGAGCCGGCACCCAGTACCGCGATCTTGTCGGCGCCGACTACGCCTTGCGACACCAGAAAGTCACACTGCGATTGACTGTCGGAAAACACCCGGGTGGCGCAAGCCGCAAGCACGCGATCAAGGGCTTTCAGGAACATTCGCATGAAACCGTCGCGGGTGGCCCATACCTGCCCGGTAAAGGTGTGCAGGCGCAAAGGCACAGCCGCCGCCCTGGCCGCCAGCATGGCCAGCAGTCCGGCCTTCGGCGAAACACTGTGCACGCTCGCGAAATCCGCGCGCAGGAACAGGCGCCACAGGTGCCACAAAGCCGCCAGATCGTGAACGATGGATACCTCCCGCTTGATCCGGACTGATCGCAGATCGCAGCCTGCCGGAACTTGCGGCGCGATGGACTCGTCTTCAAGGTTGGCGATCACGGTGACCCGATACTCGCGGCCCAGCGCTTCGAGATGCCTGCCCAGGAAGGCATTGAGCGTGAAAGGGCTCGACACCACCAGACAGATGCGGGGTTTCACGTTGATAGCGCGTTGGCGATCAATCCGCCGGCGTTGCCGTCACCATAGAGACCTGGTGGAAAGGGTGAACGTTCGGCGTGCAGCGTCTGGCGCAGCGCGCTGAGCACCGGGCCGCTTGCCAGTGGAGGCGCCAACCGGTTGGCGCCGCAGGCGACCAATTCGGTCCATTCGGTCTCGTCGCGCAGGGTTACGCAGGGAACCCCGTAGAAGTAGGCCTCTTTCTGGACACCGCCTGAATCGGTTGCGATGAGCGCAGCGTTTCGCTCAAGCATCACCATGTCCAGGTAGCCGACCGGTTCGATCAACTTCAGGCGGGCTTGTGCGGCGCCAAGGCGCCCAAGCTTCTCGAGCGCGCCGCGTGTGCGCGGGTGCAGCGGCAGGACCACCGCGACTTCCCTTGCGACCTCCAGCAGCGCGTCGATGATGGCGGCCAGGCGCTCCGGCGCGTCGGTGTTTTCCGCGCGATGAATCGTCGATAACATGTACTCGCCCCGGCCAAGCGCCAGACGATCGAGGATGTCACTCTTCGCATCGGCGACGCGCGCGTACTGCAGCGCCGCGTCATACATCACATCGCCGCTCTTGACGACGGCCTTGCCGGCGATGCCTTCGCATCGCAGGTTGTCGACCGCCGTATCGGTCGGCGCGAACAGCAGGGTTGCCGCGTGATCGGTCAGGACGCGATTGACCTCTTCGGGCATGCGGCGGTTGAACGAGCGCAGTCCGGCTTCGACATGGGCCACCGGGAGGTGCAACTTGGCCGCGGCCAGCGCACCGGCCAGGGTCGAATTCGTATCGCCATAGACCAGTACCCAGTCGGGTTTCTCTGCCGCCAGCACCGGCTCCAGCGCCTCAAGCATTCGACCGGTCATTGCACCATGCGACATGCCGCCAATGCCCAGATGGTGCGCCGGTGCGGGGATACCCATCTCGTCGAAGAAGATGTCCGACATGGCGGCGTCGAAATGCTGTCCTGTATGCACGATGATTTCAGTTGCGCCGGCGTGCGCGGCAAAGGCGCGCGATACCACGGCCGCCTTGACGAATTGCGGGCGTGCTCCGACGATGGTGACGATTTTCATGAATGTCAGCGGCCGATCAACCGGAGGAATGGCCGCATGATGAGCCGGCCGGACAATGGCACACGACCCCAGATGCCGAATATCAGCTTGCGCAGGCCGGTGCCAAGCAATATCCGCTGGGCGGTGTTGGACAGCGCGCGATGCAATACCCAGGCCGGACTGCGCGCCAGGGCGAAGGCCAGTCCGGAGCGCGAGTAGGCGCGGCGGATTGGCGGCCGAGCGCGAACGGCATGCTCGCGCTCGACTTCCGCATCAAACGATTCGACAAAACTGCGATAGCTCCACGCCGGATTGCAGGCCACTTCGTTGTAGGCGCAATCGGCCATGGACTGCAGTCGTTCAAGGTCGCGCGTGGCTTCGAGGATCAGGTCGAGGTTCGAATAATCCTTGCATAGCGCAAGATAGTGGCGGCCGGCGACCAGCACGCCGGAATAGTCGCCTTCGAACAGCACCATCGGCGTGCGCAGCGCGGCGGCTTCGAAGC
Organism: Burkholderiales bacterium; assembly: GCA_031423955.1. Lineage (GTDB taxonomy): Bacteria > Pseudomonadota > Gammaproteobacteria > Burkholderiales > JAEUOS01 > JAEUOS01. Next base: position 35,350 of record JANPGJ010000111.1, read on the forward strand.
AGCGCGGCGAGATCTGGTTCAGGCGGATCAGGCCTTCGTAGGGGCGCAGGAATTTTTCCTGCACTTCCTCGAAGCCTGCCGCAGGATGCGCGGCGACATAGGCATCGACACGTTGCTGCAGGTTGCCCTCGAAATCGAACACGCTGGCGCCGCTTTCCACGCCCAGCATGATGCGGCAATTCGATACGAAGTCGATCCAGGCATCGCCATACAGGCGGTCGCCCTCGAAATAGGAGATATCGGTCCGCAAACCGGCCGCTGCCGCGCGTTCGCCCACCGCATCGGCGATGCGCCACTTTTCGACCGACAGCGCGCCCAGCCAGAAGGGTGGCTTGCGCGTCCGATAGCCGATGTCGATCGTGCGGTCCGCAACCTTCGGTACCTGGCGCGCCAGCAGTTTTTCCGGGACATAGCCGGTCAGGTTGTTGACTGCGCGCAATCCTGGCAGCTTGGTGCGGTCATAGACCTTGCCGATTTCCGCTTCCGGTACGCAGGTGAAGAGAAGGCCGACCTCCATGTAGCGCAGTGCTTCGATGACGATGTTGACGGCCCGGTATTCGTCCTGGATGAACGCGACTTTCAGGCCTTCAAAGGCGCGCACGCGCGCCTTCGCCGCGGCGCTGATGTAGTGATCGGACAGGTAGCCGATGGCGATCGTGTAGTGGATGACCACGACATCGAAGCGGTTCAGGTCGAGGCCGGACGGCAGTTCGCGCAGAAACGACAGAACGGTGACCTTGTGGCGCGAAAAGCGGCCGAACGCCTCCAGGTGGTCGGTAACGGTCGACGCGTCCGCGTTCCTGGCGGGTCGATTGCAAAGCAGAAGGATGTTGAGCGGGTCGCTCATCATCGGGCGGTCACTTGGTTGCGCTGGCGTACAGGTCGAGGCCGACGGAGCGGCCAAGAGTGCCGAGCAAGAGTTTGCGCGGCACGAGGGTGCGGCCGCGCAGGGTGAGGTGATCGCAGTTTTCGCGTGCAATTGAAACCCCGGCGAAGCGGCTCAGCATCGCGCGCAGTTCCACGATCGAGGTGAAGACCGTCTCGGGGGCGCCGTCACCGGCGGCGTTGGCGTCATAGGCCTTGCGCTGCGCGTCGACCACCGCGCCGGTCT
>JANPGJ010000112.1:0-2802 GCA_031423955.1 Burkholderiales bacterium
ACTGTCCTGACCGCAGAACTCATGCGACACACCATCGATAAAGACAAGGTTGGCATCATCGACTATTTGTCAGGCGACGATGCGTATAAAAAGGACTGGATGAGCCATCGGCGTGAACGGCTTGGAATCATCGCCTTCAACAAGCGGCGTCCGCTCGGCGTCCTCGCCGCTGCGCGACATTTCGGCGCCAGGCTGCTCAAGGGTATGAGGCCGGCCAGAGCAACGCGACAAGTGGAGATCGCGTGATGCATGCGGGCAAGACTCATCGAATAGCTGTCAGTGCATTGCCCCGCGCTCCCTGCGGCAATGGTTTTCGAAGAAAAATGGAACGGTTCGACAAAACACGATGACCATGGATTCCACCATACTTTTGCATGAGCTGATCACGGCTTCCGCCAAGCGTAACGCCGGTGGCGCCGCACTTGTCTACGGCAACCAGCGGCTGAATTACGGCGAGCTTTCCGGGCAAGTCGAGAGGTTTGCAAGCGGCATCCTGTCGCTCGGCCTCATGCGGTCCGAGCGAGTCGGGATCTATCTCGAAAAGCGCTTCGAAACAGTGGTCGCGAGCTACGGCACGACTGCCGCGGGCGGCGTGTTCGTCCCGCTAAATCCCCTGCTGAAGGCGGAGCAGGTAGGGTACATACTGCGCGATTGCAACATTCGCATGCTGGTCACCTCGCCGGAACGCTACACATTGCTCGCCACCACCCTGGCGCAATGTCCGGATCTGCGCGATGTCGTTCTGGTCGGCGTGGACACCGCACCGGAAGCCGTTACCCCGTACAAGGTTTGCACCTGGCAGGCGGCGCTCGATCTGCCTCGGCGGCCCGGTCACCGGGTCATCGACACCGACATGGCCGCCATTCTTTACACCTCGGGAAGCACCGGCAAACCCAAGGGCGTGGTGCTGTCTCATCGCAACATGGTAGCAGGCGCGAAGAGCGTCGCCTCAGACCTCGAAAACAATCCGCGCGACATCCTGCTGGCCGCCCTGCCGCTTTCCTTCGATGCCGGATTCAGCCAACTGACCACCGCCTTTCACAGTGGTGCAAGCGTGGTGCTGCTCAATTACCTGCTACCGCGCGATGTGATCAATGCGATCAAGCGCGAACGGGTGACCGGGCTGACCGCGGTGCCGCCCCTCTATATCCAGTTGTCGCAACTGGATTGGCCGGCTGAAACGCAGGCGCATTTGCGTTATTTCGCCAACACCGGCGGCCACATGCCGCGCGAAACACTTGCCGCGTTGCGTGAGCGGCTGCCGCAGAGCAAGCCGTTCCTGATGTACGGCCTGACCGAAGCTTTTCGATCCACATTTCTGCCGCCGTCGGAGGTTGACCGGCGTCCGGACTCGATCGGCAAGGCGATTCCGAATGCCGAAATCCTCGTGCTGCGGGAAGACGGCAGTGAATGCGCGCCTGGCGAAACCGGCGAACTGGTGCACCGCGGCGCGCTGGTTGGCATGGGTTACTGGAACGATCCGGAAAAAACGGCCGAGCGCTACAAGCCGTTGCCTGCCGGCGCCGGCGGTCGTGCAAGTGGCCTGGTGCTGACAGAACTGGCGGTTTTTTCCGGCGACAATGTGCGGATCGACGACGAGGGCTATCTCTATTTCGTTGGTCGGCGCGATGAAATGATCAAGACCTCCGGCTATCGTGTCAGCCCCACGGAAATCGAGGAAGTGCTGTATGGCACGCAACTGGTCGGCGAAGTCGCCGCATTCGGCATCAAGCATCCAGTGCTGGGGCAAGCCATCGTAGTGGTCGCAACACCCAAATCGGGAGAAGCGCTAACCTCGGCCGCCCTGCTCGCCGCCTGCCGGGAGCATTTACCCGCCTACATGATCCCGGCGAAAGTCGATATTCGCAGTGGTTCGCTGCCGCGCAATCCGAACGGCAAAATCGATCGCAAGGTCCTGGCCGGCGAGTTCGCCGACATGTTCGGAGGCTGAAATGGCGAGCGCATTAACCCATGCCCCGATGCAGCATTTCCCGGTGATCGATGATTGCCTGCAGGTTGGCGGCCTGTCGCTGACCCGCCTGGCCGCGCGGGTCGGGCGAACGCCCTTTTACGCCTACGACCGCCGGCTTCTCGACATTCGCGTGGCCGAGCTTCGAGCCGCACTGCCGTCCGAAGTGAAAATCCACTATGCGATGAAGGCCAACCCGATGCCGGCCCTGGTCTGCCATATGGCAAGACTGGTCGACGGCCTCGATGTTGCGTCCGGCAATGAATTGAATGTCGCGCTCGACAGCGGCATGGATCCACGGGAGATGAGTTTCGCGGGCCCCGGCAAACGCCAGGAGGAGCTGATGCAGGCAGTCGCCGCCGGCGTTCTGCTCAACGTCGAGTCGCCCAACGAGGTCCGCGCACTGGCGCAGGTGTCGGGCCAACTCGGCCTCCCTGCGCGCGTCGCCTTGCGGGTCAATCCCGACTTCGAACTGAAGCTCTCCGGGATGAAGATGGGGGGCGGGCCGAAACAATTCGGGATCGATGCCGAACAGGTTCCTGAGGTTCTGGCCGAAGTCGGTCGCCTTGGACTTGCATTTGAAGGCTTCCACATTTACTCCGGGTCGCAGAATCTCAAGGTCGATTCCATTTGCGAGGCACAAAGCAAGTCTCTTGATCTGGCGATCCGGCTGGCGGCGGCGGCGCCGACGCCCGTCAAGGTGCTCAATATCGGTGGCGGATTTGGTATCCCGTACTTTCCCGGGGAACGCGCGCTCGACCTGAATCCGATCGGCGCGAACCTGCGCGCGATTGTGTCGCGCGCCGCTGCCGCCCTGCCCGGCGTCGAACTGG
>JANPGJ010000113.1:0-45308 GCA_031423955.1 Burkholderiales bacterium
ATGAAATGCGCAGCGCTGGTGCGTCACCATTTCCCGAACGTACCGGTGATCGCGCGGGCGCGCAATCGCACCCATGCTCATCGCCTGATGGACCTTGGCATCACGCGGTTTTACCGTGAAACCTGGCACACCAGCATGGAAATGGCACTGCAAGCCCTGCTGCAGCTGGGCATCGCACCCTCGGAAGCGGCGATGGCGGTCGCCCGGTTCCGCGAGCATGACATGGCACTGCTCAAACGCCAGCACGCGATCTATCGGGACGAAAGCAAGCTCGTGCAATCAACCCGCGAGGCAAGCGAAGAGTTGCTGACACTGTACGAGAGCGACCGTGAGCAAGACCAGTCTGCGGCTTCGGTCTAGCAGCCGGTCGGACTTGGATCGCCGAAAGCGAAAATCGGCTCCGGCGAGGACAGTTTTTGCCGAGCATCACTCGTAATTCTGTAGTTGTTGCGGCCCGCGGATATCACGCTAGAGTAACGGCTTGGGCAAACTTCTGCCAAGCCATCTCGTACCGCAAACCGGCCGTCTGCGCTCGACTGTAATGCCCTCGCCCGCTTACCCTCCTCGCCTTAGTTGCACCGAACGCGCCCGACGCGCGATGGTCACCCTGCTCACCTGTGCCGGATTGCTCCAGACAGTTCCGACCGCACTGGCTCAGGCAGATCCGCTTTCGCCGCAAGCGCAGGCCGGGCGCAAGATTTTTTTCGATACCCGACTCTCCAATCCCCCGGGCACGGCATGCGCGAGCTGCCATGATCCCAAGCTTGGCTGGAGCGGCAACAATGGCTCGAAGTCCGGCGTCGCCGCCGGCAGCACGCCGGCCGCGCTCGGAGCGCGCAATTCACCGACCTTGAGCTACGTCGGCTTCGTGCCCGGATTCCATTTGAAGAGGGACGAGGGCAAGAACAAGGCCGTGGGCGGCCTGTTCTGGGATGGACGTGCCGACATTCTTGAGCAGCAGGCACGCGGCCCCCTGTTTGCCAGGGACGAGATGAACCTCGCCGACGACGCCGACCTGGCCGTCCGCCTGCGTAGCGCCACCTACGCCGACGAGTTGCGCGCCGCCTACGGTCTGGGCGCCAATCCGGTCGATGCAAAGTGGGTCGAGACCGCACTGCTTGCGCTTGGCGCGTTCCAGCGCTCGCCGGAAGTCGCGCCGTTTTCTTCCAAATACGATGCCGTGCGACGCGGCCAGGCAAAGCTGACCGACGAGGAAGCGCGCGGTCTGCGCCTGTTCGCTGATCAGAAGAAGGGCAACTGCATCGCCTGCCATGTGTTCAGGCAGAAGTCGAAAAACCCGGCTGATCACCTGTTCACCGATTTCACCTACGACAACCTTGGCCTGCCGCGCAACGGCGCGATACCCGCCAATGCGGATTCGCGGTCATTCGATCTTGGCCTGTGCGGCCCGGCGCGAAAAACGCCAAAGGGCTTGTCGTCCGGTGTTTGCGGCGCCTTCAAGGTGCCGACCCTGCGCAACGCGGCGCAGCGGCCGTTCTACTTCCACAACGGTTCGTTCACCGTCCTGAGCGAGGTGGTGCGTTTTTATGTTGAACGCGATACCCACCCGGAAAAGTGGTATCCGAAAGATTCCAACGGCAGGCTCCAGCTATTCAACGACCTGCCGGCGCGTTACGCCCGCAACGTCAACCGCGAAGAGTCGCCGTACGACCGGAAACGCGGCCAGAAGCCGCGCCTGGACGCCGATGAAATCGCAGCCGTGGTCGCGTTCATCAAGACCCTCGACGACGGGTTCAGGCAGTAGCAGTGCCGAACCGCCGGGTGGTGCGCGGAGAACTCGCCAAAAACGGCTTTGCCGGTCGTTCAGACCTGTCAGCCGGCACCCTCAGAACGAATCGGCGAGCAAATCCCTGACAGCCTCGACGTGCAGCGGCTTGGTGATGAACCCATGAACGATCTCAAGCGTGCCGGCGCGATCGCGAGTCAGCGCAGAGCGAGCTTCAGCCTTGCCCGGCGCACTGCGGACACGATACCCCGGGCTGATACAGCGGCGAGCCGAGTTCGGCTGGTGACACCACGGCGCGGCAGTTGAAGCATTCGGCGTAACCAGCTGACTCGAGTGCGGGTGTGAGCGCCACCCGGCGGTCGAATACAAAACAGTCGCCGCGATAACCTGCCGCACCGACCTGTTCGAAATACTTGAGAATCCCGCCATCAAGCTGATAGACGTTTTGAAAGCCTTGCGCCTGCATGTAGAGCACCGCCTTCTCGCAACGGATGCCGCCGGTGCAGAAGGTGACCACAGTCTTGCCGGCAAGCCCGTCTGCAAGCGCCGCGACGCGCGCCGGAAAATCGCCAAACGACTTGATCTGCGGATCGATCGCGCCTTCGAAGCTGCCGACTTCGATCTCGAAGCCGTTGCGGGTATCCAGCAGGGCCAGTTCGCGGCCGGCATCGTCGTGGCCCTGCTCGAGCCAGCGCTTCAAGTCCGGCGCGCTGACCGCCGGCGCACGCTGACCGCCGGGCCGCACCTGCGGTTGGCGCATGGTGATGATTTCCTTCTTGGTCCTGACCAGCATCCGGTTGAACGGCTGCGACTCCGACCAGCTTTCCTTGACCGGCAGCCCGGCGAAGCGCGGATCGAGGGCAAGCCAGGCAAGCACTTCGCGCAAGGGCGCGGGCAGTCCGGCCAGGAACAGGTTGATGCCTTCATTGGCGAGCAGCACCGTGCCCTTGAGCCCGGCAGCCAGACAACGCTCGCGCAATCCGTCGCGCAAGGCTGCCGGAGCCTCGATCTCGACAAACTTGTAGGCCGAAACATTCAGATACCGCATGTGCTTGGATTATAGGCGCGACCTTCGTACACTAGCGCCTGTGTATCACCCTGCGGTCGCGCGAATATTCAGCGCAATTGCCATCCGCCGACGCGCCTCGGTGCCCGCGCCGGATACCCGAGCGGCACCAGTCGAAACACCGGCCATTTGGGAACCCTGATGCGTCTTTTACTGCTTCTCTGCGTGCTCTGCGCCAACCCCGTGATGGCCCAATCCGGCTGGCCAACACGCGAGATCCGGATCGTCATCGGCTTTTCCGCCGGCGGTACCACCGACATCATCACCAGGACCCTGGCGCCGGAGTTGACCCGGCTGTGGGGCCACGCGATCGTGATCGAAAACCGCACCGGCGCCGGCGGCAACATCGGTGGTGAAATGGTTGCCAAGGCCAAGCCCGACGGCTACACCCTGTTCATGGGCTCGGTGGGGCCGCTGGCGGTCAATGCCAGCCTGTACAAGCTGATGCCGTTCGACAACCTCAAGGACTTGGCGCCGATCTCGTTTGTCGCCGACGTGCCGAACATGCTGGTGTTCAACCCGAAGGCGTTGGCGGCCACCAACTTTCGCGAGTTCATGGCGTTGGTGAAGGGCAATCCCGGCAAGTATTTCTACGGCTCGACCGGCAGCGGCACCACCTCGCATCTGGCCGGCGAACTGCTGCGCGCGCAGGCGTCGATCGAGATCACCCATGTTCCCTACAAGGGCGCGGTCGCGTTGAACGATGTGCTGGCGGGCGAATCGGTGCATTTCATGTTCGCCACCATCCCGTCGGCGATCCAGCATGTGCGCGCCGGCAAGTTGCGTGCAGTCGCGGTCACCAGCCTGAAGCGCTCGGCAGGCATTCCGGAGGTTCCGACCATCGCGGAGTCCGGCTTTCCGGGCTTTGACGCCTCCTCGTGGTTCGGTCTGGTCGGCCCGGCGGGCCTGCCACGCGAAGTTGCTGCGAAAATCGCCGCCGACATCGCGCGCGTTCTCAAGCAACCGGAAATGCGCGAACGCTTCATTGCACAGGGCGCCGACCCGGTCGGTTCGACCCCCGAGCAATTTGGTGAACACATGCGCGTCGAGACAGCGAAATGGGCGCGGCTGGTCAAGGCTTCGGGCGCCCGCGCGGATTGAATCCGTGACGCCACCTCCATTCGAATTCAGGAACAACCATGCACATCGTTGACCACTATGCCGCGTTCGCCTGCGGCTATCGCTCACAGCCGGTCGCCCCGCTGGTGTTGCACCATGCCAAGCGCGCCGTCATCGACTGGTTCGCCGCACTCTACCCGGGCGCGGTTCTGGCGCCGGCCACATTGCTCGAACGGGCCCTGGCCGACGAGTTCGGCGGCGGCGCCGCCCGCCTGGCGCTCGGGCGACCGGCACCGGCACGCCTGGCGGCGCTGATCAACGGCAGTGCCGCGCACACCGCCGAGGTTGACGATATCTACCGCGACGGCATCTACCATCCCGGCGCACCGACCATCGCCGCCGCCCTCGCGCTGGCGCAATCGCGCGGCGCCTCCGGCGCGGCACTGTTGCGCGCGGTGATCGTCGGGTACGAGATCTCCACCCGCATCGGCGCCGCCATGGGCCGCAATCACTACAAGTACTTCCACAACACCGGCACCATCGGCTGCTTCGGCGCCGCCGCCGCCGCCGCCGAATTGCTGCAACTCGATGCGCCGCGCTTCGCCCATGCGCTGGCCACGGTCGCCACGTTTTCGGCGGCCTTGCAACAGGCTTTCCGGATGGATTCGCAGTCCAAACCCTTGCACGCCGGCCGCGCCGCCGAGGCCGGTGTGCTGGCCGCGCTGGCCGCCGCCGAGGGCGTGACCGGCTCGCTCGATGTGCTCGAAGGCGATGCCGGCTACGGCAACGCGCTGTCGCACGGCAATCACGGGCCGGACTGGAACACCACCCTTGCGACGCTCGGACAGGACTTCCACATCACGCGCATGACTTTCAAGAACCATGCCTGCTGCGGCCACTCGTTCGCCGCGATTGATGGCGCGCTGGGCCTGAAGCACGAGATGGGCATCAGTGCGCGTGACATCAAGCGGATTCGCATCGGCGCCTATCGCGCCACGCTGGAAGTGGCCGGTTACGACAATCCGCACACCCCGGCCGAGGCGCGCTTCTCGGTCAAATATTCGGTGGCCACGGCGCTGACCCACGGCAATGTGCGACTCGCCGCGTTCGAGCCGGCGCGGATTGCCCATCCGGCCACCCGTGAACTGATGGTCAAGACCGAACTGACACTCGACCCCGAGCTTGACGCGGCGTTTCCGAAGCAGCGTGCCGCCCGCGTCACCATCGATACCTACGATGGCAGGAGCGTGCAACGCCTGCAGCCGACGCGCAAGGGCGACCCTGATGCCCCCCTCACCGACGCCGAACTTGACGACAAGTTTGCCGAACTGGTGGCCCCGGTGCTGGGCGATGCACCAGCGGCTGCGCTGCTGGCAACCCTGTGGGGGCTGGAGAAGGAACCATCGCTGGATGACTTGTGCCGCAGGGCAGCATGAGGGTTGATCTTGCCCGGCTCCTGTTCGCCCCGCGCCGCATCGCCCTGATCGGCGCCTCCGGCGACGCCACCAAGAACACCGCCCGGCCGCAGCGCTTCTTGCGCAAGCACGGTTACACCGGCGAGGTGCTGCCGATCAACCCGACGCGGGACGAAATCCTCGGCGAGCATGCCTACCCAAGCCTGTCCGCCGCGCATGCCGCGCTCGGCGGCGGCATCGAGCAGGTGTTCGTGATGGCGCCCGGCGACGCCGCCCTGCAAGCCGTCGAGGACTGCGGCGCCTGCGGCGTGCCGGTGGTTTCGATCTTCAGCGACGGCTTCGCCGAAACCGGCGCCGCCGGTGCCGCCCGCCAAGCCCGTCTGGTCGAACGTGCCCGTGCCCTGGGGGTACGAGTGCTCGGCCCCAACAGCATGGGCGTGGTCGATATCCCGGGCAAGGTGGCGATCACGGTCAACGCGGTGCTGGAAGGCGAACTGCCGCCGATCGGCACGACCAGCGTGGTCTCGCAAAGCGGCACCATGCTGGGCACCCTGATGTCGCGCGGCGCGGCGCGCGGGCTCGGCTTTTGCAAGCTGGTGTCGGTCGGCAATGAAGCCGATATCGGCATCGGCGAATTGGTCGATTTGCTGGTCGACGACCCCGGCACCCGGGTCATCGCATTGTTCCTCGAAACCGTACGCGATGCCGCGAGCTTGGCCGCCGCCGCGCGCCGCGCGCACGGCGCAGGCAAGCCAGTGGTCGTCTACAAGCTCGGCCGCTCGGCGCTGGGCGAGGCAATGGCGCGCTCGCACACCGGCGCGATGGCCGGCGCCGACGCCGCACTCGACGCCTTTTTCCGCGACTGCGGAATGGTGCGGGTCGAACTGCTTGAAACCCTGATCGAGATCGCGCCCCTACTGGCCAATCGCGGCCCGGTCCGCCTGGATCGCCAGCCGCGTGTGGCGGTGGTCACCACCACCGGTGGCGGCGCCGCCAGTGTGGTCGACCGCCTCGGCATGCTTGGCATGCAGGCGATGACGCCCTCACCCGCGCTCGAGGCGGAGCTGTCGGCGCATGGAGCGCGAATCAGTGACTCACCGATCGTCGATCTCACCATGGCCAGTTCCGCCCAACGCTATGGTGCGGTGCTGGCTTCGTTGCTGGCGTCAACCGATTGCGACGCAGTGCTGGCGGTGGTTGGCTCATCAGCGCAGTTTCATCCCGACTTCGCGGTGCAACCGATCCTGGCCACACCGTGGAGCGCCAAACCAATGGCTGCGTTTCTGACACCGCACGCCGAGCGCTCGCTCACCTTGCTGGCGGAAAAAGGCATTGCGGCCTTTCGCACGCCGGAAGCCTGCGCCGACGCCCTGGCCAGCTTTTTCCGCTGGCGCGCCCCGCGCGATGCCGGCAGCAGCGGCGCGTCGATCGTCGCCGCGCGGCTACCCGCCACGCCGCATCCAGACGAGAGCGACGCCCTGGCACTGTTCGAATCGCTCGGCGTGCCGGTGGTCGCTTCGGCGACCGCGATCGCTCCCGATTTCAGGCATGGCATCGACTATCCGGTTGTCGCCAAGGTGCGTTCGGCGGACATCGCGCACAAGACCGAGGCCGGCGGCGTGCTGCTCGGGCTCGCCAGTGTGACGGAGTTCTCAGCACGGGTGCCTCCCATGCTCGACGCGGTGCAACGCGCGCACCCGCAGGCCGTGATCAGCGGCGTGCTGGTGCAGCACATGGAGAAAGGTCTGGCCGAAGTGATTGTCGGTTACCGCCATGATGCGATGGTGGGCCCGGTCGTGATGGTCGGTGCCGGCGGCACGCTGGCGGAGATCTACCAGGACTTTGCACTGGCCATCGCACCAGTGGATGAGACCGAAGCACTGACCATGATCGGTGCGGTCAAGGCGCTGGCGCTGATCGCCGGCTATCGAAACCTGCCGCGCGGCGACGTCGCCGGCCTGGCACGGGTGGTCGCGGCAGTCTCGCGACTGGCGCTGCTGCCAGGCCAGCCGGTGGCCGAAGCCGAGATCAATCCCTTGATCGTCAGGCAGGATGGCGTGGTCGCGGTCGATGGACTTCTGGTCATGCAGCCGACTTCGGAAGACGATCCGACATGAAGGGCTGGTTGATCGCCAGCCTGCTGCTCCTTTGCGGCGCCGCTGCAGGCGCACAGGAAGTGCGCTATCCGTCGAAGCCGATCAAACTGGTGGTGGGCTATCCACCCGGGGGTGCCACCGACATTGTCGCGCGCACCCTTGCCGCCAAACTGCAGGACCTGCTGGGGCAGCCGGTGGTGGTCGAAAACAAGGCCGGTGCCAGCAGCAACATCGGCTCGGCACTGGTCGCCTTGAGCGCGCCCGACGGCTACACGCTGTTGTTGGGCATCATCGCCAACGCGACGGCGATGTCGGCCTACAAGGCGCCCGGCTATGACACCTTGCGCGACTTCGCGCCGATCAGCCAGACCATCAGCGCGCCCTCTGTGCTGGCGGTGCATCCGTCAGTGCCGGCGGCGAACCTCAGGGAACTTGTCGCGCTGGCCAGGGCAGCCCCTGGCAAATACACCTTCGCCTCCAGCGGAAGCGGCGGCTCGCCGCACCTGGCGGGCGAAATGCTCAAGCAGCGCGCCGGCATCGAACTCACGCACATTCCCTACAAGGGCGCCACCCCGGCCATATCCGACCTGCTCGGTGGCCAGGTCAACATGGGTTTTCAGACGGCGCTGTCGGCCATTCCGCACTTGCAAGGCGGCAAGCTCAAGGTGATTGCGGTTGCTGCCGCCCGTCGCATGACGCAACTGCCAGGCGTGCCGACCATGGCCGAAGCGGGCCTGCCCGATTTCGAGGTGTCGAGCTGGAACGGCCTGATGGCGCCGGCGAAGACGCCGCCAGACATCATTTCCCGCCTGCACGAAGCCACGGCCAGGGCCCTGGCGATGCCGGAGGTGCGCGAGAAATTCGCGGTACAAGGCGCCGAAGCGGCAAGCAGCACGCCGGACGAATTCCGCGCCTATATTCGCGCGGAAATTGAAAAATGGGGCCGGGTGATCCGCCAATCCGGCGCCAGGTTCGACTAGCGATCAGAGGCCAGAGGACGAAGACGTGAATTTTCAACTCAGTGAAGAGCAGCAATCGTTTCGCGACTCGGTCACCCGTTTCGCCGACAAGCACTTGCGCGCCGGCGCGCGTGATCGCGCGCATGCGGTGGAGTACCCGTGGGATGTGGCGAAGCTGATGGCTGCCCAGGGTTTGCTCGGGATCACCATCGCCGAAAAGGATGGCGGCCAGGGTGGCAGCCTGATGGACGCGGTGCTGGCCATCGAGGCGGTGGCGGCGGTTTGCCCGCGCAGCGCGGACGTGATCCAGGCCGGCAGCTTCGGCCCGATCCGCGTGTTCGCCGAGTACGGCACGGCGTTGCAGAAAGAGCGCTATCTCACCCGCATCCTCGCCGGCGAAGGCGTGATCTCGGTGGGCATGACCGAGCCCGAGGCCGGCTCGGCGGTGACCGACCTGAGCACCAGCGCGACGCCCGACCCGCAACAGGCCGGCGCCTACCGGATCAACGGCGCCAAGGTGTTTTCCACCCATGCGCCTTATGCCGACGTGTTGCTGGTCTATGTGCGCTTCGGCCCCGGTGTGGGCGGCATCGGCTCGGTGCTGATCGACACCAAGGCACCCGGCGTGCGCTTCGGTCAGCGCTCCTCGTTCATGTCAGGCGAGGAATGGGCACAAATCTATTTCGACGACGTGCTGGTGCCGCCCGGGATGGTGGTGCTTAAAGAAGGCGGCTTCAAGAAACAGATCGCCGGCTTCAACGTCGAGCGCATCGGTAACACCTCGCGCTCGCTGGCGCTGGGCCGCTACGCCTACGAAGAGGCCCGCCAATGGGCAATGCAGCGCAAGCAGTTCGGGCGCCTGCTGTGCGAATTCCAGGGCCTGCAATGGAAATTCGCCGAGATGAAGATGAAACTCGACGCCGGGCAATTGCTGCTGTATCGCGCGGCCTGCAACGCCGACGGCGGCTTTCCGTCACCTTCGGATACCGCGATTGCCAAGGCCTATTGCAACCAGGCCGGGTTCGAGGTGGCCAGTGAAGCCATGCAGGTGATGGGCGGCCTGGGTTATAGCCAGGAGTCGCTGGTCGAATACTGCATGCGGCGCTGTCGCGGCTGGATGATCGCCGGCGGTTCGATCGAGATCCTGAAGAACCGTATCGCCGAGGGCGTGTTCGAGCGAACCTTCTCGCAGCGGCCATGATACTTGACACAGCGGCTTGAACGCGCCCCGATCCGGTGCGATGCGGGTCATGGCCGGAAATGTTTTCTTACGCTTTTTCGCCGCCAACCAGCCAACCCTGAATGCGTGGGCGGCGTTAGCATGGGAACCCAATGTCTGTTCGGAGTTCACATGGTGTTTTCGTGCAAACCCGCCGCACTGCTGGCGGCCTGTGCGCTTGTGTTTCCGGTGCACGCACGAGACAAGGCGCCGGCAGACCCGGTCTGGCGCGCCAGTTCGCGCTTGGGCTATGGTCCTACCGAAGCCCTGGTCGCTGAGATCTCGCAACGCGGTGGCCCCAGGGCATGGGCCCTTAAGCAGCTTGAAGCCGCGCACAAGGCGAGCGCCGAGCCGGCGCGCATGCCGGCCGAACTGACCCATTTCAACCTGCCGCTTGCGCAGATATTCGAGGCCTTCAGGGAGGAGCGCGAAGCGCGCAAAGCGGCCAAGGATCCGGGGCCGAAGAAGGAAGCCGGCCCGCGTAGTGCTGCGAACATGGAAAACGACATGTTCAGCCGCGACGCCGCGCGCGAGGCCGCGGTCTGGCGCATCGCTGCATGCAGCGCGCCGGCGTTCGAGAACCCCTTGCTTGCGCGCATGACCGAGTTCTGGTTCAACCATCTGAACGTGTTCGCAGGCAAGGGCCAGGTACGGCCCTTTGTCGGCCATTATGTGCTCAACGCGATCCGCCCCAATGCCCTGGGCAAATTCGAAGACCTGCTGCTGGCAAGCGCCCGCCATCCGGCCATGCTGTTCTATCTGGACCAGGCGCAAAGCGTGGCCGATGGCAGCGCAGGTCCGTTGGGTCGCACGCGCGGCTTGAACGAAAACTACGCGCGCGAACTGATGGAACTGCACACCCTGGGAGTCAACGGCGGTTATACCCAGGCCGATGTGCGCGAACTGGCGCGCATCCTGACCGGCTGGACGGTGGCGCCGAACCTGCCCTCCGGCTTTCGCTTCGCCGAACGCATGCACGACAGCAGCGAGAAGCGTCTGCTGGGCGTGACCTTCCGCAACCAGGGCGTGGCCGAGGGCGAGGAAGCTATCCGCATGCTGGCGCGCCATCCGGCCACCGCGCGCCGCATCGCCACGCGCCTGGCCACATTCTTTGTATCCGACCAACCGGGCGCAGCGCTGATTGACAGATTGACGCGCAGTTTTTCCGCCTCACAGGGCGACATGCGGGTGGTGTTGAAGAGCCTGATCGAAGCGCCCGAGTTCTGGCAAGCCGACCAGACCCTCTTCAAGACCCCGTTTGATTTCGCCTGCTCCGCGCTGGCGGCCACTGGTGGCGCGCAGGGCCGGCGCGAATTCGCCCAGGCGCTGGGCTTCCTGGCCAATGCCGGCCAGCCCGTGCACGGCTGGCAAACCCCGGATGGCTACAAGACCGATGCAGCCACCTGGCTGGCACCGGAAGCACTGACCCGGCGTGCCGACTTCGCCATCGCGCTCGGCCGGCAATCTGCCGAACCGCTGTTCCTCAACACCTTCCTGAGCCCGGCCACCAAGAGTCGCATCGCCCAGGAACCCGCGCCCCTGCGTCCCGGCCTGATGCTGGCCAGCCCCGACTTCATGAACAAGTAGGAAAGCCGCCCATCATCATGCCGAGCCCATTGACAAGCAATCGCCGACAACTCCTGCAAGCCCTCGCGGCCATGGCCGGTGCCAGCCTGGCGCCACGCGCCTGGGCGCAGAGCGCCGCCCCACTGAAAGACGGGCGCCTGATTCTGGTGTTCCTGCGTGGCGCCTACGACGGACTCTCGGCCACCGTGCCCTATGCCGATGCCGACTATGCGAAGAGCCGGCCGAATACTGCGATCCCCGCGCCCGACGGCAGTGCCGACACCGCCCTGCGGCTCGATGCGACCTTCGCCTTGCACCCGGCGCTCTCGCCGATGCTGCCGCTTTGGCAAAGCGGCGTACTGGGCTTCATTCCGGCGGCCGGCTCGCCGGACGCCACCCGTTCGCATTTCGAGGCGCAGGTCCAATGGGAAATCGGCATGCCCGGCAAGAGCAATGCGCCCAGCGGCTGGCTCAACACGCTGGCATCGATCGGCGCCGGTGGCAGCAACGCCCAACTGGCGATCGGTGTGGGCGAAGCCAACCCGAAAATCCTCGCAGGCCCAGCCGCGGTACGGCTGATCCCCAGGGGCCAGGCCGCCACCCGCGAAGGTGTGCTGGGCAACGATCGCGCGCGCCAGGCCCTGCTCGACCTGTATGCCGGCCAGGACTCGATGTCCAAAGCCTTTCGCCAGGGCGCCGATAGCCGCATGATGAGTGCGCAGGAATTGAGCGCCGAGAACATGGCGGCCGACAACGGCGCGGCCGGTGCCGAAGGCCTGATGCTCGATGCGCAACACCTGGGCACCCTGATGCGCAACGACCGCCGCCTGCGCCTGGGCTTTTTGTCCGCCGGCGGCTGGGACACACATGCCAACCAGGGCGCGGCCACCGGCATGCTGGCGCAGAACCTGGGCCGGCTGGCGCAAACCCTGATGCAACTGCGGCGCGACTTTTCCGAACCCGGCGACGTGATCGCGGTGGTCAGCGAGTTCGGTCGCACCGCGGTCGAGAACGGCACCCGCGGCACCGACCACGGCCACGGCAACACCCTGTGGCTGATCGGCAACCGCATCAACGGCGGGCGCTGGCATGGCCAATGGTCGGGCCTTGCGCGCGCTAACTTGAACGAAGGTCGCGACCTGCCGGTGCATCACGATTTTCGCGCGGTGTTCGCGCAGGTGTTGCGCGCGGGCTTCGGTGTCGGTGAGCGGCAATTGCAGGACGTGTTTCCCGGGGCGAAATTCGATCCACGCCTGAGCGGGCTGCCGAGAGCGGTTTAAGGCGCGAACGCAGACATCCGTCCTGCCCGCAGCGGTGCCCACGGCATGCGCGACGCCATCCCCTGCTAAGCTTGGACACCGACTTGCCCGCGCGCCAGGAAAGGTGCGCCGCCAGCCGGACAAGCAGCTTTCGGGGAGACCGCAGTGAAAATCACCAGCATCGAATCGCACATCGTCCGCCTGCCCGCCGAAGAACCGCTGGCCGATGGCCCGCCCGCATTCGGCCCGACCTATGATTTCGTGACGCTGGAAATCGGCACCGATCAAGGCCTGCAAGGGGTAGGCCTGACCTTCTTCGGCGGCGCCCTGACCGGCACGCTCAAGGCAGCGGTCGATGCACTGGGCCTGCTCACCATCGGCATGGACCCACGCAATCCCGAGCGGGTCGCGGCGACACTGGCGGCGGCGGCCAATTCCGCCGGGCCGGGCGGCATTTATACCCTCGCGCTCTCGGCCATCGATATCGCCCTGTGGGACATCAAGGGCAAGGCCTGCGGCCTGCCGGTCTACAAGCTGCTGGGTGGATTGCGCGACGCTGTGCCTACCTACGCCAGCGGCGCCCTGATGCGCCCCTTTCCGCTTGACGTCGCGGAACGTTCGGCGGCGCGCCTGAAGGAGCGCGGGTTCACGCAAATGAAGATGCAACTCGCCTTGCCCGGCCATACCACGCCGGATATCGAAGTCGAGCGCGCGCGGGTGATCCGCGCCGCGGTCGGACCGGAGGTGGAATTGATGTGCGACATCAACCAGCGCTGGGATGTACGACAGGCGATTTCCATCGGCAGCCGGCTCGAAGAGGTGCGTTTCACCTGGCTGGAAGACGTGGTCGCCTGCGACGACTACAAGGGCCTCGCGCGCGTCGCCGATGCGCTTGCAACGCCGCTGGCGGGCGGCGAATACCTGTATGGGATCGTGCCCTTCCGCCACATGCTGGAGGCCGGTTCGGTCGACATCCCGATGATCGACGTGCTGCGCGCCGGCGGCATCACGCAGTGGATGAAGATCGCGGCGCTGGCCGAAGCCTTCAATCTACCGGTGGTCAGTCACCTGCTGCCGGAAATCCATGTGCACATGATCGCCGCGGCTCCCAATGGCCTGACCGTCGAGTACATGCCGTGGTCGTGCCGACTGTTCGAAGAAGTGCCGCTGCCGAAGCAGGGCCGGCTGGAATTGCCGCAAAAGCCCGGACTCGGCCTGGCATTCGATCGCGCGACGATCAAACGCTTCGGCGCCACCTGAATTTCACGGCAGACCTTGTGACCACCCAAGCTGCTGCCGGCCGGCACCGTGGACGGCCCGGCAACCTGAGCGGCACGCCGCTCGCATCTCCCAATCATTCATCCACAAGCAGGAGACAACATGGACAAACACCTCGGATTCATCGGCCTGGGAAAAATGGGCAACCCGATGGCACAGCGCTTGCTCGATGCCGGCTATCAACTCACCGTGTTTGACGTTCGCGCCGAGTCGGTTGCCGCTCTCGTCGTCCGCGGGGCGCGCGCCGCGACCTCACCCGCGGCAGTCGCCAGCGCGGCCCAGACCGTGCTCCTGAGCCTGCCGGACCCGGCGATCGTGCGCGAGGTGGTGCTTGGTGCCGACGGCGTCGGCAGCGGCACCATGGTCAAGACGGTGATCGATCTGTCGACCACCGGCGCGACCGCGGCACGCGAGATCGCCGGCGCGCTGGCGGCGAACGGCATCGTCGGCGTCGATTCACCAGTCAGCGGCGGGGTCGCCGGTGCGGTCAAGGGCACACTCGCGGTAATGGTCGCCTGCCCGCAGGCCTTGTTTGTCGATCTGGAGCCGATGCTCAAGACATTCGGCCGGGTCTTTTTCGTAGGCGCGGAGCCGGGCATGGGCCAGACCATGAAGCTGGCCAACAATCTGCTGTCAGCGACCTCGATGGCGGCAACCTCGGAAGCCATCGTGTTCGGCGTCAAGGCCGGGCTCGATCCGGCCATGATGGTCGATGTGATCAATGCCGGCAGCGGCCGCAGCGCCGCCTCGCAGGACAAGTTTCCGAAGGCGATCCTTCCGCGCACCTTCGATTTCGGTTTCACCAACGGCCTGATGTACAAGGACGTCCGGCTGTGCCTCGAAGAAGCAGCGGCGGCGGGGGTGCCGATGACGGTTGGCACCGCGGTGCGCGACATCTGGAAGCGGGCCTACGAAGAAATCGGTGGCGACCAGGATTTCACCACCATCGCACAACTGGTCGAGCGCGCGGCCGGGGTCGAAATCAAGAAACGATAACGGCTGCATGCCGCTGACCGCCGGGCTCGCTGCAGCAGGCCCGGCAGTCCTGCCGGGCCACCGGATGCAAACGCTGGTCGATTGGCCATGCCGAAGCACGGCCGATCGACCCTGTCCGCTACAGCAGGAGTCCACCCTGCGGCTGCAAGCCCAGCGCACTCTGCCCGTAGGCCGCTGCATGCACATCCCAGGTCAGCGCGATATGGGCGGACGCCGCATGAATGTCGCGGAACTGGCGCTGCAGCGGCAGATTGAGTGACAGCCCGCCGGCGCCCGCAGCCGGCATCAGCGTGTCGATCGCACGCACCGCCAGTTCAGTGGCGAACGCGACATTGCGCTTCCAGCGCAACTTGGTTTCAACGCCCGGAAACTGCCCGGCCTCGACCCCGGCTTCAAGCTCGCGCCAGTCGCGGCGCAACACCACTTCGGCGAATTCGACGCACGACGCCGCTTCGGCGATCCGCGCCTGTACCGGCCCCAGCTCAGCCACCCGCACCCCGGTATAGGTGCCGGCGCGACTGCGCATGGTGGCGGTGAACTGCTCGACGGCCGCGCGCGCGGCGCCCAGCGGCACACTCGACAAAATGTAGGCAAAGGCCGCGAAGGTCGGCATCTGGAACAGGCGGTTTTCGTAGACCTTGGCCCCCGGCACGTTTTGCCCGGCCGCGAAGATCTCGGCTGACATGGTGCGGTGGGCAGGGACGAATGCATCCTTGATCTCGACATCATGGCTGCCGGTGCCGGTCAGTCCGAAGGCCTGCCAGTTGTCGAGACTCCTGAAGTCGGATTGCGGCACCAGGAAGAAACGGCGCTCCGGGCCGCCACCGGATTGCTCGGCCATCGCGCCGACCAGCATCCAGGTGCTGGCATCGACGCCGCTGGCAAACGGCCAGCGCCCCGACACCCGATAACCGCCCTCGACCGGCGTCGCCTTGCCGCACGGAAAGGCCAGGCCGGTGGCCACCAATGCGTTCGGATCCTCGTTCCAGATGTCTTCCTGGGCCTGTAGTTCGAACTGCCCGATGTTCCACGCATGCGAGGCCAGATTCGAATAAATCCACGCGGTCGACGCGCAAGCCTTGCAAAGCTCAAGCACCACGTCCATCAGCGCGTCGAGCCCGAGTTCGGACCCGCCGAAGCGCTTCGGCTGCATCAGGCGCATCAGGCCCGCCGCGTGCAGGTCGGCCAGGGTTTCGTCAGTGCCGCGACGCAGCGCCTCGCACTGCGCCGCACGTTCGGCGATGCGCGGCACCAGGGTGGCGGCGGCCTGGCGCGCAGTGTGCGCGGTCAGGCGGATGGCCGGGCCGGGGTTGGCAACCGGCTTGCGGATCGAAATCGGGACGGCACTCATGCGAAGCTCCTTAGGCGGATCCGGGCTGCGCCACTGCGCCCGTTGGTCAAGCGATCAATTAACAAAAGTGTAGCACTTCAACGGCCGCGCTGCCGCGGCGTTTGCCAGGCTGGCGAACATCGCGAAAAACGCCGACAATCCGCACTCAAACTACCGCCGACGGAATCCCGACAACATGATCGACCCCATCATCAAGTCCGCAATCGCGCCACTGGGCAAGCTGCGCGCCACCATCAACATTGGCAACCCGGTGCTGGCCGGCATGGCCGCCGGCGCCAATGAACCGCACGGCGTCTCGGTGGACCTGGCACGCGAACTCGCGCGTCGGCTTGGCGTGCCGGTCGAATTCGTGATTTGCGCTACCGCGGCCAAGGCGGTGGAGGCGGTGAAGGCGGCAGCCTGCGATCTGTGCTTTCTCGCCATCGATCCGGCGCGAGCGGTGGATATCGACTATGCCGGCGCCTATGTGGTGATCGCCGGCGCCTACATGGTGCGCGAGGCTTCGCCCTTGACCGCCAACGATCAGGTCGATCGCGCCGGCCACCGCATCGCGGTGGGCGGCGGCAGCGCCTACGACCTCTATCTGACGCGCGAGATCAAGGCAGCGTCCCTGGTGCGCTTTGCCTCCTCGCAGGCGGTGGTGGACAACTTCATGTCGCAGGGACTCGAAGTCGCCGCCGGCGTCAAGCAGCAACTGGAGGCGGATGCGAAGCGGGTGCCGGGCCTGCGCATCCTGCCCGGAAAATTCATGGAAATCCGCCAGGCGATGGGGATGCCCAAGGGGCGTGATGCCGCCGGCCCGTATCTGCGCGACTTCGTTGGAGAAATGAAGGCGTCGGGCTTTGTCGCCGACGCGCTGGCGCGTCACCGCATCGAGGGTGCTGCGGTCGCGCCGGCCGGCTAAACACCCGGGCCAAGGCACAGACCGCGAAGCGCAATTACTCCGCCTTCAGCCCGGCCGCCTTGACCAGCGCGCGCCACTTTGCCACTTCTTCGCGCAACAACAGCCCGAACTCCTCGGATGTGTTGCCGACCGGCTCGGCGCCCTGCTCCTGCAGCCGTTGGCGGATCTCCGGCGCGCGCGCCGCCTTGCCGATCGCCTGCGCAAGGGTGGCGATGATTTCCTTGGGCGTCCCGGCCGGCGCCAGCACACCGTACCAGACCACCACTTCAACGCTGCTGACGCCGGCTTCCTGAAGGGTCGGCACCTCCGGCATCAGTGCGGAGCGTTTGGCACCGGCTGCGGCCAGCGCGCGCAGGCGCCCGGCCTTGACCTGCGGCAGGATCGCCGGCACGTTGATGAACACCAGATCGACTTCGCCGGAGATCAGTGCGGTGGTGGCGGGCGCGCTGCCCTTGTAGGGCACATGCAGCAGGTCGGTGCGGGTCTGTTGCTTGAACAGTTCCCCCGCCAGATGTTGTGTGCTGCCACTGCCCGCCGAGCCATAGGTCAGCGCCCCGGGTCTGGCGCGGGCCGCCGCCACCACCTCGGCCGCGCTGCGATATGGCTTGCCCGCGCCGGTGACCATGATGTTCTGGCTTTCCGAAAACACCGATACCGGCGCGAAATCGCGCAGCGTGTCGAACGGCACGTTCTTGTAGAGCGCCATGTTGATCGCGACCGCCGCGGTGTTGATCAACAGGGTATAGCCGTCCGGCGCTGCCTTGGCCACCAGTTCGTTGGCGATGTTGGTACCGGCGCCAGGACGGTTTTCAACGATCACCGACTGGCCCAGTATTTCGCCGAGTTTGCCGGCCAGCATGCGGGCGTTGATGTCGACCCCGCCGCCCGGCGTGAAGCCGACCACCAGCCGGATCGGCCGTAGCGGATAGGCCTGGGCGCCGGCGCCGGCGGCGGCACACGCCAGGGCGACCCCAAGCAGACATCTCCCAACCCTGGAAAAGTACATCGCGCAGTCTCCTGTGATGCCGTTGTTGGCATGCTGTGGCGAGCCCGCCGCGATTATGCGCCGGCGGCCTGATCGGCACGCCTTGCGCGTAAAATCGGGGCCATGGCCACGCCTCGCTTCGTCCACCTGCGGCTGCACTCGGAATACTCGGTGACCGATGGCTTGGCACGCATCGACGACATCGTCGCGCGTGCCGGAGCCGACCGCATGGGCGCCCTCGGAATGACCGACTTGTCGAACCTGTTCGGCATGGTCAAGTTCTACAAGGCGGCGCGCGGCAAGGGCATCAAGCCGGTGATCGGTGTCGATGTCTGGATCAGCAATCCGCTTGATCGCGACAAGCCCTCGCGCCTGCTGCTGCTGGCGGCATCCAATGAGGGCTATCTGCGCCTGTGCACCCTGCTGTCACGCGCCTGGCTGACCAATCAGCATCTCGGTCGCGCCGAGTTTGATCGGCAGTGGCTGCGTGACAGTGACGGCGGCAGCGCCGGATTGATCGCCCTGTCGGGCCTCCTGGCCGGCCCGGGCGCGGGTGACATCGCGCAAGCCCTGGGCGCCGGCAACACCGACCTTGCCGAGACCCTGGCCAATGAATGGGCGGTGCTGTTTCCGAACCGCTTTTACCTGGAGATCCAGCGTGCCGGCCCGCCCGCATTGCGCGCCCAGGCCGAAGCATTGCTGCGACGGATAGTTGCGCTTGGCAATCGCCTGCGACTGCCGGTCGTCGCCACCCATCCGGTGCAATTCGGCAGCGCTGACGAGTTTCGCGCCCATGAGGCGCGCACCTGCATTGCCGAAGGGCACATGCTGGGCGACCAGCGCCGGCCCCGGCATTTCGGCGAAGACCAGCACTTCCTCACCCAGGACCAGATGGCCGAGCGGTTCGCCGACATACCGGCGGCGCTGGCCAACAGCGTCGAAATCGCACAGCGCTGCAATCTCGAGCTGGTGCTTGGCAAGCCAAAACTACCGTTGTTCCCGACGCCGGACGGCATCACGCTCGATGACTACATGGGTCAGTTGTCGCGCCAGCGCCTAAACGAACGGCTGGTCAGCCTGTACCCGGACGAGACCGCGCGCGAGGCAGCACGCGCGCGCTACGAATCGCGCCTCGAGTTCGAGATCGCGACCATCGTAAAAATGGGCTTTCCCGGCTACTTCCTGATCGTTGCCGATTTCATCAACTGGGCGAAAAACAATGGCGTACCGGTCGGTCCCGGCCGCGGCTCGGGCGCCGGCTCCTTGGTGGCCTACTCGCTGGGCATCACCGATCTTGATCCGTTGGCCTACAACCTGCTGTTCGAACGCTTTCTCAATCCGGAGCGGGTGTCGATGCCCGACTTCGACATCGATTTCTGCGAAGCCGGGCGCGACCGCGTGATCGACTATGTCAAGCAGAAATACGGCACCGATTCGGTGTCGCAGATCGCCACCTTCGGCACCATGGCGGCCAAGGCCGCGCTGCGCGACATCGGCCGCGTGCTCGATCTGGGCTACGGCTTTTGCGACGGCATCGCCAAGCTGATCCCGTTCCAGCCGGGCAAGACCATCACCATCGAGATGGCGCGCGAGATGGAGCCGGTGCTCAAGGACCGCGAACAACGCGAGGAGGAGGTCAGGGAACTGCTGTCACTGGCCGAGCAGGTCGAGGGCATCACGCGATCGGTCGGCAAACATGCCGGCGGCGTGCTGATCGCGCCGGGCCGCCTGACCGACTTCTGCCCGCTCTATACCCAGGGCGGCGCCGACGGCGTGATCAGCCAGTTCGACAAGGACGACGTCGAGGCGGTGGGGCTGGTCAAGTTCGACTTCCTGGGCCTGACCACGCTCACCATTCTCGACTGGGCCGAGCGCTACATCCGCGAACTGCATCCCGGGCTTGCGGCATTCAGCTGCGCCCGCCTGCCGCTCGACGATGCGCGTTCCTACGATGTGTTCAAGAAGGCCAACACGGTCGCGATCTTCCAGTTCGAATCGCGCGGCATGCGCGACATGCTGATCGGCGCCAAGCCCGACCGCTTCGACGACATCATCGCGCTGGTGTCGCTGTACCGGCCGGGCCCGATGGAACTGATTCCCAGCTTCATCGAGCGCAAGCACGGCCGCGAGCGCGTTACCTATCCCGACCCGCGGGTGGAATCGATCCTCTCCGAGACCTACGGCATCATGGTCTACCAGGAGCAGGTGATGCAGATGGCGCAGATCGTCGGCGGCTATTCGCTCGGCGGCGCCGACCTGCTGCGCCGCGCGATGGGCAAGAAGAATGCCGAGGAAATGGCCAAGCACCGCCAGATCTTCCGCGATGGCGCGGCGAAAAACGGCCTGCAGACCGAGACCGCCGACGAGATCTTCGACCTGATGGAAAAGTTCGCCGGCTACGGCTTCAACAAGTCGCATGCCGCCGCCTATGCGCTTCTGGCCTATCACACCGCCTACCTGAAGGCGCACCATCCGGCCGCATTCTTCGCCGCCAACATGTCGGCCTCGATGGACGATACCGACAAGGTGCAGATCCTGGCCGGCGACGCCCGCGCCAACGGCGTCACCATCCTGGCGCCCGACGTCAATCTGTCGGAGTACCGGTTTCGCCCGGTCGATCCGATGACCTTGCGCTATGGCCTGGGCGGCATCAAGGGCAGCGGTGCCGCGGCGATCGAATCGATCATCGCCGCGCGCCTCGCCGCACCGTTCAGCAGCCTGTTCGACTTCTGCAAGCGCGTTGACAAACGGCTGGTCAACCGGCGCACGATCGAATCGATGGTGCGCGCCGGCGCGTTCGACAGCATCGAGCCGGATCGCGCCGCCTTGTTCGCCTCGGTCGGCATCGCGATGGAAGCCGCCGAGCAGGCCGAGCAGAGTGCCTCGCAGAACAGCCTGTTCGGCGGTTCCGACGAAGCAGCCGCGCGCGAACCGGAATTGCTGCATAACCTCAGGTGGACCACCCGCGACCGGCTGTTGAACGAAAAGCTGGCGCTCGGCTATTTCTTTTCCGGCCATCTGTTCGACGCCTATGCCGGCGAAGTGCGGCGGCTGGTCAAGACCACCCTGGCCACCGTGCAACCGCGCGACGATGCGCAACTGCTGGCCGGCGTGGTGTCGCAACTGCGCACCGCGATGACCCGACGCGGCAAGCTGATCATCCTTGAACTCGACGACGGCACCGCGAAAATCGAGGTCACGCTGTTCCAGGAATTGTTCGACGCCCACCGCGACATCCTGAAACCGGACCAGTTGCTGGTGATCGCCGGCCGGGTGCGCGACGATCGCTTCTCGGGTGGCGTGCGGATCTCGGCCGAGCGCATCATGAGCCTGGCCGACCTGCGCCGCAATTACGGCAAGGGGCTGCGTCTGGCGATGAACGGGCAGGCGAATACAAAGAAGCTGATGGACCTGCTGGGCCCTTACCGCAACGGGCCGTGTCCGGTGACCATCGAGTACGACAACGGCCAGGCGCGCTGCTGCCTGAACATGCCGGACGACTGGCGGGTCACCCCGCGCGACGAACTGCTGGCCGCGTTGCATGACTGGCTGTCCCCGACCGGTGCGGAAATCCTGTATTGAATCCGTCGACCGCAACCCATGGGTTGATCACTGCGTCGCCGCTGGCTGACGCCATCGACCTGTCGCAGGTGCGGCGCGTGCTGATCATCAAGCTGCGCCATCACGGTGACGTACTGCTTTCGTCGCCGGTCTTCTCGGTCCTTAAGGCACGCGCGCCGGATGCGGAACTGGATGCCCTGGTCTACGCCGACACCGCCGAGATGCTTTCCGGCCATCCGGCGATCGCCCGCATGCATCTGGTCGATCGCGCCTGGAAGGGTGCCGGGCTGCCGGCGCAGGCCGCTGCCGAATGGGCCTTGTGGCGCTCGCTCAAGGCGCGCCGCTATGACCTGATCATCCACCTGACGGAGCACCGGCGCGGCATGTGGCTGGCCAGGACCCTCGGTGCAAAGTTGCGGGTGGCGCCGCGCGCGCGTGGCGATGACAGTTTGTGGAACGAGACCTTCAGTCACCTGTATGCGACACCGAAAACCGGAAACACCCGGCACACGGTGGAACAGAGCCTCGATGCCCTGCGACGCATCGGCATCACTCCGGATGCCGATGAGCGCGCGCTCACCCTGGTACCCGGCAGCGCCGCCGACGCTTCGATCGACACCATTCTGCGCGAACATGGCCTGGCCGAGCGCAGTTTCATCCAGATCCATCCGGCTTCGCGCTGGATGTTCAAGACCTGGCCGGCGCAGAGCACCGCACAACTGATCGACCGCCTGGCAGCGGACGGCCACCGCATCGTGTTGACGGCCGGCCCGGGGGCGGCGGAACTGGCGCTGGTGGCGGCGATCAAGGCGCAATGCAAGGCGCCGATCGTTGACCTCGCGGGCCGCCTGTCGCTCAAGGAACTGGCTGCCCTGACGCGGCGCGCGCGCGCTTTCGTCGGCGTCGATTCCGCGCCGATGCACATCGCCAGCGCCATGGGCACGCCGGCGGTGGCCCTGTTCGGACCGTCCGGCGAGATCGAGTGGGGGCCGTGGCAGGTCGCGCATCGCATCGTGACCTCGACGCGCCACGCCTGCCGCCCGTGCGGCAATGACGGCTGCGGCGGCAGCAAGATCAGCGAGTGCCTGACCACGCTGCCGGTGGCGCGCGTGCTCGACGAAGTGCGCTCGCTGCTCAATGAATTGACATGAACGCGGCGCGACCGGCTACCGGTGCCATGGCTTCAGGCACGCGATGAAGATCGCGATCGTCCGCCAGAAATACAACCCGAATGGCGGCGCCGAACGCTTCATTGAACGCGCCCTCGACGCCCTCGGCGCCAGCGAGAAGGTCGCCCTCACGATCATCGCGCGGCAGTGGCGGCCGCAACCGGGCGTGCGCTTCGTCCAGTGCGATCCCGGCTACCGCACCTCGCTCGGGCGCGACAAGTCGTTCGCCGGCGCGGTCAGCGAATATCTGTCGACCCGGACGCGGGAGTTCGACATCGTGCAAAGCCATGAGCGGATTCCCGGAATCATGCTCTACCGCGCCGGTGACGGCGTGCATGCGACCTGGCTTGAGCAGCGGGCGCGTGCGACCCCGGCGTTTCGCCGCTTCGCGATCACCGCCAACCCGTATCACCGCTATGTGCTCGCAACCGAGCGCGCCATGTTCGCGCATCCCGGCCTGCGCGCGGTGATCTGCAACTCGGCGCTGGTGCAACGCGACATCGCGGCGCGTTTCGCGCTCGATCCGGCGCGCCTCAAGCTGATCTACAACGGCGTCGACCTGGTGCGTTTTCACCCGCGCCATCGCAGCGCCCGCGCGGCTACCCGTGCCGCACTCGGGGTGCCGGACGATGCACCGGCATTTCTTTACGTAGGCTCCGGCTTTGAACGCAAGGGAGTCGCGCGCCTGCTGCGCGCCCAGTCGCGCGGCGCGTCCAATACGCACAGCGTGATCGTCGGCGAAGACAAGCATTTGCGTCGCTACCGGGAACTGGCAACCCGCCTGGGCTTGGCCGAACGCGCGCATTTTCTCGGCGCCCGCGATGACCTGCCCGCGCTCTATGGCACCGCCGACGCCTTTGTGCTGCCGACCCTTTATGACCCGATGCCCAATGCGGCGGTCGAAGCGCTGGCAAGCGGCCTGCCGGTGGTGACCACCCTGCAGTGCGGCGCCCGCGAACTGATCGCCGAGGGCGGCAATGGGCATATTGTCGATGCCCTTGATGCCGACGGACTGGCGGCGACCTTGCTTGCCTTGAGCGATATCGGGCGTGCCGCGTCGATGTCGGCAGCGGCGCGCGCCAGCGTCGCCCATTTATCGCCGGACGCAATGGCAAACCAGCTCCTGTCGCTGTACAAGACGCTTGCGCCCGGCGGGTAAAATCGCGGGTTGGCGGCTTGCGCTGCTGCCCCGCCTTTTCCTCCCCCTTCTTTCTTGAGCGCCCGCCGCCTGATCGGCCGGGCTTGATGATCCACACATGACAATGCCGCCATCCGGCTTGGCCAGCACGCCGCAAACCAGCGCCCAGTTGTATCGCCGGCTGCTCGGCTATGTCGCGCCGTATCGCATGGTGTTCGCATTGGGCCTCCTGGGCATGGCGCTGGCAGCGCTGACCGAACCGCTGTTCCCGGCCTTGATGAAGCCGATGCTCAATGATGGTTTCGGCGGCCGCGACCGTGCCAGCATGACCTGGATCCCGCTGGCGCTGATCGGCATTTTCCTGCTGCGCGGCATCATCACCTTCAGCACCTCGTACACCCTGGCCTGGGTCTCGAACCGCATCCTGATGGACATGCGCGACGCCATGTTCGCCCGCATGATCCGCCTGCCGACCAGCTTCTACAACAACCAGTCTTCAGGCACGCTGATCTCGCGCATCGCATTCGACGTCAACAATGTGACCAGCGCCGCCACCACCGTGCTCACCGTGCTGGTACGCGATTCGCTTACCGTGGTCGGCCTGTTCGCCTGGCTGCTGTACGAAAACTGGCGCCTGACCCTGGTAGCCCTGGCCATCATTCCGCTGTCGGCGCTGGTGATCCGGTTGTTTTCGAAGCGCCTGCGGACCATGAGCCGCGAGGCGCAGCGCGCGATGGGTGACATCACCCATGTGCTGGGTGAATCGATCGATGCCCACAAGGTGGTCAAGGTGTACGGCGGCGAAAAATACGAGAACGACCGCTTCCACCAGGCCAACGCGCAATTGCGCGGCTACAACATGCGCCAGACCATCGCCGCCGCCGCCAGCGTGCCGATCACCCAGCTGTTCGCCGCCATCGCGCTGGCGGTGGTGGTGGCAATCGCCCTCCTGCAGTCGTCCAATGACCAGACCACCGTCGGCGGCTTTGTCTCGTTCATCACCGCCATGCTGATGCTGCTGGCGCCGCTGAAGCATCTGGCGGACGTGAATGCGCCGCTGCAGCGCGGCCTGGCCGCCGCCGAATCGGTTTTCACCCTGCTCGACGAGACCGAGGAGAACGACAACGGCACTCGCGCCATCGCGCGCGCCGACGGCGCGCTGTCGTTCGACGCCGTCTGCTTCACCTACCCGAATGCCGAGCGTGCGGCATTGGCCAATGTGACCCTCGACATCGCGCCGGGCGAGACGGTCGCGCTGGTCGGCTCGTCCGGCGGCGGCAAGACCACCCTGGCCAACCTGATTCCGCGCTTCTACCATCCGCAGTCGGGCCGCATCCTGCTCGATGGCATCGATATCGAAGCGCTGACCCTGGCCTCGCTGCGCGACAACCTGGCGCTGGTGTCGCAGGATGTGGTGCTGTTCAACGACACGGTGGCCGCCAACATCGCCTATGGCAGCCGGCAGCATGCCTCGCGCGCGGAGATCATCGGCGCCGCCGAAGCCGCGCACGCAATGCGTTTCATCGAGGAAATGCCGCAAGGCCTGGACACCCTGATCGGCGAAAATGGCGTACGACTGTCCGGCGGCCAGCGCCAGCGCCTGGCAATCGCGCGCGCCCTGCTCAAGGACGCGCCGGTACTCATTCTCGATGAGGCCACCTCGGCGCTCGATTCCGAGTCCGAGCGCGCGGTGCAGGCCGCGCTCGACGTGCTGATGAGGAACCGCACCACCTTGGTCATCGCGCACCGCCTGTCGACCATCGAGAACGCGCATCGCATCGTGGTGCTTGACCATGGCCGGGTGATGGAAACCGGCACCCATGCCGATCTGCTGGCCCGGGACGGGATCTACGCCAACCTGTATCGCATCCAGTATGCGACCGAGCGGGCCGCGCCTTGATGCCGAACGCCCGTGCCATGGCTTGCGTCCGGCATGCCGGTCCGCGCGGCCCGGCACTGCCGATTCCGGATGGCATCCACCGCCTGCCGCCGGCGCCATGAAAATACTGCACACCGAAAACTCGCTGGGCTGGGGCGGCCAGGAAATTCGCATCCTCAACGAGATCGAAGGCATGATCGGCCGCGGCCATCAACTGCACCTGGTGTGCCCGCGCGAGTCGCGTATTTTCGAGGAAGCCGGGCGCCGCGGCATTGCGGTCACCGCCTTGCCGATCGGCAAGAAGCGCTGGCGCGGCTGGCGCGCGTTGCGCGCCTGGATCGCGACCCATCCGGTCGACGTGATCAATACCCACAGCTCGACCGACAGCTGGCTTACCGCGCTGGCCTGCGCGACCCTGCGCGCGCCGCCGCCGATGGTGCGCACGCGGCACATCTCGGCCCCAGTGCCGGACAACGCCGCGACCCGCTGGCTCTATACCCGCGCCACCCGCATGATCGTGACCACCGGCGCGGCGCTCAAGACGCAGCTGGTGCGCGACAACCGCTTCCCGGCCGCACGCATCGTCTCGATCCCGACCGGCATCGATCTGCGGCATTTCACGCCGGTGGCCTCGCCCGCGGCAAAACTTGCGACCCGTGCGGCGCTGCAATTGCCGCTGCATGCGCACATCGTCGGCATTGTCGCGACCCTGCGCAGCTGGAAAGGGCATCGTTTCCTGATCGAGGCATTCGCCCGCGGCAACCAGGCAGATGCGCACCTGCTGATCGTCGGCGACGGGCCGCAGCGCGAGGCGCTGAGCGAGCTGATCCGCGGCCTGCAGCTGGAATCGCGCGTCACCCTCGCCGGCAACCGGCAGGACGTGCTGCCCTGGCTGCAGGCGATCGACGTGTTCGCCCTCCCTTCGTACGCCAACGAAGGCGTTCCGCAGGCGATCCTGCAGGCCTTTGCCTGCGCATTGCCGGTGGTCACCACCGACGCCGGCGCGATCGGCGAGATCGCGCGCGACGGCGCAACAGCGTTGGTGGTCAGGATGCAGGATGCGGTCGATCTCGCGCGCGCGCTCGAGCGGCTGCGTGCCGATCCCGAACTCGGGCGCACCCTTGGCGCCGCCGCACTGGCGCTGGTGCACGAAAAGCATGGCCTGGAGGCGATGCTCGACCAGATGGAAGCCGTGTTCGCATCGGTGCAACCGGGAATCGCCCGGCCGGCAAGCGCGCCATGAGTCGCCTCGCGAGCCGGCTCCATATATTGCCGCGCGCGGTCGCCGGCAGCCTGCTGCGGCGGCGCCGGCCGCAGCAGGTCGCGCGCATTCTCATTGCCCATCACCTGTTGCTCGGCGACACGCTGATGCTGACGGCGCTGCTGTCACGCTTGCGTCGGCTCCACCCGCGGGCCGCGATTGAAATGACCGTCGCGCCGGCCCTGCTGCCGCTTTACGCTACCCGTCCCTACGGCGTCGAAGCACTACCCTACGATCCCCGCCACCCTGGCCTGACACGCGCGATCACCCGGCGCGGCCCGTATGACCTGGCACTGGTGCCCGGCGACAATCGCCATGCCTTGCTGGCGCGCGCTGCCGGCGCACGCTGGATCACGGCGTTTGAACGCGATACGCCGGGATGGAAAAATCGCGTCGCCGATGAACTGCTGGTGTGGCCGGCGCAGCCCACCCACCTGGCCGATATCTTCGCCAGCCTCGCCGGCGCCGGCGACGAGACCTTCGACGAAGCCGCATGGCCGCTCCCTTCGTGTGCCGCTTTCGAGCTGCCGGCCGTGCCGTTTGTCCTGCTGCATGCAGGTGCCGGTTCGCCCTTGCGTCAATGGTCGCCCGGGCGCTGGCTGGCCCTCGCGCGGCACTTGCAGCAATGCGGCCTGCAACCGGTGTGGTCGGCCGGCCCGGGCGAGACCGGCCTGGTCGAAGCGATCGACCGGGAACGTCAGTTCATCTCCCTGGCGGGCCAACTTGACCTGGTGCAGCTGTGGCACCTGCTGGCGCGCGCTGCTCTTCTGGTGGTACCCGATACCGGTATCGCCCACCTGGCCAAAATTGCCGGCACCCCCACGGTGTGCCTGTTCGGCCCGGGGTCGGAGGACCTGTTCGGCGCCAGCCGCTTCTGGCGCCGGCATGCGTTCGAAGCGGTGATCGAGCCGGACTTCCCGTGCCGTGACCAGCGAACATTGTTCAAGCGCGAGCTGCCGTGGGTGCGCCGCTGCCAGCGCGGCAGCGATCGCTGCGCCGCCGCGGGCTGCATGGATGCACTGAGCCTCAAGCGGGTCGCCGAGGCCTGCGATCGCATGCTTGCGCGCGCCCTCTGAAGCGCACGGCAACGACCCATGCATTGCCACGTCGTCAACCTGCAACCGCACTTGCTGGGCGCCGAGGTCTACACGATATTCTTCATTCGGGCGCTGCTTGCATCCGGCTGCACGGCAAGCCTCTATGCGCACCCCGCAGCGCGTCACTGGGGCGGGCTCGATGGCACCGGCGTTCACATCGTGCGGGTTGAATCCGATGCGCAGATAGCGCAACACCTCAAGACCCGCAGTTGGCTTGTCACCCATGCACCAGTCAGCAACGTTTTCATCGAGACAGTGCAATCGCGACACCTGCTGACCGGCTTTTGCCACATGCCGCTCTTCGGGCGCGGCGCCGGGCGGCTTGCACACTACGCTTTGGTATACGCGGTATCGCAGCATGTATTGTCAACCTTGCCGGCGGCAGGCATCACGCGCGCCTATCCGGAGCCGCTGTACGGCGTAGCCGAGTTCGGCCGCTTTGCCGCCGGCAGCCATGACACCCTGCGCGCCGGCCTTGCCTATTCATGGGACACGCGCAAGTTTCGCGACCGCGTTCTGTCCTGGTTCGAGCCCTGGTACGCGCGCCTCAAACCGGCGGTCCGGTTCGACCGCGCGCCCGGGCTGACGCTCGGCATTGTCTCGGCGATCGGCCCGATCAAGCAATTCGATGTCCTGTTTAACATCATCGCGCCGCTGATCGCCGCACGTCCCGATGTCAATCTCGAGATCTTCGGCAATGGCGGCTATCGCTCGGTGACCGACCTCAAGCGAGCGCTCAAGCCACTGGGCCGGCGGGCGCGTTTCTGGGGTCGGCAGCAACGCCCCGAGTTGATCTATCCGCAACTCGATTACCTGATGTCCGGCCTGCCGGAAAAGGAGGCGCTGGGCCTCAACATCATAGAAGCCCAGATGCTGGGCACCCCGGTGCTGGCGGTGAATGCACCGCCATTCACCGAAACGGTGGCTGACGGCCGCACCGGCTACCTATACCGCGACCCGCGCGAAGACCGGGGCGCGGACTTCGCACGCATTCTGGACCTTGCCTTGTCCGCGCCGCGACCGGACCCGCGCGCCGATCGCGGGCACCTGGAGCGCTTTTCGCAGCAAGCGTTCAACCTGCGCGTGGCACGGCTGATCGCCGATGCCGCGACGCGCCTGTAAACTTGGCCTTCGACGCAACCTTCGAGATCCCGCAATGAGCCTGCCAATCAGTCGTTATTCGATCCCGGAAATCCGCGACCTGCCGGACGACATCCGTACCCGGATCCTGGAAACCCAGGAAAAGGCCGGCTTCATCCCCAACGTATTTCTCGCCCTGGCACGCCGCCCGGCCGAGTGGCGCGCATTTTTCGCCTATCACGATGCGCTGATGCTGAAAGAGGATTCCGGACTCACCAAGGGCGACCGCGAGATGATCGTGGTCGCCGTCTCCGGCCGCAATCGCTGCATCTATTGTGTGGTGGCGCACGGCGCGATCCTGCGGATCTACGAAAAGAAACCGCTCATCGCCGATCAGGTCGCGACCAATCACCTGAAGGCCGACATCACGCCGCGACAAAAGGCGATGTGCGATTTCGCGATCAAGATCACCGAGACGTCATATGCCGTCGGCGAGGAGGACTTCGCAACATTGCGTGGCCACGGCTTTTCCGACGAGGACATCTGGGACATCGGCGCCATCGCAGCATTTTTCGGTCTTTCCAACCGCATGGCCAACCTGACCGCAATGCGACCCAACGACGAGTTTTATCTGATGGGCAGGGTGCCGAAGGCAAGGTAAGCATCGCGAATGCCGGTCGCAGCTGCGGGCACGATCGGCAACCAGACAAGGTTCAATCTCTTCGGGCCAAACAGTTCCCGCCTGCCGGCAGGCACCGCGCGAACCGTCACCCCGCGAAAGGCAATGCATGCTCAAGACCCATGGCCGTTACGACTACTCCGCCATCACCCGGCGACCGGACTACAGCTGGCCCGGCGGCAAGCGCCTGGCGGTGCACCTGAGCCTGAATGTCGAACATTTCGCGTTTGGCGAAGGCCTTGGCAACGACTACGCTGCGCCGCATCCGCAACCGAACCAGCGCGGCTTCGCCTGGCGTGACTACGGCAATCGCGTCGGCGCCTGGCGCCTGCTGGAGCTGGCGCAAGCCTATGAACTGCCTTACGCGTTGCTGGCCAACAGCGAGCTCTACGACTATTGCCCGGAAATGATCAAGGCCTTCAGCGACCGCGGCGACGAGATCGTCGGCCACGGTCGCACCAACGCCGAACGTCAGGTCGACATGCCCCTCGACGAAGAGCGCGCCTGCATTTTCGAGGCTGCGGCGCAGATCGAAAAGCACGAAGGCAAGCGGCCGCGCGGCTGGCTGGCCCCGTACATCTCGCAGACCCATCATTCGCTCGACCTGCTCAAGGAGGCCGGCTTCGGTTACATGATGGACTGGGCGCTCGACGACCAGCCGGTATGGTTCCGCACCGCGCACGGCCCGATTCTTTCGGTGCCCTATGCGCATGATCTGAACGACTCGCTCGAATGCGTGTCGCGCCGCACACCGTCGCAGCTGTTTTGCGAGAACCTGATCGACCAGTTTGACGAACTGCTCGAAGAATCGACGCGCCGGCCGCTGGTGATGCCGATCGTTCTGCACAGCTTCGTGCTCGGCCAGCCCTACCGCATGCGCCAGTTCCGCCGGGTGATCGAGCACATCCTGCGCCACCGCGAGAAAATCTGGCTGACCCGACCCGGTGCGATCTGCGAATACATCGAGAGCCTGCCGGCCGGCATCGTGCCGGGCAGCCAGTGACGCCGGCGCAACTGACAGCGGCAGACGCTGCACGCCGGATCCGCGCCGGCGAACTCAGTTGCGAGGACCTGGCACGCGATTGCGTCGCACGCATCGCCCTGCGCGATGGCGCCCTCAATGCCTGGACCCATCACGATGCCGATCAGGCGATCGAGCAGGCGCGCCTGCTGGATCGCGCCAGCGGGCCGCGCGGGCCGCTGCACGGCATCCCGGTCGGCGTCAAGGACGTGATCGACACCGCCGACATGCCAACGCGCTACGGCTCGCCTATCTATCGCGACTACCAGCCGCGGGCGGACGCCGCCTGCGTGTCAGCCGCGCGCAACGCCGGCGCGCTGATGCTCGGCAAGACCGCCACCACCGAATTCGCCAGCACCCATCCGGCAGCCACGCGCAATCCGCATAAGCTTGATCACAGCCCGGGTGGCTCGTCCAGCGGCTCGGCCGCCGCTGTGGCTGACTGCATGGTGCCACTGGCGTTCGGCACCCAGACCGGCGGCTCGATCATTCGACCGGCGGCGTTTTGCGGCGTGGTCGGCTACAAGCCGAGCTTCAACCTGATCAATCGCGCCGGCCTGAAATTCTCCGCCGAATCGCTGGACACGATCGGCTTGTTCGGCCGCAGCGTCGAAGACGTAGCCTTGTTCGCCCATGCGGTGTCGGGCCAGGCCATGCCGCGCTTTGATACACCAATACCGCTGCGCATCGGCCTGCATCGCACGCCGCACTGGTTGCAGGCCTCGGCGCCGGCGCGCGCAACCCTGGAACAGGCGGCAAAAACGCTGGGCTCGGCCGGTGCGCAGGTGCGGGATATCGAATTCGGACCGGAGTTCGCGGCGCTCTACGCGGCGCAAATCCTGATCATGAACTACGAAGCGGCGCGCGCAACGGCATGGGAGGCGCGCGCGCACCGCGACCTGCTGAGTGCCGACTTTGCCGGTCGCATGGACCGCGGCATGGCGGTCCCGCATGACCAGTATCAGACCGCGCTGGCCCAGGCCGATGTCTGCCGCGAGAAGTTCGCGGCCGCGACCGCCGGCGTTGACCTGTTGCTTACCTTGAGCGCCATCGGCGAAGCGCCGGCAGGACTCGCCAGCACCGGTGATTCCCTGTTCAATCGCATCTGGACCCTGCTCGGCGTACCGTGCGTCCACCTGCCTGCCGGCAGCGGGCCGCAGGGTTTGCCGATGGGCGTGCAGGTGGTCGGGCGGCGTACCGACGATGTAGCGACGCTCCACGGTGCACGCTGGATCGAATCCGTGTTGGCGAATTCCGGCTCCCGCCCTGCATGAGCCGGAATGACGCCAGCGCCGCGCGTGCGTCGGCGCTTCCGCCTACTGCATCACGCAGCTGTCGTCACGATTGACGCCAATGCCGACGCCGCGCGACGCAACGCTGGTGCTGATCGCACCCGGCATGGTCACCCGCAAGCCGGCCTCGGGCGGTACCACCCGTGGCAGAGTGGTCTGATTGGCGACGAAACCGAACTGCCCGGCATTGATCACCGCCGACCCGGCGCTGTTGGTGACGTTGATCGAGCCGTTGGCGATATCGATATGCAAACCGTTTTCAAGCGGACGGCCACCGGCGTCCGGGATGCCGGCACAACTGCCACCCTGACAGAACAGCAGCCCAAAATGGGTGCCGCGAATACCAACGGTCGCCGTCGGAGTGGTGATGCCGACGCGATCACGATTGCGCCTGCCGATCAGCCCGGTCACCGCGCGCATGCCGCCGCGCAGCATCGAGAACAGCATGTTGTCGCTTTGCGGCTGGTTGGCGTCGAACTGATAGCGCGCCACCTGCAATTGCGAACTCGGGCGCAGCACAATCTCCGACCCGTCGCTGAACTTGAGCCGCGCGTAGGTCTCGCGCTCGGTGGTGAGCAGGTCGCCTTCCTGCACCGCGGAATTGACCGCCAGCAGGCGCTGCCCGTCCGGCCGCGCCACCGACAGGGTGCCGGACAAATGGGTGACCGTGCCGGCCGCCTGGGCATGCGCGTCAACGGTGCCGGCGGACCAGGCAAGAAGAACAAGTACGCCGGGCGCGACGATCAGGCGCGTGCATCTTGAGAGTGCAGTCAAAGTCATCATCACACCGCCTTGCAAACGCCGGGGCGCTTCTTCTGGATCTTGCCGGTTTCGTCGCCAAAGGAACCGATGCCTTCGTCAGGCTCCTTGGCCAGCTGTCTGGGTTGCGGTGGCCGCGGAACCGAAAGCAGGTTCAGCGGGCGCAAGACGCAAAATCCAGGCAGAGCCTTGCAGATGTCCGTATTGACAGCACCATATTTGATGAAGAGATTGGCACCCCGAACCGCGGCGACCGACGGCGAACCCACGAAGAAGCCGCTGCCGTTGGTGCCTGGTCCAACGCTCGGCGTGGCGTCAACGAATATTCCGCCATCGGCACGGTTGGTGAAGTCGATTCGCACCGGTCCGTTGAAAGGGCTTATGCGACCGTTACCACCACTGCCTGTTCCCAGAACGATCTTCGAGGTCGGCGACAACAAG
This sequence comes from Burkholderiales bacterium, assembly GCA_031423955.1. Classification (GTDB taxonomy): domain Bacteria; phylum Pseudomonadota; class Gammaproteobacteria; order Burkholderiales; family JAEUOS01; genus JAEUOS01. The sequence continues at coordinate 33,278 of JANPGJ010000113.1, forward strand.
GCAAGGTCGATCGCGTTGAAGGCGTCCATCCGGGTGGAGCCAGATCCCGACTTGACAATCACGAGGTCGCCGCCCAGCGCGCCCTTGATCGATCCGGACAACGACAGCATGTTGCCGCCGTTCATCACGACGTTGCCGGTGGTGGCGAAGTTCACTCCGCTGCTTCCGCTGACATTTCCGCCCGCCAGCAGATTGATTCCGCCACCGGCCAACAGGTTGGCGACGCTGCTGGCATTGACGTTGGCACCGGTGACGATGAGGCCTCCGCCAGCCGCCAGCGTAATGTTGTTGGCGCTGACCGGCGTAGCCGCAAGCGTGAGGTTGCCACCGGCACCGAGTCCGACATCGTTCAGGTACGTAATGCCCGCCGGCACCACGAAATCGCCGGCGAGGGCGAAGCCGCCGTTGTTGATGGTCATTGGCGCGGCCTTGACCAGGTTGCCGAACACGGTGCCACCGGAGCCGACTGTGGTGTTGCCACCGGTCAGATTCAAGGTGGTTTCGGGTGCCTTTACGCCATCGAGCCGCACAGTCTGGCCGCTGACGGTCAGGGTACCGTTGCCACCGATGGCGGTGCCGGCAAAGGTGGCGGGTATGCCGTGGTTTTCCGACATCACCAGGGTCGATCCGGCGACCAAGTTGATCGCGCCCGACATGTTCTGGCCATTCTGTACTGATACCACTACCGGCTCAAGGACTTTGATTGTCCCAGCGGCAAGGTTGTTCAGGACGGCCTCAATGCTGCCGCCGCCGGTGCCGATGTTCATCAGCCCGGAATTGTTGAAAATGCCGGACTGGCTGCCGGCATCGCTGAGGATGAACCAGTTATTGGTAATGTTGGTGGTGTTGAACGATCCAAAGTTATTGAAAGTTGAAAACTTGTTTGGCGAGTTCTCAGGAAAAGTGTAGGGAGCGTCGTATAGCTTGAGGACGGCGTTCGTTACAAGGTTCACGGAACCATCGTTGTCCCACGCCTTGCCTCGTCCGACCACCGCAACGGTCTGAACCGTGTTTGTACCCACAAGATTCACCGTTGCCGACGCGTTCGAATGGACCCTACCGCCCCCGCCGCCGAGGTCAGAATTCAAGAGCAACGAGAGCCCGCCGGACGAAGCCCTGAATGTTGTCGGACCGCCGCTGAAGATGATGTTTCGCCACGCGTTCAGCTTCAGCGTAATCGAACTCCCCGCGACCTTGTCGAGTAGAACCGCGCCGCCGCTGGCGTCGAATGTGATGTCGCCGGTGCCGCCGCCGCTGGCACCTGTCGCGATGCTCACGTTCGCATTGCCGTTGATGGCCGCGTTGAGCGTCGTCGTCGACAGCGTCGGCGACGGTGGGGTGCCGGTCACCGTGAAATTAGGGCCGGCCGAGATGTTGGCATCGAGCACCGGCGCGCCACTTACGATACGCAGTTCGTCGGGATCGAGCAGCCAGGTGCCGGCGCTGCCACGGGGGGCCGCCGCGCTCACGCGAACGCCCTCGACGTCGAGATAGCGCTTGCCGGACGTTTCGATATTTCCGCCATTGCCTGCTTGCGCCCCGCCGCGGGCGAAGATCTCGCCATAGGCACGCGTGGTGTCGTCGGACCACACCACGACAAGCCCGCCGTCGCCCGCCTTGGTCGCGTCGGCACGCAAGCTGGCCTGCGGCCCGACCCAAGTGACCTGCGCGTTCTGCACGTCCGGGTTCCTGCCCTGGTAATCCCCGCCGACCAGCACAGTGCCGCCGCCGCCACTGCCAGACGCATCCGCACTCGCGCGGTCGGTCAGCGCGACCCGATTGCCAAGAAGCTCGATGCGGCCGCCGCGTGTTCCGGTTGCACTGATGCTGGCATCACCGCTGACGACGGTATCGCCGGTCGCCTTGAGCAAGATCCGCCCGCCCTCGACTGCCGCGCTGGACGCATTGAGCGTACCGCTGTTCCTGACCAGGGCACCGAACATGCCGATGCGGCCTGCGTCAGCCACGACCTGTCCGAGATTGCTTGCCGCCTCGGTTCCCGATACCTCGATGCGTACTCCAGGTGTTGCGGTATCGCCGATCTGCACCGTTCGTCCGGCCGCAAGTGCGACATCACCACCCGGTGCAATGATGCTGCCACTGTTCGCAACCGTTGGCGCCACCAAATAGACCCGCCCCCCTTGCGGCGTGCTGACGATCCCCTCGTTGCGCACCGATCCGGCGCCCGGCGTGGACTGGAAATTCAGGCGATTGGCCAGGAAGTCCTCGTTGCGCAAATTGAGCGATGAAGCGACAAACGCGGCCACATCGATCTTCGCACCCGCGCCCACCAGGATGCCGGCGGGGTTGATCAGGAACACCCGGCCATTGGACGACAGGCTACCGAGAATCGACGAAGGGGCGGGACCGGTGACGCGATTGAGCACGCTGCTGGCTGACGACGGCTGCACGAAGCGGGTGGTCTCGCCGGCGGCGATCGAAAAGGATTGCCAGTTGATGATCGCGCCGTTGCTGTTGGTAATGGTCTGAACGCTGCCTTGCTGCGCGAAGCTGACCTGGCCATTGATCACAGCAGCACCCGTCGGTGCCGCCGACGTTTGAGGCGAGAACAAGCCAGCCAGGGCCAGCGCGCATGCGCCGAGGGCAGGTGATCGGGTGGCGCAGTACCTGTTGTGAAACGCTGCAATTCGCATGTTTGCCCCGCTCAAAATCCGACTGTCAGGCCGAAGTGGGCCCGCCACTTGTCGTCCGCCATCGGCCCGCCCTGGACGCTGGCCGGCGCACGTTGCACGTAGGCAAGGTCGAAGCGCCATACAAGGTCGCGGCGCAGTTGGTAGCGCGCACCGATGCCGGCACTGGCAAGCCCGAAATCGCTCGGCTGATCGATCGGCTGGTTGAGGTTGCTGCCGCTTGCAACATCATAGAAGCCGAGCAGGCGCAGGCTGCCGGGCCAACTGGCGAGCGCGGCCAGGTCCGGCGAATAGGCCTCGACCTGCGCCACGTAGCCGCGATCGCTGGCGAACGCGCGCTCGTTGAAGCCGCGCACCGCGGTTGCCCCGGCCAGGCCGAGCTGTTCGGTCGGCACCAGGGCGTTGGGCGAGAACTGTACCTGCGCGTTGGCGCGCAACTGCCAGTCGGCCGGCAACAACTGCACAAACGTCGCATTGCCGCGGACGACGCCAAAACTGCGCGGCGCGCGGCGATTGCTGCTGGCGAGGTCATAGCTCTCGGCACTGCTGGCCGCCAGATTGCCCAATATACCGACGCTGTAGGAGAGAACGCGGCTGGCCTGCTCAAGCCTGCCGAGGTAGGAAACCGAGACCGGCTGCACAAGATAATCGACGCAACCGGCGACCCCGGTCAGCGGCGCGCCGGTTGAATCGACGCACGCGCTTTTCATGTCGCGGTAATCGAGCGCGAACACCAGGCGCGAGCTGTATTCGCCGGCGCGCGGGAACAGATGGTTCCAGCGCACCGAGCCGATGCTGCCGCGGCCGACGATACCGATGGTGCTGCCGAGCGTCGGGGAATTCGATGGCGTGCCGATGGTCGACTTGGCGTACAGGAGTTCGAGACTGTCGCCCAGCCCGTAGAACGGGACGCGGTAGCCGAGACTCCAGATGTCTACCTTCACGCCGTCCGGCTTTTCCGGAGCGCCGGTGTAGGCCAGGGTTGCCACATGGTCCCGGTTGAACAGATTTGCATGTTGCAGGGCGACGCCGACACGATGCTGGCCGGTTGCGGTGTTGCCGGTATTGTCGTAGGTCAGAAAGGCGCGATACGGCCGTTCGTCCGCAACCTTGACGGTGGCGTCGAGTTGACCTTCCTTTTCCCCCACCGACAACACCACCTCGACCTGCTTGGCCGGGCTTTCGTTGGACAACTGGATGCTCTCGGACATCGCGCGCGCGTTCGGCACCTCGCCCACCAGCAGTGACGGCAATCCGGCCAGCACGTTGTCACTTGAGAAATGGGCGTTACCCTCGACGGTGACGCGCGCGATGCGCCCCTCCACAACCTTGAACCGGACCCGCCCTGCAGCGACTTCCTGCTCGGGCAACTGGACCGACACCGCGGTGAATCCGCGTAAACGGTAGGCGGTTTCAAGGGCCTCAAGCGCGCGCTGGATGTCGCCGAAGTCGCGCTGCGCGCCTCGATGGGGCGTCAGCGCCCGCTCGATTTCCGCTGGCGACAACAAGGTGTTGCCATCCACCGTGTAATCGCGGATATCGAATCGCGGCGATTGCGCCGGTGCGCTGGAAACCGCGATGAACAACAGTGAACACAAGAGTTGGCCGATCCGCAGGCGCCCGTACATTCGCAACCCCCCCAACGCGGCGCGAGGACAAGACGCAAACATAAACATCGCGCCCCCAGCCGTCCGTATTGCCTGAATACAATTATGGTTTTGACATATTTTACATGAGGATGTGCCGAAAAACGTTGCATCGAAACAACGTCGAAGCCAACCCGCGCCTATCCACGCCCGGCGCGCCAAAGCATCATCGCGGCCAATACCATGAACAGCAGGGCCGGCGTGACCGCCGACATGAATGCCGGCCAGGTATTGATTGCTCCAAGGTGTGCAAACAGGCTGTTGAGCAAATGAAACACCAGACCCAGCATGATGCCGGCGAAGATTTTCATTGACAGGCCGCCGGAGCGGACGTTCATGTAGGCAAACGGCAAGGCCAGCGCCATCATGACCAGCACCGCCAGCGGATAGACGGCCTTTTTCCACAGCGCGATGTCATAACGGTCGGTTTTTTGCCGGTTGTCCGCGAGGTGACGGGTATAACGGTACAAATTGGTGATCGACATCTTGTCAGGCTGAACCAGAAGAACACCGAGGATGTCGGGATTGAGTTCGGAGCGCCAGACGAATTCCGCCGCGCTTTCGATCCGGCTCGATGCGTTACCCTCGCCCAGCACTGTGCGCGTCACACCGGTGAGTTTCCAGCTGTTGGGTGGCAGATATTCCCCCTGCTCGGCAAAACTGATCGAACGCAGCCGGTAGTCGGGATCGAATTCGTAGATCTTGACGCCGACCAGCCTGGAGTCGGGCTTGACTTCGCGCACATTGACGAATCGAAATTCATCCTTGACCCACAACCCGGAGCGAAACTCCTGCGCGATGACCGAGGTCAGCGCCTTCAGGCGCAGCGCCTGTGCCGCGCGCTCGGCTTGTGGCGCGACCACCTCGCCAAAGGCAAACGTCACAACCGCGAACAACAGCCCGGTGCGCAGCACCACAAGCAGGGCGCGCCAGGTCGAAAGGCCCGAGATGCGCATCACCGTCACTTCGGAGTGCGCCGCCAGCTGCGCCAGCGCATAGACCGCGCCGATCAAAGCGGCGATCGGCATCAGTTCATAGACATGACCCGGCATGGTCAACAAAACGAACAGTGCCGCATGCTGCAGGCGGTAATCGCCCTTGCCGATGTCGCCCAGTTCGTGGATCAGGTCGAAAAAGGCAAACAGTCCTAGAAACGCAACCAACACCAGGAGCGTCGCCGATACGATCTCGCCGGCGATATAGCGGCGCAGAACCCTCATGCCCGCGCAAACGCCCGGAACACCGAATTGACCGCAAGCCGGCGATAGAACAGGCCCAGCAACAGCACCACCATCGCCACATGCACCAGCCACCACGCGGTATGAAAGCCGACCCTTCCCTGCGCGACCCAGGCCTGGGAGATGCTGATGCAATTGCTGTAAACCAGGTAGATCAGAAACGCCAGAAGCAGATTCACCGAGCGGCCGACCCGCGGGTTGACGAATGCCAGCGGAATGGCCAGCAGCGCAAGCGTGAGCGCCGACAGTGGCAAACCGATGCGCCATAGAAATTCACCCTTGTTCGGGTTGTTGCGCAGCAGCAGCAACTGCGCGGTCGACAGCTGCTTGGGGGAGGATTCAGGTTCCGCGCGATCGCTCTTCTGTTGCACCCGCACCGAGTAGCGCTCGAAATCCATCAGCTTGTAGTCGAGGCGACCGGGGTCCCCTTCATAGCGACGCCCATTGACCATGACGAGGAATTTGTCGCCATTCGGTGCGATTTCCGTAAAGCCGCGCCGACTGACCATCACGCCCAGTTTTCCCTGCTGCACCGAACTGATGAAAACATTCTGCACGTTGGTTGCGTCGCCATCGATCGACTCGACAAAAAACACCCGTTCGCCACCGGCGGATTCCTTGAAGGCACCGGGCGCGATGCGCGCCGCGTCATCGCGTGCTTCGACGCGCTCCTTGTAACGCTCGGCCTGGTTGTTCGCCCACGGCGACACCAACAGGCTCAACACCGCCACGATCAGTACGAACGGCGCGGCGAAACCCAGCACCGGCCAGACCCAGGCGGTCAGGGATTGCCCGCTGGCGAACCAGACGACCATTTCCGAGTCCTTGTACTGACGCGAAATCACCAGCAGCACCGACATGAACACCGTCAGCGACAGCAAAACCGGCAGGTAATTGAGCGCGGAGAATCCGAGCAATGCGAGCACGGCCTCGGAGGCGAGTTTGCCGCTGGCGGCATCGCCCAGGAGACGAATCGACTGGGTGGTGGCCATGACGGTGAAAAGCGTCACGAAAACCGCACCCGCGACCTGTGCCAGTTCACGCTGGAGCGCACGACGAAAAATCATCGGACAAAACTGCCGTCGATGCGTGGCGGACGGACGGGATTGCGGCTTGTCATTGGAAGTAGGCCGAGCGGTGCGCACGACACCGGCCGCGGGGCGCGGAGCGGAAACCGGGAAAAACAGGCGGGATTTGGATTTTTCGGTGAAACCGCGTCATAATCCAAGTTCTTATATCACGTTCCCGCACAAGGACCGCAGATGGAATTTAGCATAAAGAGCGGCAGCCCTGAAAAGCAGCGCAGCGCCTGTATCGTCGTCGGTGTCTTCGAACCACGCAAACTCACCGGCCCGGCAGAACTGATCGATACCGCAAGCAAGGGCTACCTCGCCGACATCGTGCGCCGCGGCGACATGGAAGGCAAGGCAGGGCGCACCCTGCTGCTGCACAATGTGCCGGGCCTGCTCGGTGATCGCGTGCTGCTCGTAGGGTTGGGACGTGAAAAGGATTTTCGCGAACGCGAGTATCGCGAGTCCATCCGCACTGCGGTCAAAACCCTTGATGAAACCGGTGCTTTTGACGGGTCGATCTACCTCACCGAAGTACCGGTTCGCAAGCGCGATGTTGCCTGGCGCGTGCGCCAGGCGGTGATCGCCGCGATCGACACGGTCTATCGCTTCGACGTCATGAAGAGCAAGAAAGACGAAGTGCGGCGCCCGGTACGCAAACTCACCCTGATGGTCGAGCGGCGCAATGAACTGGCGCCTGCCGAAGAAGCGCTGCGCGAAGGCGAGGCGATCGGTCAGGCCGTCGCCCTGGCCAAGGATCTGGGCAATCTGCCCGGCAACGTATGCACGCCGACCTATCTCGCCAATCGCGCCCGCGAGATGGCACAGGCGGTTGGGCTGAAATGCGAGATTCTGGAACGCAGCGACTGCGAAGCCCTCAAGATGGGTTCGTTTGTGTCGGTGGCCAACGGCTCGCGCCAGCCGCCGAAATTCATCATCCTCGAGCATCGCGGCGGCAAGGAAGGCGACAAGCCGCTGGTTCTGATCGGCAAGGGAATCACCTTCGATACCGGCGGCATCTCATTGAAGGCCGGCGAAGGCATGGACGAAATGAAGTTCGACATGTGTGGCGCGGCATCGGTCATCGGCGCGATGCAGGCCGCCGCCACGCTCAAGCTGCCGCTCAATCTGGTGGCGCTGGTGCCAACCACCGAGAACATGCCGGGCGGCGCCGCCACCAAGCCGGGCGACATCGTCACCAGCATGAGCGGGCAAACCATCGAGGTGCTCAACACCGACGCCGAAGGCCGGCTCATCCTGTGTGATGCCTTGACCTATGCGGAACGATACGATCCGGCATGCGTGGTCGATGTCGCCACCCTCACCGGCGCCTGCGTGGTGGCGCTCGGCCATGTCGCCACCGGCCTGTACAGCAACAACGACAGCCTGGCGCGCGAACTTCTGGCCGCGGGCGACGATGCCCATGATCGTGCCTGGCACATGCCACTGTGGGACGATTACCAGGAGCAGCTGAAATCGAATTTCGCCGACATGGCCAATATCGGCGGGCGACCCGCCGGCAGTGTTACCGCTGCCTGCTTCCTGTCGCGATTCGCCAAGAAGTTCGAATGGGCGCACCTTGATATCGCCGGCACGGCGTGGAAGAGCGGCGCGGCCAAGGGATCCACCGGTCGTCCGGTATCGATGCTCACCCACTTCCTGCTGGGCCGGGTCGGCGCGTAGGGCGAGCCATCACGAGTTGGCGGCGAAAACCCTGTGCGACTGATCGGCCGACTGCGACACCACCTCCGCCTGCCAACATGACGGAGATCACTTTCTATTTCAATGCGCCTGACAAGCTTGGCACGGCGCGGGTGTTGGCAGGCAAGGCATTGGCCGGTCGCAAGAAATTGCTGATCTACACCAGTGATGCGCAAAGCCTGCGTACCCTCGACACGTTACTGTGGACGACGCCTGTGACCGGATTCGTCCCGCATTGCCGGGCGTCGGACAATCTCGCCGCTGCCACCCCGGTACTGCTCACCGATGACCCCGAGGCGATGCCGCACCACGAGATCCTGATGAACCTGGACGACCAGCGGCCGGTCAACTTCAGCCGCTTCGACCGCCTGATCGAGATCGTAAGCCGCGATGACGCCGACGACCGGGCACGTGCCCGCGATCGCTTCAAGTTCTATCGCGACCGCGGCTATGAAATCCGGCGCCACGACCTCAATGCCCGCACCTGAGAACCGCGGCGAGAAATCGCCGTTCGCCGACGACGGCATACCGGTATTGACCGAGGTGGTCGATCCTTCGTTGGTACCGCTGCCGCAAATCGATCCGGAATCGCTGGCGATGCTGGAACCAGAAGGCCCGCCGTCGCTTGCGATGTTTCCCGAACTCGAACCTGACGCGCCGCCATCCGCAACTGCAATAGCGCAACCAGTCGTTGCCGCGATCCCGGCACCAGCCGAGCACGGCGCTGACGGCGTGATCGCGCCGATTGCAGGTAACGCAGGCGAAGCGGCGCCCGATATCCGGCCTTTCGCGGCTGCCGGGCAAGCTGGCGTCCCCGAACCCTTTGACACCGCGGCGCCGCCATGGACAGCGGCGCAGACACCGGCAAACGCCGTCGACGGGGCGTCGATCGAGGGGCGAGCCGCCGCGCATGCACCGGCTTTCGAGCCGCTGCAAACGGTGCATGCGCTCTGGCGCCCTGCGCCCGAGGCCCCCGGCGCGGCGGCACAGGGGGCTCCGGGCCTCGCAACCGTGCCGTCCGACCTGCTGGAAAGCACGATGCCGCCCGCGGCCACAACCATCAGCGCGCCTGCAGAGACCGTGAAGGATGTCGAGACCCGGATTTTCGAATCAATCGCTGCCCGTCTCGACCAGCTCCTCGAAGCGCGGCTGGAGGCGATCGTGCCGGTGGTGGTCGAAGCAGCGCTGGCCGGGGTCCAGGCCGGCATGGCGGCTTCGGTCAGGCAGGCATTGCGTGAAGCCGTCGAACATGCGGTCCGCGACGAGTTCGACACCCGCCAAAAAAACTGATCGCCGATCGGGCGGGCGCACCGTCGTGCCGGCTATTCGGTGGCCAACGCCTGTACGTGCGCCACCGCGCTGCGCCCCAGCGCGTCCAGGTTGTAGCCGCCTTCGAGCATCGACACGACACGGCCATTGGCATGGCGCGCGGCCACCGCCATCAGTTGTTGCGTCATCCATGCATAGTCGGCCTCGACCAATGCCAGGCCGCCCAGAGTATCGTCGCGATGCGCGTCGAACCCGGCCGAAATCAGGATCATCTGCGGCGCGAATGCCTCCAGTGCCGGCAGCCACGCCTGCTCCACCGAGCGCCGCGCCACTGCGCCGTCGCTGCCTTGCCGCAGCGGCACGTTAATCATGTTGGGCGCCGGGCTGTCGCCGCCGGAATAGGGGTAGAAGGGATGCTGGAATATGCCCGCCATCAGGACCCGATCCTGCCACTCCCCGGTGCCGAACATGTCTTCGGTCCCGTTGCCGTGATGGACATCGAAATCGATCACCGCCACCCGTTCGATGCCGGGCTGTTCGAGGGCGTAGGCCGCCGCCACCGCGATGTTGTTGAAAATGCAGAAGCCCATCGAGCGCTCGCGGGTAGCGTGGTGGCCACAGGGGCGCACCGCGCAAAAAACGTTGTCGGCCCGCCCGGCAAGCACCTGGTCGACCGCCAGCAGGCCGGCACCGGCGGCACGCAAGGCCGCGTTCATGCTGTGCGGATTCATCGCGGTATCGGGATCAAGCTGCAGCAGGCCCGCGGCCGGCGCGTCGGCGAAAATCCGCGCGACATAGCGCTCGCTGTGAACGCGCATCAGGTCGACCGGGTCAGCCAACGGCGCTTCAAGGTTCTGCAGGCGTTCGAACAGGCCGGCGGCACGCAGCGCGCTGCTGACCGCGCGCAAGCGCTCCGGACATTCAGGATGGCCGCCCCCCATGTCGTGGCGCAGGCAGTCGGGATGTGTGATGTATGCGGTGGTCATCGGTTGATCGTTCCGGATGTATCGTCAAATCAGCAGTTCGCCTGATCGATTGCGTGTCGGTACAAACGCACAATCGCGCCAGCCGGGCAGGTTGCTATCATCGGGTTTTCGCCGTGCGGGCGCAATCTTTCATGAGTTCATGCCGACTGCGTCGGGGTCCCCGCCAACCGGCCTTGCATGCCAGCCACCACCGCCGGCGCGCACCGCGCCGGGTCCCCGCCCCGCCATCCGTTCGTCCCAAACCGGCCCATGTCCAAACCCACCGATCCCCGACTCAAAGCGCTCATCGCGCAACTCAATGAAAGCATTCTTGGCAAGGATCGCCAATTGCGCCTGGCAGTGGCCTGCATGCTGGCCCGCGGCCACTTGCTCATTGAAGATGTTCCGGGCGTCGGCAAGACCACGCTGGCGCACGCGCTGGCGCGTTCGCTGGGACTGAAGTTCCAGCGCATCCAGTTCACCAGCGATTTGCTGCCAGCGGATGTCCTTGGAGCTTCGGTCTACGATCGCGAGTCCGGCACCTTCAAGTTCCATCCTGGCCCGATTTTCGCGCAGTTCGTGCTCGCCGACGAAGTCAACCGGGCAACGCCGAAAACCCAAAGCGCGCTGCTCGAGGCGATGGAGGAGCAACAGGTAACCCTCGATGCGCAATCGCACCTCCTGCCGCAGCCATTCTTCGTGATTGCCACCCAGAATCCGTCGACCCAAGTCGGCACCTTCGCGTTGCCGGAATCGCAACTGGACCGCTTTCTGATGCGCATCGAGTTGGGCTACCCCGATCGTGCCGCCGAACGTGAACTGCTCACCGGTCTTGATCGGCGCCAGGTCGCCGCGCGCGCGCACCCGGTGATGGCAGTGGCGGAGTTCCAGACCCTGCAGGCCGAGGCGGCGACGGTGCATGCGGCGCCCGCGCTGGTCGACTATCTGCAGGCGCTAATCGAAGCCTCGCGCGCATCACCGCAGTTCATAGCCGGCCTGAGTCCGCGCGCCGGCCTTGGCATGCTTGCGGCCGCGCGCGCATGGGCCTTTGTGTCCGGTCGCACTGCCGTATTGCCGGAGGACCTGCAGGCGATTCTGCCGGCTGTCGCCGGTCACCGCCTCAATCCGACGCAGGCCACCGGCCGGATCGGCGGCACCGCATTGGTAGACGCGTGGATGAAGTCCGTGCCCTTGCCATGAACCATGCGCTGACCTGCAACCGAACCGGCGTGGTCGCGTGACCGCATTGGTGAATCAATGGCAGACGCGGTTCCCGCGCCTGGCGCGGTGGATCTTCCAGCCACGTGGCGCGGAGGCGGGCGAAGTATTGCTCAACCAGCGCCGGGTCTTCATTTTTCCGACCCGCTACGGATTTTTCTTTGCGTTCTCGCTGCTGGCTTTTCTCGCCGGTTCGATCAACTATGACCTGGCGCTCGGCTTCGTACTGACGTTCTTCCTCGCTTCGGCCGGACTGGTCGCCATGCTGCATAC
>JANPGJ010000114.1:0-13499 GCA_031423955.1 Burkholderiales bacterium
AGGCTTTCCGGCTCCTACGCCTCGATCCCCTGCGAGCGCAGGTACTCGTCATAGTTGCCGCCGAAGTCGACGATCACGCCGCCCTCCTTCACCTCGATGATGCGGGTGGCCAAGCCGCCGACGAATTCGCGGTCGTGCGAGACGAACACCAGTGTGCCGGGATACTTCTCCAGGCCGATCTGCAATGACTCGATCGACTCCATGTCCATGTGGTTGGTCGGTTCGTCCATCAGCATCACGTTCGGTTTGGTGAGCATCAGCTTGCCGTAGAGCATGCGGTTTTTCTCGCCGCCGGACAGCACCTTCACCGATTTCTTGATGTCGTCGCCGGAGAACAACAGGCGCCCCAGGGTGCTGCGCAGGATTTGGTCGTCGTCAGTCGCCGATTTCCATTCGCCCATCCAGTCGGCCAGGTCGGCTTCTTTCGCGAAATCGGCCTGCGGGTCCTGCGGCATGTACCCCACCTTGGCATTCTCGGCCCACTTGACCGTGCCCTTGGTCGGCTGCAAGTCGCTGGCGAGGCAGCGCAAGAGTGTGGTCTTGCCTACGCCGTTGGCGCCGATGATGGCGACGCGCTCGCCGGCCTCGATGCTGAAGCCGATCCTCTTCAACACCGCCACCTCCGAGCCCGGATAGGTATAGCCCATGACGTCGACGGTGACGGCCAGGCGATAGAGCTTTTTCTCCTCCTCGAAGCGGATGTATGGATTGACCCGCGACGAGGGCTTCATGTCCTCGACCTTGATCTTGTCGATCATCTTCAGGCGCGAAGTCGCCTGGCGTGCCTTCGACTTGTTGGCCGAGAAGCGGCGCACGAAATCCTGCAGGTCGGTGATACGATCCTTGGCCTTGGCATTCGCCGCCGACATCAGCGCGCGCGCCTGGGTCGAGGCCAGCATGAAGTCGTCGTAATTGCCCGGATACACCTTGATCTGGCCGTAGTCCAGATCGGCCATGTGGGTGCACACCTGGTTCAAGAAATGGCGGTCATGGCTGATGATGATCATGGTGCTGTCGTAGGCGTTGAGCACGTCCTCCAGCCAACGGATCGAGTTGATGTCGAGGTTGTTGGTGGGCTCGTCCAACAGCAGCACGTCAGGCTTGGAAAACAGCGCCTGCGCCAGCAGCACGCGCAGCTTCCAGCCGGGCGCCACTTCGCGCATCGGGCCGTTGTGCAGCTTTTCCTCAATGCCTGCGCCGGCCAGCAGCGCCGCGGCGCGCGCCTCGGCGTCGTAGCCGCCGTATTCCGCATACTTGGCCTCCAGTTCGGCGGCATGCATGTAGTCGTCGTCGGTGGCGTCCGCATTGGCATAAATCGCGTCGCGCTCGGTCATCGCCTTCCACATTTCCACATGGCCCTGCAGCACCACGTCGAGCACGCGTTCATCTTCATATGCGAACTGGTTCTGGTTCAACTTGCCCAGGCGGCGCCCGGATTCGAGCATCACTTCGCCGGTGCTCTGCTCGAGATCGCGCCCGAGGATTTTCATGAAGGTCGACTTGCCGCAGCCGTTGGCGCCGATCAGGCCGTAGCGGTTGCCGTCGGTGAACTTGATGCTGACGTTTTCGAACAGCGGTTTGGCGCCGAACTGGATGCTGATGTTTGCGGTGGAAAGCATGCTTGAAGTCCAAATCCTGGAAAGACAATTGTGTGGCGCCGGCATGGCGCCGGCGACATCGAAACCTGACATGCCCGCCGTTGCCGGCGCGCGCTTACCTGCCGGGGTTGGCGTCCGGCGGCAGGGTCTTCGCACCTTCGCCGACGGGCCGCTGCATGATCACGCTGTCGACCCAGCGCCCGAACTTGAAGCCGACCGCCTTCAGGGTGCCGCTGCGCTTGAAGCCGCAGGCCGCATGCAGCCTGATCGAAGCGGCATTGTCGGAGTCACCGATCACGGCGATCAGTTGCCGGCAACCGATTTTCTCGCAGGCGTCGATCAGCGCATCAAGCAGCAGCCGACCGGCGCCGCGCCCGGCGAAATCCTTGTGGATGTACACCGAATCCTCAAGGGTGAAACGATAGGCAAGCCGCGTCCGGTACAGGCTTGCGTAGGCGTACCCGACCACCCGCCCCTCGCTCTCGGCCACCAGGTACGGGAACTTGCGACCGATCAGGTCGGCGCGGCGCTTGCCCATTTCGTCGACCGACGGCGCCATCAGTTCGAACGAGGCCAGGCCGTTCAACACGTGATGCCCGTAGATTTCGGCGATCACCGCGATGTCGCCGGCCTTGGACGGGCGCACCAGGATTTTCGAAGCCGCGGTTTGGCTATTCATCACAGGCCCAACGCACCGGTCCGGCATTCGGCTGACACCGGCCGCGCAAGCCCCGCCATCAGGCACCCCCCAGACCCATGGCGTCGCGCACCTCGCACATGGTTTCCTCGGCGAGAGCAGTCGCCTTGACGCGGCCGGATTCAAGGATGTCGTTCACCAGACCCGGCGCATCGATGTATTGTTGCGCGCGCTCATGCATCGGCACCTGCTCGCGCAACACCGCCTCGATCACCGGCTGCTTGCATTCCAGGCAGCCGATGCCGGCGCTTGTGCAGCCGGCGCGCACCCAGGCGCGGGTGGCCTCATCCGAATACACCTGGTGCAGTTCCCAGACAGGGCACTTGTCCGGATCGCCCGGATCGTTGCGTCGCACCCGCGCCGGATCGGTCGGCATGGTGCGGACTTTCCTCTCGACCGACTTGGCATCCTCGCGCAATGCGATGGTGTTGCCATAGGACTTGGACATTTTCTGGCCGTCAAGGCCGGGCATGCGCGAACTTGCCGTCAGCAGGGCCTGCGGCTCGACCAGGATCACCCGGCCGCCGCCCTCCAGATAGCCGAACAGGCGCTCGCGGTCATCCTGCGCAAGATTTGCCGATTCGCCCAGCAACTGACGGCCGGCCTCAAGCGCACCGGCATCGCCGGCCTCCTGGTAGCGATCGCGCAACTGCCGGTAGCGACGGGCATTGCTGCTGCCCAGGCGCTTCACCGCTTCCTGTGCCTTCTCTTCGTAGCCGGCTTCCTTGCCGTAAAGATGGTTGAAACGGCGCGCCACTTCGCGCGTGAACTCCACATGCGGCACCTGATCTTCGCCAACCGGCACATGCTGGGCGCGATAAATCAGGATGTCGGCCGCCTGCAACAAGGGGTAGCCGAGAAAGCCGTAGGTGGTGAGGTCCTTTTCGGTCAGTTTCTCCTGCTGGTCCTTGTAGGTCGGCACCCGTTCCAGCCACGACAACGGCGCCATCATCGACAACAGCAGGTGCAACTCGGCATGCTGCGGCACCCGGCTCTGCACGAACAGCACCGCCTGCGCAGGATCGATCCCGGAGGCCAGCCAGTCGATCACCATTTCGCGGGTGTTCTGGCCGATCACGCTGACTTCATCGTAATGGGTGGTCAGCGCATGCCAGTCGGCGACAAAGTAGAGGCAGGTGTATTCGGACTGCAGGCGCGCCCAGTTCTTGAGCACACCATGATAGTGGCCGAGATGCAGGGCACCGGTCGGGCGCATGCCGGACAAGACACGTTGGGCGTACATGACGATGACTCTTTTTTCAGGAAACCAGGACCGCGAACGGATGCAGAAGCCAACCGAGGGACGACTGCATGGCCGACAGCAGCGGCAGCATCCAGTAATTGAGCACGTTGGTGTAGGCCAGCGCCAGCACCAGGAAAAACCCGTAGGGCTCGATTTTCGCCACCAGCCGCGCCTGGGTATAGGGCAACACGGCCACCAGCATGCGCCCGCCATCGAGCGGCGGCAGCGGAAACAGGTTGAGCGCCGCCATCACGAAATTCACCAGCACACCGGCGCGCGCCATGCCATGGATGAATTCCACCAGCGTGGCATCGAGGTCGAACGGTACGGTGACCAACGCGAACAGGGCCCACAACAGTGCCATTGCAAGGTTCGAGGCGGGACCGGCGAACGCGACCCACAGCATGTCCTGCTTCGGGCGCCGCAGATTGCCGCTGTCGACCGGCACCGGCCTGGCATAGCCGAACACGAACGCGCCGTTGGTGAGGAAGTACAGCAGCAGCGGCATCACCACCGTGCCGATCGGGTCGATGTGGCGCAGCGGATTGATCGACAAGCGCCCCATGCGCGCCGCGGTAGAGTCGCCGAAATAGCGGGCCGCATAGCCGTGCGCGGCTTCGTGCAGGGTAATGGCGAAAAGGACGGGAATCGCGAACGTCGCGACGGTCTGGATCAAGGATTCATTCACAGGTGCGATTTTACCAAATCGCCCTATCCAAGACCCAACGTCGCCAGCGAACCCGCGCCGTCCCGCACCACCCGCGGCACCGCTTCGGTCATGTCGATCACGGTACTGGGCGCGATGCCGCAGGCGCCGCCATCGATGATCAGGTCGACGCGGCTGCCAAGCAACGAGCGAATTTCCCCGGCATCATTGAGCGGGGTGTCGATCTCCGGCAGGATCAGCGTGGTCGACAGCAGCGGTTCGCCCAGTTCGGCAAGCAGCGCCTGGGCGATCACATGTTCGGGCACACGCAGGCCGATGGTGCGCCGTTTCGGATGCGCCAGCCGGCGCGGCACCTCGCGCCCGGCCTCGAGAATGAAGGTATAGGCCCCCGGTGTGCCGGCCTTGAGCATGCGGTATTGGGTGTTGTCGACCCGCGCGAAATTGGCGATTTCCGACAGGTCGCGGCAGACCAGGGTGAAATGATGGTTCTGATCCACCTCGCGAATGCGCCGCAGCCGTTCGGCAGCAGCCTTGTCGCCGATATGGCACCCCAGCGCGTAGAACGAATCGGTCGGGTAGACGATCACCCCGCCACGCCGCACGACATCGGCCGCCTGGACGATCAGGCGGTGCTGCGGGTGGGTCGGATGAATGGCGAGAAACTGGGTCATTGTTTGCGGAATTTCGCCGCGACTGCATTATCGTCGATGTCGTTTGCCAACAGTCAGTGCGCCGCCCCGGTGCGCGCGGCGGCACGCGACCGGCGCTACCTGTTTCAGGCGGCCAGCCAGCCGCCGTCGACCGGCAGAATCACTCCGGTGATGAAACCGGCGCTGTCGGCGGCCAGAAACAGGATCGCATCGGCCACTTCCTCGGGCCGCGCAAAGCGTTGCATCGGATGCCGGCGCAGAGAGCGCTCGCGCGCCGCCAGAGGATCCGGCGCCCGCCCGAATGAGCGCGCCAGCAGCGCGGTCTCGGTGGCGCCAGGCGCCACCGCGTTGATGCGGATGCCGTCGCCAGCATAGTCGAGCGACATGGTGCGCGTGAGCGCGATGACTGCGCCCTTCGAAGCAATATACGCACTGTTGCCCTGCCCGCCTGCAATCGCCAACTGCGACGCCACTGTAACGATCGCGCCTCGTCCGGCCGCCCGCATCAGCGGCAACACTGCGCGACACCACAGCCAGGTGCCATCCACATTGGTACGCATCACCGCCGCCCAGTCCGGAGGCGCCGTGGTGGTCACCGTGCCTCCGCAGGAAATGCCGGCAGCGGTGACCAGAATATCGATGCCGCCCCAGGCTTCACGCACCGCCGCCACTTGCGTGTCGATGGTGGTGATGTCGGCAACCTCGCCGGTGCAGGCAAGCGCCGCCATCCCCGACGCGCGCAGTTCGGCGACCAGCGCATGTGTTGCCTGCGGATCACGATCGACGATCGCCACGCGCGCACCTTCGCGCGCCAGGCGGCGCGCCGCCGCGCCGCCGATGCCGCCGGCGCCGCCGGTGATCACCGCCACTCTTCCCTGCAGTTGCATGGCTAGTCCCCGAGCTTGCGCTTCAAAATGTCGTTGATGGACGCCGGTCCAACCGTCATGGCCGTGGGGCCCGGCTACCACCCCTGCCAGACCGGCGTCAGGTCTTTCGGCAGCGGCGGCAGGCTGCCCGGCTCGACCCGGCTCTCGCCGGGGCCGTGATAGTCGGAGCCGCGCGAGGCACGGAACCCGAAGCAGCGGCAGACTTCGGCGAAATGGTTGTACTGGTCGGTGGTGTGGCTGCCGGTCATCACTTCGATCGCGCCACCACCCAGCCCCTGGAATTCGGTGAAGAACCGGTTGAGTTGCGGCGTCGACAGCTTGTAGCGACCCGGGTGGGCGACCACCGCCACCCCGCCGGCGGCGATGATCCATTCCATCGCCTGCTCCAGGCTGGCCCAGTCATGCGACACATAGCCGGGCTTGCCTTCGGTGAGGTAGCGGGAGAACGCCTGGTGGGTCGAACCCACCTTGCCGGCCTCGACCAGAAAGCGCGCGAAATGGGTGCGTGACAACAATTCCGGGTTGATCGCGTACTTCTTCGCGCCTTCCAGCGCACCCGGGATCCCGGCGACATCAAGGTCGAAGGCCATGCGTCGTGCCCGCTCGTCGCGGCCGCTGCGAATGCTCTTCAATCCGGCGGCCAGGAGCGCGTTGTGCGGGTCGATATTCAGCCCGACCACATGGATGGTGGTGTCCTTGACAGTTGGACTTGGCCGCCAGGTGACCGAGATCTCGACCCCCGGCACGAAGCGCATGCCGAGCGCCGCGGCGGCGGCCGCCGCCTCGGCCAGGCCGCTGGTCTCATCATGATCGGTGAGGGCCCAGACGTCGACGCCGCCAGCCTTGGCCCGCGCCGCCACCGCTGCCGGCTTGAGCAAGCCGTCGGAGGCGATCGAATGCGAATGCAGGTCGACGTTCACGATGGCACGCTGCCGCGGTCCTGGATCGGCGCGATGAAATCCTCGACCATCGTCGCCAGCGCCTGCGGCTGGTCGTGATGCAGCATGTGGCCGGCGTCATCGATGGTGGCCTGGGTGAGGAAGCGGAAATGCTTGAGGCGGGCGCGATATTCGTCCTCGTCAATCCATTTGGTCAACATTTCGGACTGTCGCGCCGCTACCACCAGGGTCGGCGCGGTGATGGCCGCCCAGCAAGCCTGCGCTTCATCGGTGCGATACAGGGTGGCATTGACCACCTTGTGCGCCGGATCGGCGAGCAACACCACCTGGCCGTTGACCTCGGTGCCCCAGTGGCGCGCCAGAAACTCCGCCTTTTCGCGACCCAGGCGCGGATTGCCTTTCATCATGCGCAAGGCGAGCGCCTCGAAACTGGCGTACGGTTTCAAGGTCGGCGGCTTGGTCAACTGGTCAATGAACTTGCGGTAGCGCCCCGGGGCTTCCTCCGGGCTGGTGCGCCGCATGCCGAAGCCCTCGAGATTGACCAGGCTGGCGATGCGCTCCGGGCGCACGCCGGCATAATGGCTGGCGATGTTGCCGCCCAGGCTATGGCCGATCAGGTGCACCGGCGACTGCGGTGAATAGTGGCGCAGGATGAAATCGAGGTCGGCGATGTAGTCGGCGAACCAGTAGGCATCGGCCGGCGCCCGTTGCGTCAAGCCGTAGCCGCGCCAGTCCGGGGCGATCACGTGCCAGTCGCGCTTGAGCGCATCGACCAGAAACTGGAACGAGGCCGAGACGTCCATCCAGCCGTGCACCATGAACAGCTTCGGCGCCGCCGGATCACCCCAAAGGCGCAGGTGATAAGCCAGGCCGCGGACGGGCACGAATTCGGTACGACTGGGTTTCATCAGAAGCAAAACGCCGCGTTGTTCAGACGCGGCGAGCAGTTTGCGCATAGCAGCATTTTACACCTGCCGCTCGCGTTCGAAGCTGCGAGAAGGCCCTTAATGACAACACAGTCGTTGGGTTGCATGACGGCGGACGCACGGTCCGGCAGGGAAGCCGCGGCCGATCCGCACATCACCGGGCAAAGTTGCCATCGTGCCTGCCTTGGCGCGATCGACTTCCGGCGTCAACCCGGCAACCGGCGCCGGGACTGGTGCAACTACCGGCAGCGACGCCCCTCGGCAGCCATCTCGGTGCCGCGAATCGCGCCACCGGCCGCCCCCAGTGCGGTCCAGAAATCGCGGCCGCGGCCACCGCCAAACAGGCTGCCGAACACGCCGCCGGCCAGCGCGCCCCACAGCGAGCCGGAATTGGCGCCCGGCTGGCAGGGATCGGCCAGCCGGCCACCGGCCAACGCGCCGATCGCACTGCCGGCGACGATGCCGGCGCCGCGATTGCCGGCCTGCGCGCCGATCAACGCACCAACGATGCCACCGGCGACTTGCCCGTCCGCCCGCACTTCGGCCGAGGTGCGCGTGCTGACAGGCGGATATGCCGCGTGCCCGTCGGCGCCGGCGGTCGCCACCGGCCTGACTGCCGGATGGCTGTCTGGGTCGATCGACCAGCGCGGGTTGTAGTAGGTGGTGCGCTCGCGGTTGTAGACATTGCCCTCCCAGGCCTGGCCGATGGTCGGCGCCGTCGAATAGGTTGCCGCACCGCGCGACGTGTCGACTGTCATGCAGCCGTGCAGCAGCAGCGCGGCAGAAAGCGTCGCGGACAGTGCGGCGACGCGCGGTATCATGTGCCGGAACTGCGGGCTGTCTGGCATGGGGATTTCTGGTGAGCCAACACGATCAATACACGGAACTCTATAACAACTTCCGCTGGCTGGTACCGCAATGGTTCAATCTCGGCCATGAATGTTGCGGCAAGTGGGCGCGCGACACCACGCGCGTCGCCCTGATCTGCGAGGACGAACAGGGGTCCGCCGCCAATTTCACCTACGCGCAACTGCAGGCCGACGCCAACCGCCTGTCGAACGCGCTGGTCCGCCACGGCGTGCGGCGCGGCGACCGCGTGGCGATCATGTTGCCGCAGTGCGCCCAGACGGTGGTCGCGCATGTCGCCTGCTACCAGATGGGCGCGGTGGCAATGCCGCTGTCGGTGCTGTTCGGACCCGATGCGCTCGAATACCGGCTCATCGACAGCGGCGCGGTCGCCGCGCTGGTTGACGCGCATGCCTATGCCAATCTGGCGCCGGTGCTTGGGCGCTGCCCGCGCTTGGCGAGCCTGATCGCGATCGAGGCCATCGCGCCCGCAGCCGGCGCCAACGCCCCGCTCGACTACGCGCGCCTGCTTGCGGAAAGCGACCCGCGGTTCGCTGCCGCAGCCACCCGGGCCGACGACCCGGCGCTGCTGATCTATACCAGCGGCACCACCGGGCCGCCCAAGGGCGCGCTGATGCCGCATCGCGTGCTGCTCGGCAATCTTCCCGGTTTCGTCGCCTCGCAAAACTGGTTTCCGCAGGCGGGCGATGTGTTCTGGTCACCGGCCGACTGGGCCTGGACCGGCGGCCTGATGGACGCACTGCTGCCCGCCCTCTATTTCGGCCACCCGATCGTCGCCAGCGCGGCCAAGGGCGCGGATGGCCGCTACGACCCGCAAGCCGCCTATGCCCTGATGGCGCGTCATCGCGTCACCAATGCCTTCCTGTTTCCGACCGCGCTGAAGATGATGATGAAGGCGGTGGCTGACCCACGCCGGCGCCATGACCTGCGGCTGCGCGCGATCATGAGCGCCGGCGAAGCGGTCGGCGAGACCGTGTTCAACTGGGCGCGTGAGCGCCTTGGCGTCACCATCAACGAGATGTTCGGCCAGACCGAGATCAACTATGTGATCGGCAACAGTGCCGACAGGTGGCCGGCCAAACCCGGCTCGATCGGCCGCCCGTATCCCGGGCATCAGGTGGCGGTGATCGATGCCGCCGGCCGCGAAGTGCCGCACGGCGTCTGCGGCGAAGTGGCGGTCAACCGCCATGATATCCATGGGCACCCGGACCCGGTGTTCTTTCTCGGCTATTGGGGCCAGGAACAGGCCACGCGGGCCAAGTACAGCGGTGACTGGTGCCGCACCGGCGACGAGGCGATCATGGATGCCGATGGCTACTTCTGGTACCAGGGCCGCGCCGATGACATGTTCAAGGCAGCCGGATACCGGATCGGTCCGTCGGAGGTGGAGAACTGCCTGTTGAAGCACGCGGCGGTGGCGAACGCCGCGGTGGTGCCAAAACCGGATGCCGGGCGCGGTGCGCTGGTCAAGGCCTATGTGGTGCTGGTCGCCGGCATCCAGCCTTCGGAGGCGCTAGTCGCCGCGATTCAGGACCATGTGCGCGGCAAGCTCGCACCGTACGAATATCCAAAAGAAATAGAATTCATCGACAGCCTGCCGATGACCACCACCGGCAAGGTGCAGCGCCGATTGCTGCGGATTCAGGAAGAACAGCGCTTCAAGTCGCGCCGCCCGCCAACCAACCCGCAAATGGAGAAGCCATGATCGAGCTCTACACCGCAGGCACCCACAACGGCATTCGCGCCAATATCGCGCTGGCCGAATCAGGCCTCGCCTATCGCGTGCACAAGGTCAATCTGAGCCTGCCGCTGGCCGACCGCCCGGCAGATTTCCTGGCCACCACGCCGCATGGCCGAATCCCGGCGATCGTCGACCCCGACGGCCCCGGCGGACGGATCACGGTCAGCCAGTCAGGCGCGGTGATGATCTACGTCGCCAACAAGGCCGGCAACCTGTGGCCGCGCGACGATCGCGAGCGCATCGCCGCCCTGCAATGGTTCATGTATGCCTGCAGCGACGCCGCGGTGTGGAACGCGGTGATGAACCAGGTGACCATGAACATGCTGCCGGACGGCGAGGGCAAGCTGGCAGATACGGTCAAGGGAAGCCGCCTGTTGCGCTGGTTTCGCGAAGCCGACAGCCAGCTTGCGCAGACCGCCTATCTGGCCGGAGCGGCCTGCTCCCTGCCCGATTTCGCATTGTTCCCGGTGGTCAACCAGCGTCGTGCCTGGATCGAGGAAGCCGGTCTCAAGCATCTTGGGCGCTGGGTGGCCGCGTTGGGCGCGCGGCCCGGCGTGCAAAAAGGCCTGGCGGAGTCGACCTGAATGGCCGCTTGCAACCCCGTGCGCTGCGTCGCTACAACCCCCGGAATCCGTCAGCATGCATGAGTGCAGCAAGGCGCTGTTGCGGCGCATGCAGGACGCCCGCTTCGCGACCCGATTCTTTGTCGGCTCCGGCATCGATATCGGCGCAGGACCGGATTCGCTCGACGAGTATCGCGAGCTGTTTCCGCAGGTCAGCCGGGTGATGGGCTGGGATATAGAGGATGGCGATGCCGAAACCCTCGATGGCCTGGCTGCCGACACCTTCGATTTCGCACATTCGAGCCACTGCCTGGAGCACCTGCATGACCCGCACGCGGCACTCGCCAACTGGGTGCGGGTGGTCAAGCCTGGCGGCCACCTGGTGATCACGGTCCCCGACGAGGATCTCTACGAGCAGGGGGTGTTTCCCTCGACCTTCAATTCCGATCACAAGTGGACCTTCACCATCCACAAGGCGCGCAGCTGGTCGCCGCGTTCGATCAATGTTTTCGAGTTGTTGTCGCGCTGCGCGGATTCGGTGCAGACATTGAAGGTTGAATTGATCGACCATGCCTACCGTCACCGGCTCGCGCGAGTGGACCAGACCATGTCGGTGGCAGCGGAATCATCGATCGAAATCATTCTGCGCAAGCGCCCGGCGAACGAACAGGCGCGCGGCGGCCGCATACCGCCGTAGTACCGGCCGGCGGCGGCTCCGCCAGTCATCGCGCCGCCATCACCGGCGCCAGCGTGCCGGTGCTGCGAAGAGGGCGGCTTTCGGACGCCTTCTCCGGGCTTTTGCACGACATGCCTGGCAGCAAAATCAGGTTGTAGCTCCGGCAATGGCGGGCATTTGCAAGGCGCTTGTCACAACCGGACATGTCATATCGACAACCAGCCGCGCGGGCGTTGCGGCCGGTGGCGCGCGGGCGTCGCCGGCCCCGCGCCTGCGTGACCCCAACCAGGCAGCGTGAGAGAAAACATAATGAAACAAAGCGGTCTTTCGATCGGCCAACGGCTCGCCATCGGTCTGTCGGTGATCCTGGCGATCACCACCGGTGCGACCGGCTATGCGGTGTGGAGCCTGCGCGCCCTGGAGCAGGACTTCCGGCAGCTGGCGAGCGATTCGATGGCGCAGGAACGCAATGCGCAGGAATGGATCAACATCCTCACCCTGTCAGGGGCGCGCAATCTGGTTTCCGCGAAATTCGGTGACGATGCCGCCACCACCGCGGTATTCAACGCCTTCAACCTTGGCGACTCGACCACGCTCCGCGCGCGCGTCACCGAACTGCAGAAGGATATCTTCGGCAATCTGCCCACCACCGAAGGCAAGCAACTGGTGGATGACGCGATGGCGAAGCGCAAGGTCTATCTTGAGCGGCTGGACGCGAACCGCCAGCTTGCCAGGGACGGCAAGAAAGACGAAGCGCAAAAGCTGGCCGAAACCTCGGTCCAGCCTGCGCTCAAGGTCTACATCGCGTCCACCCACTCCCTGCTCGACCATACACGCAAGATGATCGCCGGCAAGCAGGTCGAGATGCAGGCCGCGACCGAACGCGCACGCCTGCTGCTGATCGCACTCGCCGCCGCCGCCCTGCTCCTGGCAGGCGTGATCGCGTGGCTGTTGGCACGCAGCATCACCGCACCGCTCAAGCAGGCGGTGGACGCCGCCGAAAAGGTGGCCGCGGGCGACCTTCGCTCAAGCATCAACATCACCCGCCACGACGAAACCGGCGCCCTGCTGGGCGCGATTGCCACCATGCAGGCCAACCTCAAGGACCTGATCGGCAATGTGCAGCATGACATCAGCGCGGTGTCATCATCGGCCAGGCAACTGGCGCGCGATGCCGACGAGCTGTCGAACAACACCACCCAACAGAATGAAGCCGCCTCGTCGACCGCGGCGTCGGTGCAGGAACTGACCGGCAGCATCGCGCAAATGTCGGACAGTGCGCGGATGGCGCAGGAGGTGGTCGAGACCACGCTCAAGGTGTCGGATGCCGGTCTCGAGATGGGCAACAAGGTATCGCGCGAAATCGGCGAGATCGACCGCTCGGTTGACGACTTCGCCCTGCAGATGCAGACCTTGCAGGGGCAGGCGGGCGAAATCGGCACCGTGGTCAACCTGATTCGCGAGATCGCCGACCAGACCAACCTGTTGGCACTGAACGCCGCCATCGAGGCCGCGCGGGCCGGCGAACAGGGCCGCGGCTTCGCGGTGGTGGCCGACGAGGTGCGCAAGCTGGCCGAACGGACGTCGACGGCGACCAGCGAGATCCAGAAAACCATCGAATCGATCCAGGCCAACATGGGCAGCGCCTGCAAGATGCTGGGCAACGTCAAGGAACGTGTCGATACCGGGGTGTCGACCATCGCCGACCTGATCGCACCGCTGACAACGCTGCAGTCGCAGGCGGCGATCGCGGCCAAGGGCCTGCGCGAACTCACCCATGCCACCGGCGAACAATTGCAGGTCAGTGAACAGATCGCCCGCAACGCCGAGAAGATCGCCGCCTCTGCCGACCAGGCCCAGGCGTCGGTCACCGCCAATCGCGACACCTCGCGCAATCTGAGCGGACTGGCCGAGAGCCTGATCGGGTCGATGAAGCGTTTCCAGCTCCAATAGCAAACCGGCCAGCGGCGCGCCTGCGATCAGGGCGCGCCGGGCCCGGCCGGTCCCGCAGCACCAGGAATCGCAACGGGATTCCCGCCAGCGCCGCCGGCGTCGTGGCCAGGTGGGCGAGGCTGCGGCAGCCAC
>JANPGJ010000115.1:0-14750 GCA_031423955.1 Burkholderiales bacterium
CAGGGCAAACGCGCCCAGGCTTTGCACCGCAACACCGATAAAGACGAATGCCAGACCCCAGCAAGCAGCCAGCGTGACCAGCCGCAGCAGGTCGGCAGCGCTCACGCGATGACCGGGCTCCGGGTATGCCAGTCGGTCGCGCCCTGATAGGCAGCGCCGAGGCGGTAGAGCAGTCCTTCGGCGAACGGGCGTCCGATCAATTGCATTCCGCACGGCAGGTTGCCAGGGGTAAACCCGCAGGGAAGAGCCAATGCCGGCAGACCCAGCACATTCACCGGGCGCATTAGCCGGGTGATCTCGTCAAGAATCCTCATCATGGCTGGACCGCCAGTGACATCGACATCCGAGAGTTTCGGCACCGGAAAGGCGAGAACCGGCGCAATCAAGGCATCGCACTTCGAATACACCGTCGCTGCGAACTCGCGCAACAATCGCGCCCGGGCACGCTGCGCATCACCAAAATCGGCAGCGGCAGCAGCCAGCGTGACTTCAATTCGACCGCGCGTCTGGGCAGTGTAGTCGTCGGGGCGTTCGCGCATCCAAGCACCATGCACGCCGATCACATCGCCCCAGGTGAGCAAAAACCCTGCCGCGTTGATCGCGTCGAGATCCGGCATCGACACATCGAGAACTTCGGCGCCAAGCTGGCGGAAGGTAGCGGCAGCGGCATCCATCAACTGCGCGACTTGGGGATCCAGCTTTTCATCGAAAAACCCGCGCGCGATGCCGATCTTGAGGCCGCGCACAGAGGGCGCGGACGCATGTTTTCGGTAATCCGGCACCGGAACCGAAAGCGTGGCGCCATCACGCGGATCGGCACCGGCCAGCACCGAGAGCATTAGCGCGTTGTCCGCAACCGTACGGGTCAAGGGGCCGATCGTATCGAGCGATTGCGAAAGCGGCATGCAGCCGGCACGCGAAACACGCCCGAACGTGGTCTTCATGCCGGTGATTCCGCACAAGGCAGCCGGCATGCGTACCGAACCGGCGGTATCGGAGCCGAGGGCGCCGAAGACAATGCGCGAGGCTACTGAAACGGCAGAACCTGACGACGAGCCGCCGGTGATGTGTTGCGGGTTCCAGGGGTTGCGGGCATCACCCAGGAACGCGTTCTGGCCGGTCGGCCCGTAGGCGAACTCGGTCATGTTGAGGGTGCCGATCTGGATCGCACCGGCGGCGTCCAGACGTTCCAGAACATTGGCGGTGGTATCGGCAACCCAGCCGGCGCGAATCTTCGAGCCGCAAGTCGACACCTTGCCGCGCCGGTAGAACATGTCCTTGTGCGCCAAAGGCACGCCATGCAGCAGTCCGCGCAGTTTGCCTTTGGCCAGATCGGCATCGCAGGCGCGCGCCGCGGCAAGGGCTTCTTCCGCGTCAATCCGTACAAAGGCATTGAATTTCGGCTGCAGGCTCTCGACGCGCGCAAGCGCCGATCGCGTCAACTCTAGCGACGATACCTTCTTGTCACGTACCGCTTGCGCCGCGGCCACCAGCGTCATTTCGTGGAGGTCACTCATGACTTATCCGCCGACTGCATGGTCTCCCGCAACGCCGCTGCAAACCCGGCAGCTTCATCCTCGAAGGTCAGGCGCTCCCGAATCCGCTCGAACGCCTCGATGCGCGGGCCGGCGGTCGCCGCGATTTGCGTCGCCCGCTCCGCAGCAAGCGTCCAGCCGACGCGGCGCGCCGTGCTTTCCACATCAGATGCCGAAAGTTCGCTCATGAAATTCCTTGTTGGAGTCAGGTTTCAACCACCAGGCGGTGGATTTTCTTTTTTCCGGCACGCAGCAAAATCGCGCCCTCCTTGAGTGCGGAGGAATCGATCCGCGCCAGGATGTCGCCAATCGCGACGTCATTGACGTAGGCACCCCCCTGTTGCACCAGGCGCCGCGCCTCGGCCTTGGATGGCGCCAACCCGGCTTCAACCAGCAGTTCAATCAGGGCAATGCCAGCATCAAGACGTGTGCTGGCAACGATGGTCGACGGAATCGCGCTCTGGTCGCCGCCGGCGCCGAACGCCGCCCGCGACGCCGAACGGGACGCAAGCGCCGCCGCCTCGCCATGGCACAGGCGCGTCGCTTCGAATGCCAACACTTCCTTGGCTGCATTGAGTGCGGCACCTTGCGCTGCACCAAGTTGTTCGACTTCCTCCATCGGCAGGAAGGTAAACAGCGCTAGGAAGCGACATACATCACGGTCGTCGGTGTTGATCCAGTACTGATAGAACTGGTATGCACTGGTTCGTGCCGCATCAAGCCAGACGGCGCCGCCGGCGGTCTTGCCCATTTTTTCGCCGCGGGCGGTGGTCAATAGCGGGAAGGTGATGCAAAAAGCCTGCTTGCCGTGCTTGCGACGGATCAGGTCGGTACCGGCCAGAATGTTGCTCCACTGATCGTCGCCGCCCATCTGCAGCAGGCAATCATGGCGCTCGTAGAGCATCAGGTAGTCATAGGCCTGCAACAACTGATAGTTGAACTCGATGAACGACAGGCCTTCCTCGCGTTCAAGACGGGCCCGATAGGCATCGGCGCGCACCATTTCGTTGACTCGAAAGTAGCGGCCGATATCGCGCAGAAACTCGATGTAATGCAGTTTGAGCAACCAATCGGCGTTGTTGGCGAACAATCCCGCGTCGCCATCGAGCGTCAGATAGCGCCGAAGTTGACTGAAAATGCCGTCGCCATTCGCGGAAATAGCCTCCAATGAAAGCATTTGCCGCATTTCGGTCTTGCCCGACGGGTCACCCACCATCGCAGTCCCGCCGCCGATCAGGCCAAGCGGCTTATGACCGGCACGCTGCAATTGCGCCATTGCCATGATCGGAACCAGACTGCCGCAATGCAGGCTGCTGGCCGTGGGGTCGAACCCGATGTAGAAGGTGACTTGCCGCTTGGCGAGCAGGTCGCGCACCGCAGGTTCGTCCGTCACCTGGGCTACAAAGCCGCGCTGCTTGAGAAGGTCGAAGGCGTTCTGAGTCATGAAATTTAACATTCTGGCCGGCCCGGGTGCCGGTTGTGACAGTTTTGTTATAATGTGATTTCTGTCACGCGTTTGGCCCTTAAGTTTCTCGGGAATTCGAACCAAGCGCAGCAAACCCTCAAAGATCAAGACCTATCGCGTGAAAAACGAGATTCTATCCCGCTTGACTGCGAAACAGAAACGCCAATTGCGATTCGGCGCCTTTGCGCTGGTGCTTTCCAGCGCAACTTTCGCCACCTTGGGCGTAGTGGCACCGGAAACGGTGCCGACCGCACTGGTATCCGAAAGCTTGAGCCTGACGGCAACCCAGGTTGTCAGTATTGATGCTGAAGATCGCGGTGTTTTCCGCGAAGAGCGGATTTTGCGTGGCGATACCCTGGCGTCAGTGCTGGGGCGGCTGGGGGTCGATGACCTGGAAGCATTCCAGTACTTGCGCGCCGACCGCGAGGCGCGTGCGCTTTCGGGCAATTTGCGCCCGGGCCGCAGCATTCGGGCTGAAACCGGCAGCGATGGCGAATTGGTATCCCTGACCTATCCGCTGTCGGCCACCGAAGTTCTCAAGGTGACTCGCGACGACGCCGGATTTTCGGCGACCAAGGCACCGATCCAGTTGGAGCGACGCGTTCACATGAAGGGCGCAGAAATTCGCCATTCGCTGTTTGGCTCCGCTGACGCGATTGGACTGCCTGACAGCGTGACGATCCAGATTGCCGAGATTTTTGCCGCCGACATCGATTTTCACAAGGATCTGCGTCGTGGCGACCGCTTTCGAGTCGTCTATGAAATGCTCTACAGCGACGGCGAGTTCGTCCGCGCCGGCCGTGTGCTGGCGGTTGAGTTCGTCAACAATGGCAAGACCTTCGCGGCCGTATGGTACGAGCATCCTGACGATCGCGAGGCCGCCGGCTACTTCACGCCTGACGGCAAGAACCTGCGCAAGGCTTTTTTGCGCTCTCCGCTCGAATTCTCGCGCATCACCTCGGGCTTCGGCGAGCGACGCCACCCGATTTTTCAAACCTGGAAACAGCACAAAGGAATCGACTACGGCGCCCCGTCGGGCACGCAGATTCGCGCCGTTGCCGATGGTGTGGTCGACTTTGTGGGCAAGCAAAACGGCTATGGCAATGTGGTCGTGATCCGCCATCAGGGCCAGTATTCGACCTTGTATGCCCATATGAGCGCTTTTGGCACCAGCGTGCGCAAAGGCGGGCGGGTGGGTCAGGGCGAGACCATTGGTTACGTCGGACAAACCGGCTGGGCGACCGGTCCGCACCTGCATTACGAGTTCAGGGTTGCCGACAACCCGGTAAATCCATTGACCATTGCGCTGCCGATGTCGGTACCGCTCGGCGACAAATACCTGGCTGACTTCCGCCTGCAGGCCCAGCCGTCCCTGACCCGCATCGCGATGATGCGCAATACCGCGCAATTCGCGGCACTGGATTGATCAGCGTCACTTGAAATCCAGGCTCTATATCGGCCTGATGTCCGGCACCAGCCTGGACGGCGTTGACGCAGCCTTGGTGGATTTTTCCGCCGCGCAACCGCGGGTCTTGGCCACCAATTTCGCGCCTTTCCCGGCGGAGCTCAGGACTGCCCTGTTCGCGCTGCAATCTACCGGCAGCAACGAACTTGAACGCAGCGCGCTGGCGGCCAACCAACTGGCACATTGTTATGCTCGTGGTGTCGCCGCGGTATTGCGCAGCGCAGGTCTTGGCAATGAGGCGGTCGGCGCAATCGGGGCGCACGGGCAGACGGTGCGTCATCGGCCGGAGGCGGGGTTCACGATCCAATTGAACAATCCGGCACTATTGGCCGAACTCACCGGCCTACCGGTCGCGGCTGATTTTCGCAGCCGTGATGTCGCGGCCGGCGGCCAGGGCGCACCGCTGGCACCGGCGTTTCATCAGGCTTACTTCTCAACACCCGGCGTGACGCGGATCGTGCTGAACATCGGCGGCATCGCCAATGCAACCTTGATCGATGGCGGCGGCGCAGTGCGTGGATTCGACACCGGTCCGGGCAATGTGCTGATGGATCACTGGTGCCTGCAGCACCTGGGGCAGGCATACGACAAAGACGGTGCCTGGGCGGCCGGAGGCAGAGTGATTCCGGACCTGCTCGGCCCTATGATGCGCGAGCCATTTTTCGCAGCGCCGGCCCCAAAAAGTACCGGCCGCGACTTGTTCAATCCAACATGGCTCGAGCGCCATCTGGCCGAATCGACCATCGGCAATGCGGTCAATCCGCAGGATATCCAGGCGACCCTTCTCGAATTGACCGCACGCAGTATTTGCGACATGTTGTATGGCGCAGGCGGCGTCTTTGTCTGCGGTGGCGGCGCCCACAATACCCGATTGATGGAACGACTTGCCGAGCTGGTATCGCCGGCGCAGGTTGACGATACCGGCGCGCTGGGCATCCCGCCCGATTGGGTCGAGGCTGTCGCTTTCGCATGGCTCGCCATGCGTCTGCTGGAGAACGCGCCGGCCAACCTGCCAACCGTGACCGGTGCCAGCGGCTTGCGCCGGCTAGGCGCGATTTACCCGGACTGACACTGACGTACGCTCATTGAACTAGCATCCTGCCATTGCGTGACAACCGCCCCAAGGGAGGATGAGCATTCCCCTCGGACGGCCGGTCGGGAGCGCTCATGACGCGGATAGCGGGGATAGCACGGCCCACGGTTCAGCGCCGGAATGGAAAAGGGGGCGCATCGCGCCCCCTCCGCTGTCGTTGCGCGCCGGCCTATACCGAAAACGACGACCCGCAGCCACACGTGGTCTGCGCATTCGGATTCTTGATGACGAACTGGGCGCCCTCAAGATCTTCCTTGTAGTCAATCTCGGCACCGACCAGATACTGATAACTCATCGAGTCAATCAGCAACTTGACGCCATTCTTCTCCAGCATCGAATCATCTTCGTTGACAGTCTCGTCAAAGGTGAATCCGTACTGGAAGCCCGAGCACCCTCCACCGGTGACAAACACCCGCAGTTTGAGGTCGGGATTGCCTTCTTCATCGATCAGCTTCGCAACCTTCTCGGCAGCGCTGTCACTAAATACAAAAGGAACGGGGATTTCGGTCGGAGCATTCATGTTGCCACCTTGGCGGATTTGGAACGATAAACGTATTATGCGGCCGGACTAGCCCAAGTTCAAACGCAACGTGAGTAGGGTCTTGCCTGTCAGCGGACGGCTATGCCAGCAACAAGGCTGCGCGCCAACCGATGTCCGGCGTACTCCGATGGTCTGGCAGCCGGTTCAATTGTTGCTGGCAGCGAGTTTCAGGTTACCGCGTTGCGCCTCGGCGCCGCCTGCGATACCGCTGTGTTCAAGCTTGCCATCGAGCGTGGCGCCGAGATGAATTTCCAGTGCCTTGTAGTGCACGTCGCCACGGACCCGCGCCTTGGGCTGCAGTTCGAGGAACTCCGAGACAAAAATCGGCCCCTCGACAGTCCCGTTGATCACTACGTGCGCAGCGCGAATCTCGCCTTCGACCTTGGCTTTCTCGCTGACCACCAATGTGCTGTTGGTTTCCGCCGTACCGGTCGCGGCGACCACGTTGCCACGCACCGAACCATCGATCCGCAGCCCACCGGAAAACACCACGTTCCCCTCGATCACGGTGGTCGAGCCAATCAGGCTGTCGATGGTGCTTTGTGGCTTGCTGCGCTTGATTCCAAACATGGCTTCTCCTGTACAAACATTCGCGGCAAAAACTTGGTCAGCGGGCGCTAACCGGCAACGTTTCCGCGCTGATCGCAACGGACCCTACCGGGACTGCCTGTGACGCTCGCAACTTGTCACCTTCAAGCAACCGCACCATCACCTGCCGGGGAACCACACCTGCCGGCAATGCCAGGCTGCCTTCGACCCGCTGGAAATATCGGAACCGCACCTGCGTCGCCCCGACACCAGTCTCTTCATTGGACGGGAGGCGGATGATAGCACCACTGCCTTTTGCCTCTGGGTCGAGCTGAAATTCCAGGCGCCCTGCGAATTCGGGTTCCTGCTGCCGCCCCATGATGCTGCCGGTGCGAGCGCCTCGCGTGAGCAGCATGCGGAACTTGAGCTGCCCGGCTTCAATCGTCACCCTGGGTCCGGCGATGGCAATCGCCCCTTCCTGACGATCGCTCGAAACCATGCCTTCGAACAGCGCAACATCCTCCTTGAGACGCGTATTTTCATTCTCCAGGGCGCGCATCTGTTGGCCCAGGTTTCTTTGTGTCGTCTGCTCGATGGCAAGTTTGCTGCCCGCCGCGCTCTGCTCGGCAGTCAATCGTGCAACCTCCTGCGACAGCGAAGCGGTTTTCGCCCGCAGGTCCGTCAATTCCTGATGCACCTCATCGCGATCGAATCCCGCAAACTTGCGCCCGGCGTCATAGATCCACGCCGCGAATGCGATTGAAACCGACAGGACAGCAATCAGGAACAGGGCCCGCAGTGGCCACGGAATGTGGGTGCGCACCGCCATCTTCGGAGCCGCGATGGTCAGTCGGCGCCGGACAAACCTGAAAAGTCGAAAATTCGGCATCACCAGGCGCCCGTTATCCTGCGGCGCGCTGCTATGGCACCAGCCCGACCAATTCGAGACCGGCCTCCTCGGGCAAGTCAAACATCAGGTTCATCACCTGCACCGCTTGTCCGGAGGCGCCTTTGGTCAGGTTGTCGATCACCGACAGAATCATCAATGTATCTCCGGTACCGACGCGATGTACCGCAATCCGGCAGGTATTTGCGCCGCGAACCGAACGCGTATCGGGCGTCGAACCCGCCGGCATGACGTCGACAAACGGTTCGCCGGCATACGCCGTTTCATAGAGTTGCTGAAAGTCCGCGTCGCGGGTGATCCTGGCATAGAGCGTCGAGTGGATGCCGCGGATCATCGGCGTAAGGTGCGGAGTGAAAATCAGCCCGACCTCGCTCCTGGTCATGCGCGAAAGACCTTGCACAATCTCCGGATGGTGCCGATGACCAGACACGCCGTAGGCCTTGAAATTGTCCGCCGCCTCGGCATGAAGAATGCCGACCTCGGCCTTGCGGCCGGCACCCGAAACCCCTGACTTGCAGTCGGCGATCAGGTGTGACGGATCGATCAAGCCAGCCTCCAGCGCGGGCTTGAAGCCAAGCTGGACCGAGGTTGGATAGCACCCCGGCAGCCCGATCACTCGCGCCTTGCGGATGGCCTCACGGTTGACTTCCGGCAAGCCATAGATCGCCTCCGCAAGCAAGGCCGTGGCCGTGTGCGGCATCTTGTACCAGCGCTCGAAAACCGCGGTGTCGCGCAGCCTGAAATCGGCGGCCAGATCGATGATGCGCACGCCCTTTTGCACCAGGGCGGGTCCCATCTCCATCGCGACTCCGTGTGGGGTGGCGAAGAACACCACATCACATTGGTCCAGCGCAGCCGACTCCGGCGTCGAAAACGGGATGTCAAGCACCCTGCGCAACGACGGAAACATGTCGGCCACCGGCATGCCTGCCTCCTTGCGCGAGGTAATAGCACGGATTCTGGCTTGCGGGTGCCGTGCAAGCAGGCGCAGCAGTTCAATGCCGGTATAGCCTGTTCCGCCTACGATGCCGATATCAAGCATTGCCATCTCCTGCAAGGCGCGCCCTCAAGGCGCAACCTGTGAGTAAGCCGGAAAATCGCATGTTAAAAAAAAGGGCCGCCACGCGGGCAGCCCTTCTTTGCCAGGACCTTCAATCTCGGTGCGATCAACGCTTCGAGAATTGCTTCCTGCGTCGCGCCTTGTGCAAACCGACCTTCTTGCGCTCGACCTCGCGCGCGTCGCGCGTCACCAGACCGGCCTTCGACAACACCGGTTTCAATGTCGAATCATAGTCAATCAACGCACGCGTGATGCCGTGACGGGTAGCGCCCGCCTGGCCGGACTCGCCGCCCCCATGAACATTGACCTTGATATCGAAAGTTTCGAGATGATTGGTCAGTTCAAGCGGCTGGCGCACGATCATGCGACCGGTTTCACGCGCGAAAAATTCATCAACCGGCTTGCCGTTGACAATGATCGCACCCTTGCCGGACTTCATGAAAACTCGTGCGACCGCCCTCTTGCGGCGCCCGGTTCCATAATTCTTGTTGTCAATCATGATGACCTCGACAGTCGGCGCTTACTGCAGCGCCAGGGGTTGGGGTTGTTGCGCTACGTGCGGATGCGAGCCATCGGCATAAACCTTGAGCTTTTTGATCATCGCGTAGCCCAGCGGACCCTTTGGCAACATGCCCTTGACAGCCTTTTCAAGCGCCCGACCCGGCGCGCGTTCCTGCATTTTGCCGAACGTGGTTTCGTAGATTCCGCCCGGATACCCGCTATGGCGAAAATACTTCTTGTCGGTCACCTTGTTGCCGGTAACACGCAGTTTGCCTGCATTGACGACGATGATGTAGTCACCGGTATCTACATGGGGCGTGAATTCGGGCTTGTGCTTGCCACGCAAGCGACGGGCAACTTCTGTAGCGATTCTGCCAAGCACTTTGTTGTCGGCATCAATCACGAACCAGTCGCGCTTGACTTCGTGCGCTTTGGCGGAAAAGGTTTTCATTTCAACCCCAAAATAAATTCTTGATCGGCACTTGCTTGCATCCAGGCCCTGCCGGGGACATCAGCATGTTTCGCCGTCGCACACAAGCCGAAGCCCGCGGGAGCAATTAAGCAGAGCCAGTGATTATAGCGGTAACGAGCAACAGCGGTCAATCCCTTGCCCACAGGTGGTGGCGATAGCGGGAACCGCGCGATCTGCAGCCCCAAAAAAAGAAGCCCAAGCCACTAGGGCTTGGGCTTAATCCACCAAAGGAGGAGGGTGGAGGAGACAAACTTGTCGGAGTGGACTCGCAACCCAGAATTCCTGTAACCGCCAGGAAAATCGTCAAAGCACACTCACTACGGGACCTATGATAGCCAGATAAATTGTGCGTTGCAAGATATTTTTCAGAAATTTATAGAGATGAAACTCTAGTTTTTAAAATCAAAACATTCAATATTTTTATGTTAAAAATCAATATATTACATTTATTCTTTCAAAATCATGGTTTTTCGTTTTAAGTATTTGTTTACTCCTTGTCACAATATTTGGTGCTTTGCATCATATTGAGAGCGCAACTCCATCCATATCCGCTCGTTGTTGTCGCGACGCCTCACAGTCGGTTGATGCGGCATCAAAGCTTAGAATGCGATTCTTTTCGATCACGGTAGATAATTATGGAAAGTATCGTGCGTTGGGGCGGCCTGTCAGGAATGACATTTGTGGCTGAGACCGGCAGTGGGCATGCAGTGGTGATGGATGGTGCGCCGGAAGGCGGCGGGCGCAACCTTGGTCCGAGGCCGATGGAAATGGTGCTGCTGGGCACCGGCGGCTGCACCGCCTATGACGTGGTGTTGATCCTGAAGAACAGCGGCCAGCCGATTACCGGTTGTGATGTCACGCTGAAGGCCGAACGGGCGGAAAAAGACCCCAAGGTGTTCACCAGCATCCACCTGCATTTCGTCGTGCGCGGCAAGAACCTGCGGCCGCAACTGGTCGAACACGCGATCAAGCGCAGCCACGAGAAGTACTGTTCTGCTACCGCGATGCTTTCATCGACTGCCGTGATCACACACGACTTCGAGATCATCGAGGATTAGGCTGGGAAGCCTTCGAGTTGCCTGTCGGATTTTTCTGCCAACGCCGGCAGCCGGGCACTTTCACCGATAGTTGTAATTCGCTCTGCCCAACGGAATAACGCCCAGGTCATACCATTTCTGATTGACGACGCATGAAATGCTCGTCGATTCTCGGCAACGCGGGATCAATGAGTTTTGTGACCCACGCTTGGAGCGGATTGCGCCGCCCGCCCGGACCGGAACGGTCCTCGCCTTTTTCCGTCGGTGGGTCGAGTCGCGCGAAAGCCGGCTCTGCGAATTGCCACAACCCAGATCTTCCGCGGACACCCACCGCAATGCATCAATGCACGCGCGCCACGCCGACTGCTATAGACGCCAGAACGCGTAGCCAGCCGCTCGTACATCGGCAGGATTGAGCACCGCCTTGACGTCGACCACACCCCCGCCAGGCTTGAGCTGACCGGAGAGGCTGCCGAGGTTGAGTTGCCGATACTCCTTGTGCGCCACCGCCAATACCACCGCATCCGCCTGCGGCAACTGCTCCCACGACAATAGCTTCACGCCATATTCATGGTCAGCCTCGGCAGCGTCGGCTGACGGGTCGTGCACGCAAACTTCCACCCCATAGCTTTGCAATTCGCGGATGATGTCGATCACCTTCGAGTTGCGCAGATCAGGGCAATCTTCCTTGAATGTCAAACCCAGAACGTTGACGCGCGCACCCTTGATCGAACTGCCGGCGGTGATCATCAGCTTGACGGTCTTTTCAGCAATGAATTTGCCCATGCCGTCGTTGATCCGGCGCCCTGCGAGGATCACCTCCGGGTGGTAGCCGACCGTTTCGGCCTTGTGCGTCAAATAGTACGGGTCGACGCCAATGCAGTGCCCACCGACCAATCCGGGGCGGAACGGCAGGAAATTCCATTTGGTGCCGGCAGCGGCGAGCACCTCGGCAGTATCGATGCCCAGGCGGTCGAAAATGATCGCCAGTTCGTTCATGAACGCGATATTGATGTCACGCTGGCTGTTTTCGATCACCTTTGCGGCTTCAGCAACCTTGATCGATGACGCCTTGTGCACACCCGCTGTCACCACGCTGCTGTAAAGGTTCGCCACACGTTCGAGCGTATCGGGGCTGTCACCCGCAACCACCTTGAGAATCTTGGTGAATGTGTGTTCCTTGTCGCCAGGATTGATGCGCTCTGGCGAGTAGCCGATATTGAAATCGGTCTTCCACTTCATTCCGGAGAATTTTTCGATCACCGGCACACAGACCTCTTCAGTCGCGCCCGGGTAGACGGTCGACTCGAACACGATAGTGGTGCCGCGCCTCATGAACTTCCCGGCGGTCTCGCTCGCTCCGATGAGTGGAGTGAAATCCGGCTGGTGCGCATCGTCGACCGGCGTCGGCACGGCGACGATGATGACGTCGGCACCGGCGAGTGTGGCGCCATCGTCGGTGTAGACCAGTTGCGTCGCGGCTTGCATGTCCTGCGGATCGACTTCGCCGGTAGGGTCGACGCCACCGCGATAGCTGGCGATTTTGGCCGCCGACATGTCGAAACCGATCACCGGGCGCTTCTTGCCGAAGGCGATTGCCAGTGGCAAGCCCACGTATCCCAAGCCGATCACACCGATGGTTTTGAAGTCACTCATGGCCGTATCCCGTTGAACCCTTTTCAGGCGTTGAATATTGTCTGAACCCGATCTGCATGCGAACCCGCTGCGCCGCACCCATTGCGCGGATGTCTGCAGGTGCACTGCAGCATTCGTGTGCAATCACCTTGACCGAAACGCGCGTCAGACCTTGTGGTACGCGCGATGCCATGCGACATAGCGCCGGATGCCTTCCGGCAACGGCGTGCTCGGCTTGAATCCAACAGTCGCGAACAAATCATCAGTATCGGCGCTGGTGTCGGTCACGTCCCCGGCCTGCATCGGCATGCGGTTCAGCAAGGCCTTTTTTCCAACTGCGGCCTCGATCAGGCCGATCATATCCATCAATGGCACCGGGTCGCTGTTGCCGATGTTGAAAACACGAAACGGTGCCGCGCTTCTTGCCGGATCGTCGTAGCTTCCGCTCGCCGGCGTGGTCGCTTGCGGAATACTGTCCATCACCCTGACCACCCCCTCGACGATGTCGTCGACGTAGGTGAAATCGCGCCGCATGTCGCCATTGTTGAAAACGTTGATCGGTCGCCCCTCGACGATTGCCGAGGTAAACAAGGCCATCGACATGTCCGGGCGGCCCCACGGACCATAAACGGTAAAGAACCGCAGTCCGGTAGTCGGCAGGTTGAACAAGTGACTGTAGCTGTGGGCCATCAATTCATTGGCCCGTTTGGTAGCAGCGTAAAGGCTGACTGGATGGTCAACCGGATCGCTGGTGGAAAACGGCAGCTTGGCGTTGGCGCCATAGACGCTTGAACTGCTG
Source organism: Burkholderiales bacterium (assembly GCA_031423955.1). Lineage (GTDB taxonomy): Bacteria > Pseudomonadota > Gammaproteobacteria > Burkholderiales > JAEUOS01 > JAEUOS01. The sequence goes on from JANPGJ010000115.1 coordinate 13,039, forward strand.
GCGTAGGTGAGGTGCGCAACCTGCTGGTGACGGCAGCATTCGAGCATGTTGAGAAACGCCACCAGGTTGCTCGCCATATACGCATGCGGGTTGGTCAGCGAATAGCGCACGCCGGCCTGGGCCGCAAGATGCAGGACCCGATCAAAGCGATGGCGACCAAACAAATTTTCGACGAGGGCGCGGTCAGACAGGTCGAATCGCTCAAACGAGAAGCGCGGGTTGCCGGCCAGTTCCGCCAGTCGGTTCTCCTTGAGGCGGACATCGTAGTAGTCATTGAGGTTGTCTACGCCAATGACCTCGTGTCCCGCACCAAGCAATCGCCTGGCGGCGTTCATGCCGATGAAACCGGCGCATCCTGTGACAAGTACTTTCATTTTTCGCAGCGCTTCTTCCTGGTTTCACCGGGCAACCCCGACCAATTCCCAGCATTCGGAGTCATGATTTTATTACTTGCCGAAATCCGCGGACCCATCGCCGCAGTTCAGCACTTGCGAACGACCCGTATTCCGCCCCTGCGTTGACCAACCCGCTTGCTTACGCATGTTAAAATTACTGGACAGCATTTTAGAGCATTCACTCGTTGACGCTGCCTTGCGAGACAGTTCTGATCTTTCCGACAAGCCCCGGAATCCATAACTCAGACCGCCAATACGACAGTTCAGTTGGCTGACAGCGCCAGTCGGTTGATCCCGTGCCATTGGTGATGGTACGCGGCGCAATGGAATCGAATCGTTCAAACAAAGGGCTTTTTTGATCATGCGCAGCTTCGCTTCACCAATTGTCGACAGGAAGATCCGTTTTGCGCTGGTTGGTTGTGGTCGTATCGCCAACAACCATTTCGCCGCAATCCGGACCCACGCCGAACGCGCCGAACTGGTCGCCGTCACTGATGTCGATTCCGCTTCGCTTGCGCGGGCGGTAAGCGAAACCGGGGCCAAGGCATTTCCTTCCCTGACCAGCTTGCTTGCAGGCTCGAACGCCGACATTGTGATCCTCACCACGCCATCGGGCTTGCATCCGGAACAAACCATCCAGATCGCCGAAAGTGGTCGCCATGTGATGACCGAGAAGCCGATGGCCACGCGCTGGCAGGAAGCGAAACGCATGGTTGCCGCATGCGACGCCGCTTCCACCCGGCTATTCGTAGTGAAGCAGAACCGCCGCAACGCAACTCTTCAATTGCTCAAGCGCGCCGTGGAAGCAGGCCGATTCGGGCGTATCTACATGGTCAACATCAACGTGTTCTGGAGTCGACCGCAGAGTTACTACGAAAGTGCCGAATGGCGCGGCACCTGGGAGTTCGACGGCGGCGCCTTCATGAACCAGGCCAGCCATTATGTCGATCTGCTCGACTGGCTGATCGGGCCGATCGAAAGCGTCCAGGCTTACACTGCCACCCTCGCACGCAACATCGAGGTTGAAGACACCGGCGTGGTGAGCGTGCGCTGGCGTTCCGGTGCGTTGGGATCGATGAATGTCACCATGCTTACCTACCCGAAGAATCTCGAGGGCAGCATCACCATTCTTGGCGAAAAGGGAACGGTTCGGGTCGGCGGTGTTGCGGTCAATGAAATCCAGCATTGGGAATTCGCCGATGCCGATCCGGACGACGCCAGGATCAAGGACGCCAACTATCAGACAACTTCAGTGTACGGATTTGGCCATCCGCTTTATTACGACAACGTGATCAAGGTGCTGCGCGGCGAGGCCGA
>JANPGJ010000116.1:0-4220 GCA_031423955.1 Burkholderiales bacterium
GATCAAGCGGCCGATCACGCGAAACGGCAATGCCGGCGCCCGTGGCGACGGCGGCGGCGCCGGCGGCGCGGCTTTCGGCGGTGGCGGCGGTGGTGGCGGCTCCCAGGCACTGGCGATCGCAGCAGCAGCACTGGCGTCGAGCGGCGCCCGCGCCAGCCGTGCGAGGTCGATCGCGGTCGCCGCTGCGGTCAAGCCGGCGGCATCCGGGTTGGCGTTGCGCGACGACCCTGGGCCGCGACTTGGAGCACGCGGTGGTGTCGCGACGCCATCGCCGCCGGCGGCCCGCGGCACCGCTGCCGGCGCACGACGTCGCGCGTCACGCGCAGGTGGCGCTTCCTCATCCTCAACGCGCGCCGCCGCGACCACCCCGATCACGGTCACGGCCGACAGCAGCCACAATGCGACGGTGCGCTTTTCAGCCATTGCCGCGCCCCTTTGCCGGCGCCACCGGCGCCGCCGACGCTGCGTTCGGCGCCCTGAAATACAGCGACAGCCGCAACTGCGCCTCGCCCTCGACGGCGGCGCGCGACTCGCGCTTGAACAGCATTTCGTCGAGCGCCAGGTTCGAATGCGCGTTGTGCATGCCGGCCAACATTCCGAAAATGTCGCGCCAGCGTCCCTTGACCGGATAGCGCGCCTCATAGCGCAGCATGCCCAGCGTCGGCTCCTCGATCAGCTTGTACTCGCCGCGCGTCAAGAGGACCTTGTGCTGTACGGCCAGTTCGGTGAGCGCAGCGAGCGTCGCCGGCAGGGTCGCAGCGTCCGGAAAAGCAGCGCGAAAGCGTTCGATCTGACGCGCCGGCGGCAGCACCGGCACCGCCGGCAGTGCCGTGAACTGCTTTTGGCGCAAGCGCGCGATGTCCTGTTTGATCTCCGGCAGCCGCGCCTGTGGCGCTGCCACCAGCACCTGCCAGGCAAGCAGCGCGCCGCCCAACAGCAGCACGCCGGCTATGCCCGACACGCCTAAGTCGCGCAGCAGCGCGCGCAACGCGGCAGCGGCGGCGTAGGTACGCTCGCCGGCGACAACAGCGACCGCGGGCGCTGCAGGTGTCATGGCGCCTCGCCCCAACTGGCAATCACCACAAAGGCCACTCGCGTGCCCTGCGCCGGATCGCCGCCACTTTCGTGCTGCGCCAGATGCACCCGCGTGACGCCCGGGGCGGCCTGCATGCGCCCGACGAACGCATAGACCTCGGGCAGCGCCTCGGCCACCCCGCTGATGCGCAGCAGGCGGCCCTGGGTGTCCGGGTTCAAGGCGGTCAGCGCGATAGTCGGCCCGGCGGCCGCACCGGCCTGGCTCAACAGCCGCTGCCAGGGCGTGTTGAGTTGCGCGATGATGCGATTGGCTTCGAGCATCGCACGCGCCTCGGCTACCGACGGCGCCGTCACCGTCTGCGCCCGCGGTTCGCGCACCCGTAGCCGCCGCTCCAGCAGCGCCTGGCGCGACGCCTGCTCCTCGATTTCTTCCTGCGTTTCCTGGACCTGCAGGGCCACCGCGCCGGCCGCCAGCAGCCCGGCGGCCAGCAGCAGCGTACCAAGCGGCCCGCCGCTTGCGCGACGGCGCACGAAATCGAGGTCGAGGCTGCGCATCGCCCTACACCGCCGCGCCGAGGCCGAAACGATCCGCATGCAGTTGCACCGACCAGTCGGCGCCGAAGCGCAGCCTGGAAAGCACTTCGGGCGCGGCAGCCAGATGCAGCACGCGCGTCGCCTGGGCGCCGGCAATGCCCAGCGAATGGGCGGCCAGGGTGCGCGCAATGAAGTCGGCACCGTTCTCGCCGGCTGCCGCGGCGGCGCGCGCGGAAAGCAGGTGCAGCCAGGTGCGCTCGGCGTACAGGCCGGCACTGATGCGCCCGCCTTCCAGCACCACCAGCCACAGGCTGGCGCCGCGCAGCTTGCGCGCCAGCGCCGCCTGGGTGGCGGCGAAATGCGGCTGCACCGACACCAGCTTGCAGCGCGCAGCGCGACACACCGCCTGCAGTTCGGCGAGCAGGCGCGCGTCGATCAGGCTGGCGACGGTGGTGCCGCGCGCATCGGTGCCAAGCGCCACCTGCCACTGATCGACAGCGCTGCCATATTCGGCGCGAAAGGCATGGCGCGCGTAGGCCGCCTGTTCTTCACCGCCAGCCATCCGCGCCTGGCGCGGAATCAGGCAGTAGTGCACGAACGCGTCCGACAGCAAGACCCGCACCCGGGCGCCGGTGGCCACCGGTGCCGCCGCCGGCGCGCCGGCGAACGCATCGCGCAGCGCATCGAGCGCACCCTGCCAGGGCATTAACCCGGGCGCCACCGGCCCGCAGGGCAGGCGTTGTGTCGCCAACCGGCGCCCACGCCATGAACTTTGTTCGACCAGCACGCCGCCAGCCGCAAGATGCAGGTCGAGGGTCGGGGCGAAGCCGGGAACATGCATCGCGCCGCTCACTCGACCAAAGTGACGCGGTTGAGTTCGGCCAGCGAGGTCTCGCCGCTTCGGACCAGCGCCAGGCCGGCCTCGCGCAGGCTGCGCGCGCCGCGCATGCGCGCGGCTGCTTTAAGCACCCGCACCGGTTCGCGCGCGATCACCAGTTCGCGCAGTTCGTCGTCGAGCACCAGGATCTCGGTGATCGCGCGGCGCCCGCGATAGCCGGTGCCGCGGCAATGGGCGCAGCCGGCGCCTTCGTGAAAGGCATAGGCGGCGGCCGCCTCGACACCCAGGGCGGAACGTTCCAGCAAGGCCGCGGACGGGGTTGCCGGCTGCGCGCAGTGGCGGCAATTGATGCGCACCAGGCGTTGCGCCAGGATGCCGTTCAAGGCCGACACGAAGCTGTAGGGGTCGACCCCCATGTGCAGGAAGCGGCCGATCACGTCGAACACGCTGTTTGCATGCACGGTGGTGAACACCAGGTGGCCGGTGAGCGCGGACTGCACCGCGATCTGCGCGGTTTCGGTGTCGCGAATCTCGCCGACCATGATGCGGTCCGGATCGTGGCGCAGGATCGACCGCAGGCCGCGCGCGAAGGTCAGGCCTTTTTTCTCGTTGACCGGGATCTGCACCACGCCGGGCAGCTGGTATTCGACCGGATCTTCAATGGTGATGAACTTGTGCTGGCCGTCGTTGACTTCGCCGATCGCCGCATACAGGGTGGTGGTCTTGCCACTGCCGGTGGGCCCGGTCACCAGCAGCATGCCGTAGGGCGCCTGCGCGAGATCGCGGATGAGCGCGCGGTCGGCTTCGCCGAAGCCGAGGCTTTGCAGGGTGATGCCGCGGCTGGCGTCGGCCAGGCCCTGCTTGTCGAGGATCCGCAATAACGCGTCTTCACCGAACACGCTGGGCATGATGGAGACCCGGAAGTCGATTTCACGGCCGCGGCTTTTCACCTTGAAGCGGCCGTCCTGCGGCACGCGGCGCTCGGCGATGTCGAGTTCGGCCATCACCTTGATGCGCGAGATCACCTGCTCGGCGACCGCCGCGCCGGCGGCGCTGCCGACCGCCGACAGCACGCCGTCGAGGCGGTACTTGATGTGCATGCCGTCGGCGCCGCATTCCAGATGAATGTCGCTGGCGCCGGCGGCCAGCGCGTCGTACAGGGTCGAATCGACCAGCTTGACCACTGGTGACGCGTGCGCGCTGATCGCCGCCAGCGACAGGTCTTCGACCACACCATCGCCGTGCGCGGCGGTGGCCAGGTCGAGCACGCCGTCCATCGCGCGCTGGTCTTTCTCATGGCGCGCCAGGTAGGCGGCGATTTCGGTGGCATGCGCCAGTTGCCAGTCGAACGAGGCGCCGGCGCGCTGTTCCAGCCAGCCACGACGGGTCTGGTTGAACGGATCGGCGGTCACCGCGATGAGGCGCGTACCGTCACGCAACACCAGCATTTCGCGCGCTTGCGCTTCGGCATACGACAGCAGGTCGAAGGCCGGCGCCAATTGCTCCAGGATCGAAAGCGAAATGCAGGGTAGCGCCGTCAATGTCGCCAGCGCCTGCATGAAGGCGGCCGGCGCCAGGCCGCTCAACTCCTGCAGGGCCGCGCTGGTGGCGCGGGCGCCGCCGGCGGCCGCACGGGCCTGCGGCAGCAACCCCAGCAGGGCAGCGCAGTCGGCCGCCGCCTGCTGTGCGGTTGCGGGCGCCGCATGCTGCGCGAGAGCGGTTGCGGGTGCAGGCGCCGCATCCAGCGCATCGCGCAAGCCCGGTTCGGCTGGCGCGTTCATTTGACCTGCTCCGCCAGCTGGAAAATCGGCAG
>JANPGJ010000117.1:0-2256 GCA_031423955.1 Burkholderiales bacterium
ACATAACCCTTCAGGCCCGCCTCTTCCATGGTCGGTACCTCCGGCAGCAGCGGGGTACGCGTTGCAGTCGCCACAGCGAGGGCGCGCAGCTTGCCGCTTTTGACCAAGGGCACGATCGCCGGCAGGTTGTTGAACATCATCGGGATCTGGCCGCCCAGCACATCGTTCAACGCCGGCGGGCCACCTTCGTACGGCACATGCAGCAAATCGATGCCGGCCTGCATCTTGAATTGTTCACCGGCCAAGTGCATGGTGTTGCCGGCGCCGGCCGAAGCGTAGGCCAGTGCCCCGGGTTTCTGCTTCTCGGCAGCGATCACGTCCGCTACGCTCTTGTAGGGCGTGTCAGTGTTGACCACCAGCACGTTGGCCAGCGCGTGGGTGCCGGACACCGGCTGCAGGTCCTTCAGCGGGTCGTAGGACATGTTGCGGCCATACAGGTGCGGGTTGATGGTGATGGTGCTGGCCGAGCCCAGCAGCACGCCTTTAACCGTCATGCCGATGATCGCGCTCGCTGGCGCTTGAATCGATCGACGGCGGTCAAGTATCGCAGCGACTGCCAAGTCGTGTTGGAAGACATGGCGAAGCTCCCGCCCTGCTTCAAACACTCGCGGACGATTCGCGCTTTGTGCTCATTGACTTGCAAGCCAAGGCCATGGCACACAGCTACGCGCCATACTCCGGGCACCCGTCTGGTCCAAGCAGCATGCCAACGGCGACTTTGCCTCGACGCATTTGCCCGTACGTGAACAAGTGATTACAATTAATCATGTTCACCATCAAGCGCCTGCCCGAATTCGACCTTTGGTTTGACGGACTGCGTGATCGCACCACGGCCATTCGCCTCGGCATGCGCTTGGACAAGGCCCAGCGCGGCATCCTTGGCGATGTCAAACCGGTGGGAGATGGCGTGTTTGAGATGCGCGAGTTTTTTGGCCCCGGCTGGCGCATGTACTACGTGCCGCACGGAGCGGTGCTGATTGTCATGCTGGGCGGCGGTGACAAGGCTGGCCAAACCCGTGATATCGCGGCAGCCAAGAAACTCGCTGCCGCCCTCGTTTTCAAGGAGTAAGTCGTGCGTAAAAAAATCCATGTCGAAGAACTGCCTGTGTTCGATCTCGCCGAGCAACTCAAGACCGATGAGGACATCGCCACTTATCTGAGCATCGTGCTGGAGGGTGATGATCAGTCCGAACTGATGCACGCTTTGGGCGTGGTGGCCCGTGCGCGCGGCATGACCGAAGTAGCGCGCGCGGCCGGGTTGACGCGTGAAGCGCTTTACAAGGCGTTGCGCCCGAATTCGCAACCGCGGTTTGACACGATCGCCCGCGTTTGCCGCGCCCTTGGGTTAAAGCTCACGACGCAGGTGCAGGTGCAGGCTTGATGCAATCGCGCCACGGGTGCAAGGCCCGCGATCGCCGACGATTGACAGGGCAGTGTTGCGCGGCTGCGGCAACGCGACTATCGTGGCTTCACAGCGGAGTGCGAATCCGCAGGTATGGGCCGCTCGCCTCTGCGTCTGTGCCAACAATCTGAAATCGCTGTCGTCGCGCCAACTACCCCGGAATCAAGGCTATGCAACCCGCGAACCAACGCCGCCACCTGCTGCTATCGCTTGCAGCGCTCGCCCTGCCGCGTATCAGCCGCGCCACTGACTTTCCAAGCCAGAAACCGATCCGCATGGTGGTGCCGTTCGCCCCGGGCGGCAGCTCGGATGTGGTCGGGCGCGTGCTGGCCACCCCGATGGCGGCAAGCCTCAAGCAAACCGTGGTGGTGGAGAACCGCGCCGGCGCTGGCGGCACCATCGGCTCGGACGTGGTGGCAAAAGCTCCGCCCGACGGCTACACGCTGCTGCTGGTCGATGCGCTCCACATCATCAGCCCGCTATTCAACCGCAACACCCTGTACGACCCGATCAAGGATTTCACCCCGGTGGCGATGATCGCCAAGGCGCCGATCTTCCTGGCGTGCAACGCCGCCTTTGAAGCCAAGACCGTGGCCGCCCTGGTTGCACTGGCCTTGAGGAAACCTGGTCAGATCACCGTCGGCCTGCCCGGCTCGGGCAGCATGGTGGTCGAGATGCTGAAGCTGCGCAGCAAGGCGCAGTTCACGCTGGTGCCCTACAAAGGCGGCGCGCCGGCCGTGACCGATGTGGTCAGCGGCAACATCGACAATGGAAGTGGGGGGCCTGAAGGGTTATGTATCGACAGTATGGAACGGCGTGTTCGTCCGGGGCGGCACGCCACGGACGCTGGTGGA
>JANPGJ010000118.1:0-13450 GCA_031423955.1 Burkholderiales bacterium
AGCGCAAAGCCGAAGCCGAAATTGACAACACTGGCAACCACCGCCATCCCGCCGAACGCCGGCGACCACCATTTGTTCGCCGCCGACAGGCCGGCGCTGAATACCAGCGACACCATCAGGATGAATCCGATGCCCATGATCATGCCGAATGACAGCAGCCGCGAACGCACCAGCCCCCACAGCCCGCTCGAGGTCGCGCGTCCGGGCGCCCGCCAGATCCGGTCCAGCGCGTTCTGCAATTCGCCGAATACGCTGGTCGCCCCGACCAGCAACAGCACCACGCCGACCAGCGTGGCGGCCAATCCCTGCGCCGGTTGCCTGACGCTGTCGAGCAGCGACTGCACCGCCAACGCGCCCTGCCGCCCCATCAGGCTCTCGAGTTGCTCGGCGATTTCGCCGCGCGCCGCATCCTCCCCGAACACCAGGCCGGCGATCGCGATGACGATCAGCAACACCGGGGTGATCGAGAACATCGTGTAGTAGGCCAGCGCGGCGCCCATGCTCTGCGCATAGTCGTCGTTCCAGGCGTTGAACGCCGTCTTGACCATCAGCCAGGTTTGGCGGACATTCATCGCGATGTTCCGGTGCAGGTCCGGCCAGGCGGCCGGCTGCGGGCTGCGCGCGGGTTCCGGCAGCGCATGCGGTGTCGAACCGGTGGCGGCAGGATCGGCTTTCATTCCGCCTGCCGTACCCGAGCGGCTACCTTGCAACCGGTGCGCGCGGCCCCGGAAGCAGGCGACCGCATCGTGCTGCCGCGCGCCGCGCCGTTGCTCAGCGCGCCGGTGCCGCTGGCGGCACGATGATCACGGTGTCGCCGCCGGTCTTGCCGGTCTTGCCGGTGTCACCGGTGGCGCCCGTATCACCGGTCGCGCCGGTGGCGCCGGTACCGCCGGATGAGCCGGTCGACCCGGTGGCGCCGGCCGCACCGGTTGGTCCGGCCGGACCCGGCACCGGGGTCGGCACCGGCACTGTCACCACTGACGGCGTCGTGACCACGGTCGGCCTGTCACACGCGCTCAATGCGAGCGCCACAAATGCTGCGGAGAAGATCATTGACTTGTTCATCGGAAATCCTTTTTGGGTTGGTTGACTTCGGCCGCCCGCGGGAGAGGAACTCCCGTAGCGCGGCAGCGCGGAGTTGCAGCGGCACAATAGGCCCCGGCGGCTCAAAGTTCCGTTCGCTGACGAACATAGGGCCAGTGGTCGCGTCTGGCGGATCGGCCGCAGCCACGCCGATGCAAAGGGCGGTCGGGTGACTTGCGCCGCCAGGGGTCCGCATCCCTGTGTTGGCCAGCGCACGGTGAAACCGGCCGCGGTCGCGCAACACTGGCGCCGTGCCGCCTGCTGCACACCGGCAGTCGCTGTCGCGACCAGCGCAGCGCGACCAACGCTTTCTTTCGCGTCCTGTGCCGGCCAAGCGGCTGCCAGCGGCGCACCACTTCAGGAGGATCGAGATGCGCCACACCAGGACCCTTTTGACCGCCATGCTGGCGGCCACCTTCGCCACCGCCGCCGCTGCCAGACTGCCACCGCCCACCGCGGCGGCCAAGGCGCAGGCGGTCGAAGACGCCGCGAAAAATGCGTGGACCGACAAGGTTGGCCAATACCAGCTTTGCATCGCGGGCGATCGCATCGCATCGGGTTATCGCAACAGCGCGCAGGCCGCCGGCAAGCTGGTCGCGGAGGCGATCGTCACGCCGCCCTGCGCCGACCCCGGCCCCTATGTGGCGCCGGTCGCGCCGGACGCCACCCGGCCGCTCGAAGCCTCCGGGGCCCATTCACCGCCCGCCACCGCCGTCCTGCCGCCGGGCACCAAGGCGACTGCGGCCGAGATCGCCGGCAGCCCGAAAAAGTAGGAACAGTCCCGGCCTGCGGACTTGTGCCGCGCTGTCTCAGGATCCGGGTTTGCGCGGAGCTCGCGGCAGTGCCCGTGCGTCGCGTACCAGTTGCGCGCAATCGCTGTCGGCACCCGGGCCGGCATCGATCAGCGGAATCAGCGCCAGAAATGGATTGAGCGCACCAAGGGCGACCGCGCCGATCGCCCGCAACGCCACTTGCCCCTTGTCGACCCCGACCTCGGGCCGCGCAAACGTGCCGCCGACCAGGATCGGGCTCTGCAGCGACAGCGGGCTGGTGCGCTTGGTTTTCGGCCGCAAGATCAGGTCGAGCGTCTCGTGGCCGAGGTCGATGTTGCCGCTGCCGCCGATGGTGGTGACCTCGGTATCGAACACCAGTGCCCGCGCGCGCATGTTGCCGCGCTCAACCTCGAAGTCGGCCACCGCACAGCGCAGCTTGACCAGCTTGTCGCCACTCAAGCCGAGCAGCAGGATTTCCCACAGGTGCAGACCAGCCTTTTCCATCATCAGCTTGCTGATTTCGCCGCCCGCCACCACCAGCCCGACCTTGCCGCTGGAACCGGCAAGCATCGCGCCGACCGAATTGCCGCGGCCGCTCAAATCGAATTCGCCGTTGACCTGGCCGATCCCGCTCTGGGTTTGTGCCACCGTCGGAAACAGTTTGGCGATCTGCATGCGCCGCGCCCGCAGCAGCACCCGCGCCTTGATCGGCTGCTGCCGCGCGTCCAGGCTGATGCTGCCTTCAAGCCGGCCACCGGCGACACCGACGGAAAAAGGATCGAGCGTCAGCTTCGAATCACGCAGGCTCAAGTGGGTGTTGAAGTTTTCCAGCGGTAGCTCGCTGGCGCGCCGAATCGACTTTGCCTTGAGTGTCACTTCGGCATCGACGCTGTCCCAGCGCTCGGTGTTGAACGGCAGATCCGGCAGCACCCGGCCGCTTGCCGGCTTGCGCGCCATCGCCGGTGTCGCAGCGGCGATCGCCGGCGTCACAGCAGCGGATGCGGCCGGCGCAGCGGCCGCTGCCGTCACTGCCGGCGCCGTGCCCGCCACCGCCGCCGCCTGCGCCTTCGCCTGCTTCACACTGCCCGGGCGCGCGCCGATCACCGGCCCGAGGTCCGCCAGATCGAGGATCGCCGACACCAGATCGGCCTGCAGCGCCGGACGCTTGCCGCCGACCTCCACCTGCAGGGTGCCGGCGATATCACTGCTGCCGATCTTGCCGGCGAACTTCTCGTAACGCCAGATGCTGCCGTGATGCAGCAGGTGCCCGCTGGTGGTGTAGGCGCGGGTCGCGGGCAGGGCGAGGCCGAATAAAGGGTATAGCTGGTCCAGGCTGCCACCGCTGAGCAGCAGGCGCATATCGAGTGCCGAGATGCGCGACAGGCTGGTCACCGTGCCGTCGCCCTTGAGATGGGTCTGACCGACGACCGCCGCGATCACCAGGCGGTACGGTATGGTCTCGTCACGCAGCGCCAGTACCGGCCCGCCGCTGCCGCTGGCGGTGAGCGGCAGGTCTTTGTAGCGGCCGCTGGCGCTGAACGACACACCGGCGCCGGCGGCGCCTTCGGCGCTGCCCGCCGCGCTCGTCAATGAAGCGCGAATACTGGTTTTCTGCGCGCTGTCGTCATAGCCCAGAATGCCTTGATCGAGCGTCAGGCGCTCGATGCCGATGCGCGCGGCTTCGTCCTGTTGATCGAGATCGAGCAGCCAGTTCTTGCGCCCGCCGCTGCCCTGCTCCAGAAAAACCACCGGCCGCACCAGCCGCACATCCGGAAACGTGATGCTCCGCTGCAGCAAGCGCGACAGGTCGACCGTCACATCCACCAGGTCGGCGGCGACCATCTGCTTTTGCTGTGCCCAGTCCGGATTGGCAAACGTCACCCCGGCCGCCTCGACGTGTGGCCGCGGCCAGTGCCATTTCAGGCGCAGGTCGCCATTGATCCTGAACACCCGGCCGGTGCGGTCGAGAACCTCGCGCTCGATCGGCGCGCGCAGCCAGTTCCAGCCGGCGATGGCAATGAATGCGATCGCAAGCAGAATCGGCAGCAGAACAATCGCCGCCACCCACTTCATCCATTTGCTGGCGCTCATCGCAGGCATCAAACCCTTCCATCGATCCGGTAGCGCGCAGCCGGCCATGCGTGTCGGTTTCGGCCAGGCATGCCGGTTTCGGCCAGGCATGCCGCTTTCGGCCATGCATGCCGTTGTCGGCCATGCATGGCCAGCGCGGAAAACATTATTCAGCGGCAGTCGCGATCAATCCGTTCGCGAGCGCACATACCGCCGATACGCCATTGGCATAAGCTTTCGTACCAATCACACCGTCGTTGCCCGCAGAGCGCGCATCTGTGGCTGTCGCGCCCTGCCGGCGTGCCGTGCCCGCCGATCGGCACGCCAACAACAAGCAGCACAACATCAGAACCCATGCCCACCACCTTCGACGTCATCATCATCGGCGCCGGTCCCGCCGGCGCCAGTTGCGCGATTTTGCTGGCGCGCGCCGGCTGGCGCGTCGCGCTGGTTGAAAAATCCGGCTTCCCGCGCGGCAAGTTATGCGGCGAACGGCTCGGTGCCGGCACCCTTCCCCTGCTCGCCGGCCTCGGCATCGGCGCAGCGCTGGCCGACCTGTGCGGGCCGTCATTGCGACGCATCGCCTTGATCCATCGCCAACGGGAGATCAAGGCAGCACTACCGCGTTCGGCCGATCCGCGTCACCCCTGGGGTCGCGCCCTGCGTCGCGAGCACCTCGATGCGGCGCTGCTCAAGCGCGCCCAGCAGGTCGGCGCCAGTGTATTTCAGCCGTGGCAAGCGCAACGCGTACGTGGCGCACCCGGCGACATCGGCTGCGACTTGAGCCACGTTAGCTGGACCGACCAACTGACTCTGCAGGGTGCGCTGGTGATCGATGCGCAGGGCGCGCCCGACACCCTGCCGGACAGCGACGCCGGCAGCGCAGGCGCGCAGTCCGATGGCGATTTGTTCACCTTCAAGGGCAGTTTCGCGAATCTCGATCTCGACGCCGGGATGCTGCAAGTATCGAGCTTCGCCGGCGGCCATGCCAGCCTGCTGGCGACAGATCGCGATACCGTCACCCTGACTCTGTGCCTGCGGCGCGATCAACTGGCAAAGTGCAGGGAACAGTTTCCCGACCACCCCGCCGCTGACGCCGCCGTCGCCTATCTCAACACCGCCTGCCCGGCCACCGGCAACTTGCTGGCGACTGGCAAACAACGCGGCGCCTGGCTTGGCGCCGGGCCGTTGCGCCCCGGCATGCGGATGCAGGTGGTGAGTGGCCGCGTGTTCGCGGTCGGCGATGCCGCCGGCGCGGCCCACCCTTTGCTGGGCGACGGCGTCGACATGGCGATCGAGTCGGCGCTGCTGCTGGCGCGCATGCTGATCGCCGCCGGTCGCGGCGAACTGCGACAGCGGTCCCTTCGGCTGCTGCACGGCGCTTATCTGAACGCATGGCGAGCCCGCTTCGCCGCGCGCGTTCAGCATGCAGGCTGGGCCGCGCAGCTGGCGGCACACCCGGCGCTGATGCGTCCGCTGGTGGCGCTGACCGCACAATTTCCAGCCTTGTTCAGCGCCGCCGCGCGCCTCGCCGCGCGTCGCGCCGAGCCCGATCGCGGCGCGCTGGCGGCACCCTGACCGAGGCCTGCCGATGAGTGCCCGACGCGGCGCAAGCCCGCGGCCCGCACCGCGCGCGCGATCACTTGCCGATCGGTGCGCTGCCGTACAGACCACGCGGCGGCACGATGTTTTCATCACCGTGTTGGCGTTGGCGCCTGGCCGCCAAACCAACGCAAGCGTCGGGCCGAATGGACCAAGGAACCAGGTATCCCGCCAGACGAGCAACAGTGATGGCGCCGCATGCAGCCTTTAGAAGCACACATCCGGCACGCGATTTGAGACCGACCAAAGAGAGAGAAGACCATGAAAAACAGCAGCCACTCCACCCCCCGAATCCTGATCGCCGCACTGGCCCTGACCCTGTCGTCCGGCCTGCTGGCGCAGAACAGCAAGGACGGCTACGTGCAGGACCAGCGCGGCGTCATCGTGCGAAATACAAATTTCGGCGACCCGCGCATCGGCAACCTGTGCTGGCGCACCGGCTACTGGACGCCGCAAATGGCCAATTGCGAATGCGACGAGGCGATTGTCGGGCGCAACATCTGCAACCCGCCGCCGCCGATTCCGGTGGCGCAGGTAACGCCGCCGGCGCCACCGCCGCCCAAGCCCGCGCCGCCACCACCACCGGCGCCCGCCACCGCGACGCGCGCCACCTTCGCGATGGATGCCTTCTTCGATTTCGACAAGTCGGTGCTCAAGCCCGAGGCGCGCGCCAAGCTTGACGATCTGGCGACCTCGATCAAGGGCATCAACCTCGATGTCGTGATCGCCGTCGGCCATACCGATTCGATCGGCAGCAATGAGTACAACCAGAAACTGTCGATCCGGCGCTCCGAGGCGGTCAAGGCCTATCTGGTGGGCAAGGGCATCGATGGCAACCGCATCCAGGCCAGCGGCAAGGGTGAAACCGCGCCGATCGCCGACAACCTCGCCGCCGAGGGTCGGGCCCGCAATCGCCGGGTCGAGATCGAAGTGGTGGGAACACGCATGAAGTAAGGCGCGATCACCTCGGCCGCGGCGTTGCGCCGCGCTCATCGCGCGGCGCAACGCTTTTCCCCCTCTGTGGGAACGCATCCGCGTTTCCGCATTACGTTGAAGTAAACCAAGGAGCAAGCAATGGAACCGATCACCAGCAGCACCGGCGGCAACGCCGGCTATCCGTCCACCGCTACCAGCCACCCCAACGACGGCGCCGTCAATCGCGCCGCCGCCGGCGCCCACAGCGTCGTCGACCGTGCCGCAGACAATGCGGCAGGCACGGTCAAGCCGGCGATCGACCGCGCCGCGCAAATCGCCCATTCGGCAGTCAACAAGGCGGCCGCGGTGGCGGCGCCGACCGCCGACTGGGTCCGTCAACAGGGTGATTCGCTGCTGGCGACGCAGCAGAAAATCTCGTCCGACGCCGCCAATTACGTTGGCGCGCACCCATGGCGCTCGCTGGGGTTCGCCCTGGCCGCAGGCTTTGTGATCAGCCGCTTCATGCGTTAAGGACCGTCCGCACCGCTTGCAGCCGAGCGCAAATGCTTTCTCAAGCCCTGCTCGAAAAGGCACTGCGTTCGGAACACTGCAGCGCGGCAAGCAACAGCCCGACTTGCAAAACCATCAGCATCGAACCAACATTCGCGGTGGACCGGTCGATCGAAACCCGGCCCGCCCAAGGGAGTCAAGCATGACCATCATCGGTTGCTCCATTCGCAAGCTTTCCGTTGTCATCGCCGGCGCATTCCTCGCCTGCGCCGGCGCACAGGCCGCGCCTCCAGGCGCCGCCGCTGAAGCGCAGGCGCGCTATCGGCAGGAAATCGCGGTGTGCGACAGCGGCCAGTCGAACCAGGACCGCGCCACCTGCCGCACCGAAGCGCAGCGCGCGCTGGCTGCCGCCCGTGTCGGCGCGCTCAACGATGCGCCGGGCCAGTATCAGCGCAACGCCTCGCAACGCTGCGAGGTGCTCAAGGGCGACGAGCGTGCCGACTGCGAATCGCGCATGCGTGGCATGGGCAGCGCGCAGGGCAGCGTCGGCGGCGGCGGCATCATTCGTGAAACGGTGACCACCACGGTCACGCCGGCCAAGTAGGAGGGCCGGGTGCGGCTGTGCGGTCGTTGCTGCGGCCCGTGACAGCCCGCATCAACCCGCCTCAGCCGCGGTTGAACCGCGCCGTCGATGTCGACGGCGGCGGCTGTACCAGGGAGACGGTTCCGAACACGCGGTCCCAGAACCCGCTGGTCACCCCGTAACAGCCGGGTTCGTCGGCGTGATGGTGCAGCGCATGCCAGTGGCGACGGCGCTTCAGCCAATCGTTCTCGAAACGCCAGTGGTGGGTGGCGTGATGGAGCACCGCATAGGCCAGGTAGCCGCTGACCACCCCGAAGGTCAGCGCGCAAGCACGCCAAAGGTCGCCCAGCAGCCAGGCCGGCGCGAACACCAGGCCTGCGATCAGGCCTGCCGACAGGATGGTGGGCGCGCAGATCAGGGCGGCGGGTCGTTGATGATGCAGCGCGTGCCATTTGTTGAACGGCGCCACGCCATGCAGAACAAAGCGGTGCAAGGCATACTCGATGGCACTCCACGCCAAAAGTCCCGCCAGGACCAGGGCCGCGCTCTGCGCGCCCTGCCCGCGCGGCGCCGCCACCAGCGCGCCGGTCGCCAGCATCAGCACACTGGCTCCATACAGGATGAAATCCGCCCGATACGCGGCCCTGCTGTGCTCAAGGGTGAACATGCCCATGGGTTGTCTGTCCTGTGCCGACGACAGGTTCGCGCGAGGGGCGCGAACCACTATCGGCGCGAGAATGAATGTTCATTCTTCAACGGTCTGTTCGGCAGCGCACATTGGCGGCTGGATTCGGCACTGGCGTCAGCCGGACGCAGTATCCGGGTGTTTCGTCGATTGTGTTCGGTAACGAACATTTTGCATTCTCTGGCGGCCCTATAATCCGGCCTGAAAGTTGCGTGCGAACCTGGTTCACCAGGGCACCCGATGGGCGCCCGGTTCCGGCCGTAACCAGACGGGAAGGAAATCATGGCGAGCGCATCAGACCCGAGGGAAAACCACCTGCTGGCGGCGCTGCCGGACGATCAATGGCTGCTCTGGAAGGAGCATCTGGAACCGGTCGAGATGCCGCTGGGCCTGGTGCTGTATGAATCCGGCGGCGTGCTCAGCCATGTGTACTTCCCGTCCACCAGCATCGTCTCCCTGCTGTACGTGATGGAAAACGGCTCGTCGGCTGAAATCGCGGTGGTCGGGCACGAAGGCATTGTCGGCATTTCGCTGTTCATGGGTGGCGAAACCACGCCCAACCGCGCGCTGGTGCAAAGCGCCGGGCACGGCTATCGGCTGCCGGCGCGGGTGATGAAGGATGAATTCGATCGCGCCGGCCCGGTGTTGCACCTGTTGTTGCGCTACACCCAGGCGCTGATCACCCAGATGGCGCAAACCGCGGTCTGCAACCGCCACCATTCGCTCGACCAGCAGTTGTGTCGCTGGCTGCTGCTGAGCCTGGATCGCCTCTCCGGCAACGAACTGCACATGACCCAGGAACTGATCGCCAACATGCTGGGCGTGCGCCGCGAAGGCGTCACCGAGGCCGCGCTCAAGTTGCAGCAGTCCGGGCTGATTCGCTATGCGCGCGGCCGCATCACCGTGCTGGACCGGCCGCGCCTGGAAGCGCGTAGCTGCGAATGTTATGCGGTGGTCAAGCGCGAATACGATCGCCTGCTGCCGGCGCAACTGGCGACCTGACCAGTTCGCCACCCTACCGCCCGGCAGCGATCCGGCCGGAAACCGGCCGTCGCCGCCGAGTCCTGCTTAACGCGCCGGAACGATGATGGTGGTGTCGCCGCTGGTGCCGCGTGCGCCGGTACTACCCTTGGCTCCGGTATTGCCGGTGGCGCCGGTATCGCCGGTCGCGCCGGTGTAGCCGGTGGCACCAGTGCCGCCGGTGGCCCCGGTAGCGCCGGTATAACCGGTCGCACCGGTACCGCCGGTGGCGCCGGTGGCCCCGGTGTAGCCGGTGGCGCCGGTGTAGCCGGTAGCCCCGGTGCTGCCGGTGCTGCCGGTGGCGCCCGCGGGGCCGGCCGGACCCTGCGGCAACGAGATGCATGCCCCGAGTGCCAGTGTTGTCAGGAGTGCGGCCAGAAGTTTCGCATGTGTCATGATGTTTCCTTTAGTAGTCAGTTCCGGAACGGCGCGCATTGGAGCGTGCCGTTCCGCGGAAGCGATCAGTCTCCGGTGGGGTTGACCGGCCCCGGCAGATCAGGCCGGCGCCGCCACAGGACCGCATCAAGCGCCGACCTGCACGCACGACTGTCGGGCGGCGTCGCCGCCCGTGTCATGGTTGCGATCAAGGCTACGCGCGACTGGTTGGAAAATCCGTTCGCTGCCGCGCATAGCGTTGCGCCTGGCGGCATTGGCCTTCACTGCGCACAGCCGCACTGTGAATCGCAGCCGCCCGTGCGTGGCGGCACGCCTGCCCGCAGGCCATCAAAACTTTGGTCCAGGGTGCGCCAGCGTACTGAACCGGCAGGCAAAATCGATGATCATCATCGCATCCCATCGAACCGGAGGTCACCATGAAAACCCGCAACCGGATGCGCCATCTGCTTGTGCCACTGCTGCTGGCCACCAGCGCGCTGATGGCGCCGGCAATGGCGCAAATCAACATCAACATCAACGTCGGCCCGCCACCGATGCAATATGAAGCCATTCCGGTGATGGCGCCCGGCTATACCTGGGCCCCCGGCTATTGGGCGTGGAGCGGCGAACGTCATGTCTGGGTTCGCGGCCGGGTCATTCTCGATCGCGCCGGTTATCGCTGGGCGCCCGATCGCTGGGAGCAGCGCGAGCAGGTCTACTTCCGTCATCCAGGTCGCTGGGAACCGGATCCCGGCTATCGCGAGGTGAAGCTGAAAAAAGCCAAAAAGTCCAAACACCGTGGCGATGACGACGACGATCAGCACGACCGCGGTCGCGGCCATGGCAACAAGCACGGTAGGGGAGACTGAGATGATCCGCTCCAACGCAATCGCCGACCGCATCGGCAACCCGGCGCCTTTCATGACGCCGCCAGTCGAAAGCGAGCTGGGCCCCGAAGCGCTGGCCGGGCTGTACCTGCTGCGTGCGCGCCTGGCGATATTCCTGTATCGCCACCCGCTGGACAACAGCGAGCAGATCATGGATCTGATCGACAATACCGAATCGATTGGCGAAATCAAACTGCTGCTGGACTACGTGCTCGCGCAACGGGTGCTCCGCCGCGGCTTGAAGTGGACCGACAGCGCAGCCGTGAATTGCGGTTGGCGGGAGCCCGCGCCGGCACGCAAGGCGTGAGCGGCGCGCGGCGCGGATCAGGAAAGGCCAGGTGAGGCCTTGCCCGACCCGCCGGTCAACCAGGTACCAGCGTGCCGTTCTCCACCCGAACCTTGTCGCCGACCTTGAATGCCGGCTCGGCGGCAAACGAGATCGTTTGCGTGCCGCCACCCGACAGGCGGGTAGTCACGTCGAAGTGACGGACCTTCCTGACCCGCTTCTCGATTTCATTGCCGGCTACCGCCCCGCCGATCGCGCCGGCGATCTCGGCCGCCGTGGTGCCGCGGCCGGAACCGATCTGGCTGCCGACCACCACCCCGGCCAGGCCGCCGGCGATCTTGCCCAGATAGCTTCCCTCGCCATTGACCTCCACCACGTTGATCGACTCGACCACACCACAATTGGCGCATAGCCGGGCCGCCCGCTCGCGACGTGCCGATGGCATGTTCTCGGGCTTTGCCAGCAGCGGATCACCAAGCACCGCGGTGCTCTCGCGCTCGCCGATGCGCAGGCTGGCGGTGGCGGCCGACGTGGCGGACACCCGGTCGCGGTTGTTGATGGTGTAGATGCCTTCGTATTTGCCGGGCGCAATCTCGTCCAAGGCGACCTTGCCCTTGACCCCCGCGATCCTCACCGCGGCCTTGGCACCGGCGCTGCCGGCGAGCGTGAATACCAGGTCGGTCCCGGCATCGAGCCGCTCGACCGGGCCGACCTCGAAACGATCGATGCGCGGCAGCGCCGCCACCGCTGCGGCGTCGCTGGCGCGCTTGATGTCCGCCGGCGATGCGGCACCGGCCAAGAGCGATTCGCCGAGAACTTCCGAGGCGATCCGGTTTCCCACCCGCAGGTTGGCCGTCACCGCGGTCAGGGTGGTGATTCGATCGCGGTTGCGGATGGTGTAGGTGCCCTCATAGACGCCGGCTTCCACTTCCTCGAGCAGAAAGCGGTCGACCACGCCATCGATCCGCACGCTGGCGCTGCCGCCGGCGCTGCCGTAGAGCGTGAACAGAAGTTCATTGCCGGCACTCAGGCGGGTGGCCGGTTCGACGTCGAAACCGTCGATCCGCGGCGCCGCGTACTGGGCGGACGGCGCCTGCGCCATGGCGTTGCCGTTGAAGACAGCCAGAGGCGCTGCGCAAGGCAGTGCAAGGGCGCAAGCGATCAGGGTTTTTTTGAGGTTCACGATATTCTTTCCATCCGTTCGTCATGGGACAGGCGACCAGGAGAATCCCAGTGCCGATTGCGTTCGAAAAATTCGCTCAACTGACGCGCGGTGCTGTCCTGCAGCTTGCCGCGACGTAGCTGCTGGTTGCCGGCCAGCTGGGTTTGCCTGGCGGCATCGGCGCCAACCTCGTCATCGAGGAAGTCGCTCCATCGCTCCGCCATTGATCCACAAATTTTCTTCCAGCCACCTTCGATCCGGTCCCGGTTCATATCCAGCTCCCTGTCGCTTAGCCCAGGCATGCGGCCATCACGGATGCTTGCCAAATCATGACAGCCCCGCCTGCCGCTTGCGGTTGTCATGCATTCTGCAATTCCCGATGACGGCCCTGATTTCACACACACCGTGACGCCAGTGTCGGCGCAGACAGGCACGCGGTCTGTGCGCTGGCTAACGGTCGTGGCATCAACGTCACTCGCACGCAGCTACCCATAAAAAAAGCCGGGATCACTCCCGGCTCCGGATACCACAACAGCGATTAGAAGCTGTAACGCACGCTCAGGGCGACATTGCTGCCGCGCGAGTTGTTGCCACCGCCCTTGTCCGACAGCCGGCCGAAATCCTCATACTCAAGACGGAGGCCTACCTTGTTGCTGAAGCTGTAGCCGACACCGATGCCGACCAGAACGTCCTTGTAATTGGTGGTCCCGGCGAAACGGGTGCGATTGGAGGCCACGCCCAGCTTGCCGATCAAAGACCACTGTGCGCTCAACGGAAGGGTGCCGGTACCGGCGAGCGTCCACGATTCGATGTTGGCGTTGCGATAGCGGCCGAGGTCGTTGTAGGCCAGTTCCGCACCCCAGTTCGGGCTGAACTGGTAACCGCCATACAGCTTCCATGACGTTTCACTGGTGTCGGTCCTGGATGCGCCGACACCGCCGCCGATGTACATCTGCGCGGCTGCCGGTGCGGCTACGAATGCTGCGGAAAGTGCCGCGGCGACAATAATCTTCTTCATACAATCCTCCATGGTTTGTTTGCTTCAACCATCTATTATGACCACCCTGTCGATGGCTGTATGTACGTTGCCGAACACAAGCGGCGGTCAGCGATCGGCAGCCCCGCCGCGAGTCGCCGTCGCAGCGGGGCTGCCGGAACCGCCGGGCAGATCGCCCGGGGCTGCCTGCACCTGCTATTCCCAGTAGGGCAGACGCTCGTAGTAGCGATAGACATCGCGGTTCCACTTCTCATCGGCCATTGACGGCCAGTGGTCCTTGTCGAAACCGGGCGCCGCCTCCAGCTTTTCCTTTGACACATCGAGCACGTAATCGCTCTTGGTGACGTTGTATTCCAGCGCGCTGAACGGGATCGCGAACAGCTTTTCCCCCATGCTGAGAAAGCCGCCGAACGAGACCACCGCATAGGCGACACGGCCGCTGCGCGGATCGATCACCACTTCCTTGATGTCGCCCAGGCTGTCGCCCTTGCGGCTGACCACA
>JANPGJ010000119.1:0-27125 GCA_031423955.1 Burkholderiales bacterium
CAGCGCCGTGGCCCTCTCGCGGTTCGCGTCAGCGTCGATACCTGCTTCTGCCAGGCCCACCAAGCGCTTGATGACGGCGAGCACCAGGAGACTCAAGGTGGCGAATCTCTGCTGGCCATCGATGATGGCGAACTCGCGATCTGATTTCCCCTCCACCACCAGTGCGCCCATGTAGTGGGTCGCGTCCTGCCGCGCACGCAGTTCGGTGAGGTCGTTCCAGAGATCTTCCCACTGCTCCTCGCCCCAGGAATAGTCTCGCTGGTACGGCGGCACCTGATACGTACGACCGTTGCCGATGAGTTCCAGAAAGTTCGTGGTGCTGGTGCTGAGCAGGCTGGCTTTGGCCATGGTCTAGCCCCTGGAAGTTTCTCCAGTTTGACCCTGCATCGTGCTTCCAAGGCAGGCCGCCAGTCTTGCGAGCCAGCACTATCGATCAGCCGCGCGAAATTCTTACGCTTTCGCTGTCAAATCCATGCGTACACACCGCACCCAATGCCCCGCCGACACCTCCACCGGTTCCGGCGCGGAAACGCGGCAGGCGTCGCTGGCATGCGCGCATGCGTGGGCGCGAAGGCGCAGCCCGGCGGCAGGTTGGCCAAGGCCGATTGGCTGTACATGGCCGTGCGTAGGGTGTTCTGCAGCAGACCCCAATCAGGCTCCGCCGGTTTCACGCCCAGGCTTCATCAACAAGGACTTCGACCTGGCCTTCATGGATAGCCTGGCCGGCAATCCGAAATGGGCCACCCAATACTCGATTGCCGAGTTGGTCGAGAAAACCGGCACCCGGGGCGTGGAACTGGTGATGTGGCTGGCTGCGCGCGCCACCATGAAGGGCACGGTGCGCAAGGTGACGGGCAATTACCACGTGCCGATTTCCAACACCGCCTCGGGATTGCTGGCACTGGAAGCGGTTTGAAACCCGGAATGCCGACCCGGCATATCTGTTAGCTGTACCGACAGCAGGCGGAATTGCCGAAAGCGGGGGAAAATACGCGTGTCGCCCATTTTCCCGTTGCTTGAGGTATCCCGATGAAACTGTTTTCCAACGCCATTGCGGCACTCGCAGCCGGCGTTTTCGCACTGGGCGCAACTTGCGCGATTCAGGCGCAGACCTTCCCGAGCAAGCCGATTCGCGTCATCGTGCCGTTCGGCGCCGGCGGCATCGCCGACATCACCGCGCGCACGGTCGCACAGCGCATGAGCGAGACGCTCGGCCAGCAAGTGCTGGTCGACAACCGTCCAGGTGCCGGCGGCATCGTCGCCTCCGAGGCGGTGGCCAAGGCGGAGCCTGACGGCTACACCCTGCTTCTCATGTCCAACGGCACGGCGGTGTCGGCGGGTCTCTTCAAGAGCCTGCCGTTCGACCCGGTCAATGATTTCGCGCCGGTAGCGACCTTAGGCTTCTTCGATATCGCGCTGATCACCGGCACCGAATCGAGACACAAGACGCTCAAGGACCTGATCGCCTATGGCAAAGCCAGTCCCGGCAAGCTCAATATCGGCACCATCAACGTGGGCAGCACGCAGAACCTGGCCGGCGAGTTGTTCAAGAGCGCGGCCGGCATCGACGCGCAGATCGTGCCGTTCAAGGGCACACCGGCGCTGATCACCGCGTTGCGCGGCGGCGAGATCGACATCGCTGTCGAGATTCTCGGGCCGGTGATGTCGCAGATCAACGCAAAGGCGGTGCGCGTACTCGCGGTGATGGGCGAGAAGCGCCACGACGGCCTGCCGGATGTGCCGACGGTGCGCGAGGCCGGCATCGCCGGATTCAACGTGGCGTCGTGGAACGCGCTGGCAGCGCCGGCCAGGACCCCGCGTGAGGTGCTGGCGCGGCTCAACAAGGAGGTGGTTGCGGCGGTCAATTCACCGGCGGTGCGGCAGCGCCTGAAGGAACTGGGGGTGGAAGCGCGCGCCGGTTCGCCGGAGCAACTGCACGACCTGCTGGTCGCCGAGATCAAGCGCTGGACCGAGGTGATCAATCGCGCGAAGATTGAAAAACAGTAAGCCGCTGCGATCCTGGTCGAGATGACACCGCTGCTGCTGTTGCCCGGCCTGGTGTGCGACCGTGCCATCTGGGCGCCGCTGCTGCCGACCCTGGCGCCGCATGCCCGCTGCAGCGTCGCCGACTATGGCCGGATCGATTCGCTGGCGGCGATGGCGGCGCATGTGCTGGCCACCGCGCCGCCGCGCTTTGCCGTGGCCGGCCATTCGATGGGCGGGCGGGTGGCGCTGGAGATCATGCGCGCGGCGCCGCAGCGGGTGGAGCGCCTGGCGCTCTTCGATACCGGCTACCAATCGCGCATGCCTGGCCTGCCCGGCGAAGCCGAGCAGGCGCAGCGCCATGGGTTGCTGGAAATCGCGCGCCGTGAAGGCATGCGCGCGATGGGCGAGAAATGGCTGACCGGCATGCTGCCGCCGGCGCGTCTGGCCGATACTGCATTGGTCGACGCCATTGCCGACATGGTCGCCAGGCACTCCAGCGAGGTGTTTGCCGCGCAGATATCGGCGCTGCTCGGCCGGCCCGATGCCACCGATGTGTTGCGCTCGGTCGCCTGTCCGACCCTGATTGCCTGCGGGCGGCTGGATGCCTGGAGCCCGTTCGCGCGCCATCAGGACATGGCGGAACTGGTGAACGGTGCGACACTCGTCGCTTTCGAGGGCTGCGGCCACATGGCGCCGATGGAAGACCCCGCTACCGTCGCTGGCGCGCTGCTCGCCTGGCTGCAAGCTCCCTTCTTCTGACAAAGGAAACTCCTTGAGCAGCCACAGCACCGCGCACCATTTCCTCGAAGGCCTGGCCGAAGCTGGCATCGAGCACCTGTTCTGCAACCTCGGGACCGACCACGCCTCGCTGATCGAGGAACTGGCGCAACGCGACAGCGGCGGGCGCAATTACCCGGGCGTGATCCTCTGCCCGCACGAGAATGTGGCCATCCACATGGCGGGCGGCTTCGCCGCCATGACCGGCCGCGGCCAGGGTGTGCTGGTGCATGTCGACGCCGGCACGGCGAATGCCGCGATGGGCATGCACAACCTGTTTCGCGGCCGCTTGCCGGTGCTGCTGATGGCCGGTCGGTCGCCACATACCCTGCGCGGCGAATTGCCCGGTTCGCGCGACAACTATGTGCACTACGTGCAGGACCCGTTCGATATCGGCAGCCTGGTGCGGCCCTATGTGAAATGGGAGTACGCACTCGCCACCGGGGTCAACAGCAAGGAGGTGGTGCGCCGCGGCCATTCGGTGATGCAGAGCGATCCGCCGGGCCCGGTTTACCTGACCCTGCCGCGCGAGACCCTGGCCGAAACCTGGGAAGACGCGCGCGTGGCTTCCTTCGATGCGGCCCGTTATGGCGCGGTGGCGCGCGACGGCGCGAGCCAGGCGGCCGCCGGCC
Source organism: Burkholderiales bacterium (assembly GCA_031423955.1). Lineage (GTDB taxonomy): Bacteria > Pseudomonadota > Gammaproteobacteria > Burkholderiales > JAEUOS01 > JAEUOS01. The sequence continues at coordinate 3,396 of JANPGJ010000119.1, forward strand.
GCATCGCCGACCACCTGCTGGCCGCGCGCAAGCCGGTGGTGGTCACGTCCTACCTTGGCCGCAAGCCGGCGGCGGTGGCAGCGCTCGATGCGCTCGCCCGCGAGTGCGGTATCGCGGTGGTCGAATCCAGCCCGTCGTACCTGTGCATCTCGCGGCAGTCGCCATGCTTCGCCGGCTTCGATCCGGCGCGCACGCTCAAGGGCGCCGATCTCGGCCTGCTGCTCGACGTCGACGTGCCATGGCTGCCCAAATACGCGACGGAGAACCCGGCCTTGCGCTGGATTCAGGTGGATGTCGACGCCATCAAACGCGACTTCCCGATGTGGGGGTTCGCCGCCGATGAGCGGCTGGAAGCTGATTGCGCCCAGACCCTGGTTCAGGTGCTGGCGATCGTGCGCGAACGGGCCGGCGCGGAATATCGCAGTGCCGCCGCGGCGCGCGTCGCGGCGCTGGCGGCGGCCCGAGTGGAGCGCGAGCGTGCCGCGGCCGCGGCGGCGGCCGACCCCGGCAGCAGCAACGCTCTCTCTCCGGCCTATGTATGCGCCGCCCTCAACCGCGCGCTGGGCGCGGGCGATATCGTGATCAACGAGGCGATTCGCAACGCGCCGGTGGTACTGGCGCAAGTCGCGCGCACCGAGCCCCTGACCCTGATCAGCGGTGCCGGCGCCGGCCTTGGCTACAGCGGCGGCATGGCGCTCGGGGCGCGCCTGGCGCGGCCCGACCGGCGGGTGATCAACGTGGTCGGCGACGGCGGTTTCCATTTCTCGACGCCGACCTCGGTATACGCCGTGGCGCAGCAGTACGGCCTGCCGATCTTCACCCTGGTACTCGACAACGGCGGCTGGCAGGCGGTCAAGGAAGCCACCTTGCGGGTGCACCCGGATGGCTTTGCCGCCGCAGCGAACCAGTTCCAGGCCCGTCTGGGCGGCGCCGTGCGCCGTTTCGACCAGGTGGCGGCGGCGTTCGGTGCGCACGGTGAAACAGTGTCGGAGCCGGCCGAAGTCGAGGCCGCGCTCGCCCGCTGCTTAGGCGCCGTCGATCGCGGACAGGCCGCGGTGCTGGTGGCGAAGATCAAGCAATTTTGACCGGCGCGCCGGGGTCGACTGCCGGCAGGCCACGTCGCTACGCAGGCAAAGGAGCGCAGATGGGTTCCATCACCAGGTCACTGATATTCGCTGCGGCGCTTGGGCCGGGTGCCGGTTCGACCCTGGCCCAGGTCGATGCGGCGCGCGGGTTTCCGTCGAAGCCGATCCGCATCATCGTCGGCTACTCCGTCGGTGGCGGCAACGACATCATCGCGCGCATCGTGGCGCAAAAGATGGCCGATCACCTGGGCCAGGCGGTGGTGATCGAAAACAAGCCGGGCGCTGCCTCGATCATCGCCGCCGAATACGTAGCCAAGTCGGCGCCCGACGGCCATACGCTGTTGATGGGGCCGTCCGGACCGATCGTGTTCAACCCGGCGCTGTACCCGAAGCTGCCCTATTCGCCGCAAAAGGACTTTGTGCCGATCGGACTGATCGGCGCGTTTCCCCTGATGCTGGTGGTCAACCAGGCCAGCCCGGCACGCAGCGTCAAGGACCTGGTCCTGCTGGCGAAGGCCGCGCCCGACAAGGCCAACTATGGATCGAGTGCGGCGTCGTTCCAGTTCGTCTCCGAACTGTTCAATCTGCGTACCGGGTCGGCGTTTCAGCGCATTCCGTACAAAGGCGCCAATGATTCGGTGGCGGCGGTCGCCGCCGGCGACGTGATGATGACCATCACCGACCCCAGTTCGATGGCGGCGCTGCAGAAGGCCGGCCGCGTGCGTGCGCTGGCGGTGACCTCCGCCAGGCGCATTCCCGGCCATGCGGAGGTGCCGACCATGGCCGAAGCCGGGGTGGCCGGGCTTGAAATCGAACTGTGGGCCGGTCTTCTGGCGCCGGCAGCAACGCCGGTGGCGGTGGTGAAGAAACTGCAGGACGAGCTTGGCCGCGCCTTGCAGCATGCGGAGGTGCGTACGCGCCTGAATGCCCTGTCGATCATCGTGCCGGACAGCAGCAATTCCGAATCGTTCGCACGGACGATTGCGACCGAACTTGAATTGTGGGCCGGGGTGGCGAAGGCGGCCGGGATCAAGGCCGAGTAGGTGTCGCGCCCGGATTTACTTGTCGAGTCGCAACTTGGCAAATGAACCCGGCGCATCTTCAATCACCTTCAACTTGCCGCCGCCCGTTTCAGGATTCGCGGCGTTCGCACTTACTTGTCGAGTCGCAACTTGGCAAATGAACCCGGCGCATCTTCAATCACCTTCAACTTGCCGCCGCGAAGTGCATCGCCCGGCACCCGCGCCGGCACCGGCTTTTCCGGATTGTGTGACTTGATCCATTTGTCCCAGTCGGTCCACCAGGAACCTTCGTGTTTGGTGGCGCTGGCCAGCCATTCTTCGGCCTTGGGCACCAGTTTCGGATTGGTCCAATAGCCGTATTTGTTGGCCGCCGGCGGATTGACAATGCCGGCAATATGGCCGGAGCCGCCCAATACAAACTTGTTGGCGCCGCCGAGGGTGCGCGCACCGGTGTAGGTGGTGGCCCAGGGGGCGATATGGTCTTCGACGGTCGAAATGAAATAGGCCGGCGTTTTCACCTTCGAAAGATCGATCGGCGTGCCGTTCAGGGTCACCGCGCCGGGCACCACCAGATTGTTCTTGATGTACATCTCGCGCAGGTAGAAGAGATGCATCGCCATCGGCATGCGGGTGGCATCCGAATTCCAGTACAGCAGGTCGAACGGAAACGGGTCCTTGCCCAACAGGTAGTTGTGTACATAGAACGACCAGATCAGGTCGTTGGCGCGCAGCATGTTGAAGGTGCCGGCCATCTCGCTGCCCTCCATGTAGCCGCCGCGTTTTTGCATGCGCTTTTCCAGCGCGTCGACTTGCGCTTCGTCAACGTACACGCCCAAGTCGCCCGGTTTGGCGAAATCGATCAAGCTGGTGAAGAAGGTGGCGCTCTTGATGCGGGTGTCCTTCTTCGCCGTCAGGTAACCGAGGGTACAGGCCAGGAGGGTGCCGCCCAGGCAGTAGCCGATTGCATTGATCTCTTTTTCGCCGGTGCATCGGGCGATTGCGTCCATCGCGGCCAGCGGGCCCTCCAGCATGTAGTCGTCGAAGGTCTTTTTCGACAGTTTGGCGTCCGGCATCACCCACGAGATCACGAACACCGTGTGGCCCTGGTCCACCGCCCACTTGATGAAGGAATTCTTCGGCTGCAGGTCAAGGATGTAGTACTTGTTGATCCACGGCGGGATGATCAGGAGCGGTCGCTTGCCGACGGTCTTGGTCGAGGGCTGGTACATCAGCAACTGGATCAGGCTGTTCTGGAACACCACGCGGCCGGGGGTCGATGCGACGTTCTTGCCCATCTCGAAGGCCTTGGTGTCGGTCATCGCGATCGACAGGGCGCCCTTGCCTTTCTCCATGTCGCGCAGCATGTTCTTCAGGCCATTGACCAGGTTTTCGCCGCCCGAATCGGCGGTGGCTTTGAGCACCTGCGGGTTGGTCAGCGCGAAATTCGACGGCGACACCGCATCGACGATCTGGCGGGTGTAGTACATCGCCTTGGCCCGGGTCTGCGGCGACACGCCATCGACCTGGGCGACGGCGTTTTTCATGTGCTCGGCGGTCAGCAGGTAAGAGCGCGAAAGAAAGTCGAACCAGGGGTTGCTGCTCCAGGCTTCATCGGAGAAGCGGCGGTCCTTGAGGGGTTCGAGCTTGGGGCCTTGCCCGCTGGCCGCGGCCAGGTATTTCTGCCACAACTGGCCGGCATCGGCGGCATAGCGCGCCTGTGTCTCGATCAGTTTCTGCGGGTCGCTGACCATTTTCTGCATGACCTCGCCGAACGCCTTTTGCACGCCGAACTCGTCCTGCATCTGCGATTCGAGGTCGGCCGCCTGTTTTTCGAGCAGTTGCGGCGCCAGCGCTGCCATCCGGCGGGTGACGTCCTCGACAGCCTCGGACAATACTTTCGGGTCGAGGCCTGTCGGGTTGGCGGGCGGTGTGGCGGAAGTGGAGGAAGTGGCGGGCATACGGGACTCCGGATCTGAGCGGAAAGTGGCTAGGTTAGCACTTCAGGATTGCATGAAACTGACTGCCGCGACGCGGTCCGCAGCAAGCCAGCGGTTTCGCGGACGACGGGCAGCCAGCGGGACCAATCTTCTTGCGCAGATGCCGACATTCTGCCGGTCGAGCGCAGGCAAGCGGCGCCGACGCGCGTTTCAGGTTCGCGTGAAACGCACAATGCCGGCACCATCCGTGCAGCTGGTCAGCCTGCCCTCGGCGCGCAGAAAATGCAGGTGCGCCAGCGCCTCGCCGATCGCAAACGTGGTCTGGTGCGCATCGAGGGCGCGGTTGAACATCATAGGGATGATGTCGGCGGCGCTGCGCGGCTGGTCGCATGCGGCCAGAGTTTCGGCCAGGCGCGCCGCGTGGTGCGCACGCAGTTGGCCGACCCGCTCGTGCGCGCCGCGAAACAGGCGGCCGTGCGAAGGCAATACCAGCACATCGGCCGGCAGGCTTTCGTACAAATCCTGCGCGTCGAGAAACCATTTGAGCGGGTTGGCTTCCGGCTCGTTGGGCCAGACCCCGACGTTGGTCGAGATGCGCGGCAGCAGCATGTCGCCGGCGATCACCATGCCCAGCGCCGGGCAGTACAGCGAGGCATGCTCGGATGAATGGCCAAAGCCGCAATGCACCTGCCAGTCGCGCCCGCCGATGGCCAGGGTGTCGCCGGCACGCATGCGGTCGAAGGTCAGCGGAATCGAGGGCACCAGGGTCTTGAAGTAGCTCTTGCGGTTCTCGCGGATTTCCTCGCACATGGCCGCGGGCAGTCCGTGGCGGCGGAAGTGCTCGACCTGTGCATCGTTGTCGAAGCCGCTCATGCCGCTCTGGATGACCCGGCCCCAGAGGTACTCGCCGGCGGTGGCGGTCAGGCGGCAGCCGTGGTCGGCAAAGCGGGTGCACAGCCAGTCGGCGTTGCCGATGTGGTCCGGATGGGCATGGGTGATGATCACCCGCTTGATCGGGCGCCCTTCGAGACTGCCGGCAAAGATCGTTTCCCAGGCATCGCGCGTGGGTTTCAGGCCGACGCCGCAGTCGACCGCCGTCCAGCAGGCGACGCCGTCGATTTCATCGGCCAGAAGCCACAGATTGATATGGTCGAGCGCGAACGGCAGTTTCATGCGCAACCAGCGCACGCCGGCGACGATCTCGATTGTTTCACCAGGCTCGGGAATCCGCGGAAACGGATAACTGAGCGCCGCTTCCTCCGGTCGCTCGGCCTTGCTCTGCATCACAGCCGCCATTTGGTTACACTTTCCGTTTACGTAAACGTCACCCCTGATTCTCTCACGCTAGGCGTTCCTATCGTGGGAGCGCCGTCATACGATAGGGCGGATCAGCGGTGGCAACAACCCGGGTTCCACCGTCAGCTTGAGCCAGACCTACACGATCACCGAACTGTCGCGCGAATTCGACATCACGCCGCGCGCAATCCGTTTCTACGAAGACCAGGGCCTGCTGGCGCCCTCGCGCGAGGGTTCCGGCAAGAGCCGGATTTACACGCCGCGCGACCGCACGCGGCTCAAACTGACCCTGCGCGGCAAGCGCCTGGGCCTGTCGTTGTCCGATATTCGCGAACTGATCGACATGTACGAAAGCCCGCGCGACGAAGCCGCGCAACTGGCCAAGTTCCTGCAGGTGCTGGGCATCCACCGCGCCCAACTGGAACAGCAGCAGGTCGATATCGAGGCGCAGTTGAAGGAGATCGGCGCCTTCGAAAGCCAGTGCCGCAAGCGCCTGGGTGACAAGGGCACGCGGCGCAGCGCCTGACCGGCCGTCGCCTTGCCGGTCGGGACACGCCGGCAAGGTTGACGTTTACGTAAACGTCAAGTAAATTCGTTCGATGCAAACCCAGTTCAAGGCAATCAACCCCGGTTACGCCGAACGCATCGCACACGAAATCAACGCGCAGGGCGTGACACCCCTGTTCAATGTGGTCATCGACCATCAGGCGCCGGGCCACCTGCACCTGTCGATGCCGATCGCGCCCAGTGTGGTGCAGCAATACCAGGTGGTGCATGGCGGCATGGTGGCGATGCTCGCCGATTCCGCCTCCGGCCTGGCCGGCGTATCCCTGTTGCCGGCCGAAGACGGCGTGCTGACCATCGAATTCAAGATCAACATGCTGGCACCCGGGCGCGGGCAGCGGATGATCGCGCGCGGCGAGGTCATCAAGCTCGGGCGCACCGTGATCGTCGCCAAGGCGGATGTCTATTGCGTCGATAATGGCGTCCAGACCCACACTGCCATCCTGATCAACACCCTGCTTGTGGCCCGGGGCATCGCGTCGCGGGTGAAGTGACGCACCACACGGCGGCGTGCCGCAAGCGGCCGGCGCAAGCGGCCTGACACCGGCCGGTCCGGTGCCGGTCTTGCGCGTTGGCCGCCGGCGCGGCGCAGTCAGAAAGGAACCACCATGCACAACCTCAATGCCCTGACATTCAATCATTCCAACGAGATTCGCGCCCTGCGCGACACGCTGCAGGATTTCGTGTCCAACGAAATCGCGCCGCGTGCCGCCGAGATCGACCGCGCGAACCAGTTTCCGGCCGATTTGTGGAAAAAGTTCGGCGATCTCGGTTTGCTTGGCATGACCGTCGAGGAAGAATACGGCGGCACCCAGATGGGCTATCTGGCCCACATCATCGCGATGGAAGAGATTTCGCGCGGTTCGGCCTCGGTCGGGCTGTCCTATGGCGCCCATTCCAATCTGTGCGTCAACCAGATTCGCCGCAATGGCAACGCCGAACAGAAGCGCAAGTACCTGCCCGGCCTGATCGCCGGCACCCAGGTCGGCGCGCTGGCGATGAGCGAGCCGGGCGCCGGGTCGGATGTGGTGGGCATGCGCACCCGCGCCGACTGGAAAGGCGACCGCTGGGTATTGAACGGCAACAAGATGTGGATCACCAACGGCCCGGATGCCGACACCCTGGTGGTCTACGCGAAAAACGATCTCGAGGCCGGCGCGCGCGGCATCACCGCCTTCCTGATCGAGAAGGGGATGAAGGGGTTTTCCACCGCGCAGAAGCTCGACAAGCTGGGCATGCGCGGCTCCAACACCTGCGAACTGGTGTTCCAGGATTGCGAAGTGCCGGCCGACAATGTGCTCGGCGGCCTCGGCCGCGGCGTCAACGTGCTGATGAGCGGCCTCGACTACGAGCGCGCGGTGCTGGCCGGCGGCCCGCTGGGCATCATGTCCGCGTGCCTCGACGTGGTGGTGCCCTACCTGCACGAACGCAAGCAGTTCGGCCAGCCGATCGGCGAATTCCAGTTGATGCAGGGCAAGCTGGCCGACATGTATTCGACCTGGTCGGCCTGCCGCGCCTACTCGTATGCGGTGGGCGAGGCGCTCGATCGCGGCACCCTCAATGGCACCGCCGCGCGCAAGGATTGCGCCGGGGTCATCCTCTACACCGCGGAAAAGGCCACCTGGATGGCGGGCGAGGCGATCCAGGCCCTCGGTGGCGTCGGCTACACCTACGACTATGCCGCCGGGCGGCTGTGGCGTGATGCCAAGCTCTACGAGATCGGCGCCGGCACCTCGGAAATCCGGCGCATGCTGATCGGCCGCGAATTGTTCGCCGAAACGAAATAGGTGGCGAGATGGCAGACCTGATCCAGACCTACCGCGGGACGGTGATGCAGTGGCACTGTGACCACATGGGCCACATGAACGTGATGTGGTATGTCGGCAAGTTCGACGAAGCCACCTGGAACCTGTTCGCCTTGATGGGCGCGACGTCGTCATATTTGCGCGAGTCCGGCAAGGCGATGGCCGCGATCGACCAGCGGTTGCAGTACCGCCGCGAACTGCTGGCCGGCGACACCGTGACCATCAGTTCAGGCGTGCTCGAGATCGGCGACAAGGTGTGCCGTTTTTTCCATGAAATGAAGAACACCCAAACCGGCGAAGTCGCCGCCACCTGCCGCCTGGTCGGCGTGCATATGGATGCGGTGGCGCGCAAATCGACACCGTTCGCGCCGCGGATCATCGAGCAGGCCCGCGGGTTGATGCGCGACTACGACTTCGGCTATCGCGATTGAAGGCGCTCAATCAGGCATCCCGTGAACTCCCTCAAACACCTGTTCGACAGCAACCGCGCCTGGGTTGAAAGCGTCACCCGTGATGATCCGGGCTTTTTCGATCGCCTGGCGGACCAGCAAAGCCCGCAGTATCTGTGGGTTGGCTGCTCGGATTCGCGGGTGCCGGCCAACCAGATCACCGGCTTGACCCCGGGCGAGGTGTTCGTCCATCGCAATGTCGCCAATGTGGTGGTGCACTCCGATCTGAACTGCCTCTCGGTGATCGAGTTCGCCGTCGAATTGCTCGGGGTCCGGCATATCATCGTCTGCGGCCACTACGGCTGCTCGGGCGTGCATGCGGCGCTCACCGGGCGCAAGGTCGGCCTCGCCGACAACTGGCTGCGCCATGTGCGCGACGTTGCCGACAAGCATGGCTCCTACCTCGGCGCGGTGACCGGCGACGAGCGGCGCCACGATATGCTGTGCGAACTCAACGTGATCGAACAGGTGCGCAACGTCAGCCACACCAGCACCGTCCTGGCGGCTTGGGAGCGCGGCCAGGCGCTCGCCGTGCACGGCTGGGTCTATGGCGTGCACGACGGCCGCCTGCGCGACTTGAGCGGCACCGTTGCCGCCACCGACCAGATCGAACCGGTGCTGGCGGAGGCGTTGTCCAAGATTCGCGAACGCAAGGAACGCGCATGATTGAAATCGGCGAAACCGCCGTGCGGGTGAAAACCATCTCGGAAGAAGAGATTCGCGCCTTCGCCATCATGTGCGAAGACTTCAATCCACTGCACCACGACGCGGACTATGCGGCCGGCACCCGATTCGGCGGCATCATCGCCTCCGGCCCGCATTACATGTCGCTGCTCCTGGGCCTCCTGGCCAGCCACTTCACCGGCAGCGGCCCGCAGGTCGGGATCGAATTTCACCTCAATTTCGCCAAACCGGTGCGGCCCGGGGATACAATCGAGTTCAAGTGGGTAGCCACCCATATCGAGCCCAAGTCGCGCGGCAGCGTCGTCACCCTGGACGGCAGCATTACCAACCAGAATGGCGAGGTCGTCCTCAGCACGGTTGGCAAGATCATGACCTTCAATCAGTAGAGAGGAATCACCATGTCCGATCCCATCGTTATCGTTTCCGTCGCCCGTACGCCGGTTGGCGCCATGCAGGGCGAACTTTCCGGTTTTGCCGGCCACCAGCTCGGCAGCCATGCGATCAAGGCGGCGGTCGAACGCGCCGGCTTGAAGCCCGAGCAGATTTCCGAAGTCATCATGGGCTGCGTGCTGCCTGCCGGCCAGGGCCAGGCGCCGGCGCGCCAGGCCACGCTCGGCGCCGGCCTGCCAAAATCCACCGGCGCCACCACCATCAACAAGGTGTGCGGTTCGGGCATGAAGGCGGCGATGTTCGCGCATGATCTCCTGGTCGCCGGCAGCGCCGACATCGTGGTGGCCGGCGGCATGGAGTCGATGACCAATGCCCCCTACATGATGCTCAAGGGCCGCGGCGGCTATCGCTATGGCCATGCCACCATGTTCGACCATATGGCGTTAGACGGCCTGGAAGACGCCTATGAGAAAACCCCTAACGGCGGCGGCAAGTCGATGGGCCAGTTCGCCGAGGACTGCGCCGGCAAGTACACCTTCACCCGGGAAGCGCAGGATGCTTATGCGATCGAATCGACGCGCCGCGCGATCGCCGCCAACAACGACGGCAGCTTCAAGTGGGAGGTCGCGCCCATCACGGTGGCCGGCAAGAAGGGTGATGTGGTGATTGACAAGGACGAACAGCCGTTCAAGTCGAATGTCGACAAGGTGCCCACGCTCAAACCGGCGTTCCGCAAGGATGGTACCGTGACCGCCGCCACCTCGTCGTCGATTTCCGACGGCGCCGCCGCCATGGTGATGATGCGCGCTTCCACTGCGGCCAAGCTGGGCCTGACGCCGATCGCCCGCCTCATCGCCCATGCCACCCACGCCCAGGAACCGCAATGGTTCACCACCGCGCCGGTCGGCGCGATCGAGAAGCTGTACGCCAAATGCGGCTGGAACACCGGCACGGTCGACCTGTTCGAGATCAACGAGGCGTTCGCGGTGGTGGCGATGGCGGCGATGCGCGAGCACGGCATTGCGCATGCCAAGGTCAACATCCACGGTGGCGCTTGTGCCCTTGGGCACCCGATCGGCGCCTCCGGCGCCCGCCTGATCGTCACCCTGATCGGCGGCCTGAAAAAGACCGGCGGCAAACGCGGGGTGGCGAGCCTGTGCATCGGCGGCGGCGAAGCCACCGCAGTGGCCATCGAGTTGATCTGAGCGCGACCACGCCCTGCTTGCCCCGCCTGCCGCTTGCAGGCGGCGCGGCGGGGTGAGCGGCGCAATCCTGCCACCGCAGCGGATTTGAGCGCATGCTTCTGTCACCTGACCACGAACAAATCCGCGACGCCGTCCGCGCCTATGTCGCGGCCGAAGTCGCACCGCATGCCGCGGCCTGGGATCGCGACGCCAGTTTTCCGCGCGCCGCCCTCAACGGGCTGGCTGCGTTCGGCTTGTTCGGCGTGTTCGTGCCCGAAGACCTGGGCGGCGCCGGGCTCGACTACACCGCGCTGGCGCTCGCGCTCGAAGAAGTCGCCGCCGGTGACGGCGCTACCTCCACCATTCTCTCGGTCAACAACTGCCCGGTGTGCAACATCCTGCTCAATTTCGGCAGCGCGGCGCAAAAGGAGCAATGGCTGAAACCCCTGGCCAGCGGTGCGCTGCTCGGCGCCTTCGCCCTGACCGAGGCGCATGCGGGGTCCGACGCCTCGGCACTCAGGACCACCGCGCGCCGCGACGGCGACCACTACGTGATCGATGGCGCCAAGCAGTTCATCACCTCCGGCAAGAACGGTGACCTGGCGATCGTTTTCGCGGTCACCGACAAGGGTGCGGGGAAGAAAGGCATCAGCGCCTTCATCGTGCCCACCAGTAGCGCCGGCTATTCGGTACCGCGTATCGAGCAGAAGCTCGGCCAGCATGCGTCGGACACCGCACAGTTGCTGTTCGATAACTGCCGCGTTCCGGTGGAAAACATGATCGGCGCGCCGGGCGAAGGCTATCGCATCGCACTGTCATCGCTCGAAGGCGGGCGCATCGGCATCGCCGGCCAGGCCATCGGCATGGCGCGTGCCGCGCTCGAAGCGGCGCTGCGCTACGCGCACGAGCGCAGTGCGTTCAACCAGCCCTTGTTCAACCACCAGTCGGTGCAGTTTCGCCTGGCCGACATGGCCACCCAGGTAGAGGTGGCGCGCCAGATGATGATGCATGCCGCCGCCCTGAAGGACGCCGGCCGGCCCTGCCTGAAAGAGGCGGCGATGGCCAAGCTGTTCGCCTCCGAGATGGCCGAAAAAGTGTGTTCGGACGCGATCCAGATCCAGGGCGGCTATGGTTATGTGGGCGACTTCCCGGTCGAGCGCATCTACCGCGACGTGCGGGTGACGCAGATCTACGAAGGCACCAGCGACATCCAGCGCATCATCATCGGGCGGGCGCTGGCGGCCTGATGTTGCGCCGCTTGCTTCGGTCCGGGCTGCCGGGGTGATGCCGTAAAATCCGTCCGCTCCTGCGCAGGCAGCCGCCGTGCGCACCACGTTGTGATCGTATTCCGTCATCCCATCGATTCGTTGAGGAAGCACATGAAACACCTGCGTTCACTGGCCTTGCTCCTGACCATGGTCACGTTCGGCTGGAGCACCGGGGCGCTCGCCCAGGACAGTGTCAACGTGCGCTTTTCGTGGAAGCTCAAGGGCGAGTACGGCGCGCTGTACATGGCGCAGGAGGCGGGGCATTACAAGAAGGCGAATCTGGCGGTGCGCCTGGGTGAAGGCGCAGGCGCCCCCGCCGCGCTGGGCGCCCTGATCCAGGGCCAGGAAGATGTGGTGATCCTGCCCGCCATCTTCGCGATCTCGGCGATCCAGAAGGGCATGCCGATCCGCCTGGTCGCGCTTTACCATCCGAAAACGCCGTTCGCGTTCATTTCGCATCCCGAACGGCCGATCCGCACCCCCAAAGACCTCGAAGGCAAGACGCTCGGCACCTCGGTCGGCGACACCGCCACTTCGTACATGGACCTGTTCTGCAGGATCAACAAGGTCGACTGCGGCAAGATCAAGAAGGTGCAGATGAACTCGCAGGCGCTGGTCACCCAGTTTCTGGCCAAACAGATCGACAGCACCAGCGTCTATCGCAGCAACGACCTGCCGGCGCTGATTCAGCGCGAGGCGAAGATCGTGGTGATGGACCTGATCGAGTTCGGCATGGTCATTCCCGGCATGGCCGCGGTGACCACCGAGGCCAATATCGCCAAACGTCCGGAAGTGTTGAAGCGTTTCCTTGCGGCCACCGCCGCCGGCTTTCGCGATTCGAAGGAAGACGTGATCGGCGCCTCCAGGGCGATCCTCAAGAACTGGACCGCCGGCCCCGACATGGCGGTGGTGCTGGGCCAGGTCAAGGCAACCATGGACGTGGTTCCGGTCTACCCCGGGCGCAGCATCGGCTGGATCGAGGATAAGCTGATCGTCAGCACGCTCGACATGATGAAGGGGGCCGGCGAGATCGACAATCCGAAGCCGGCGGGCAGTTTCTACACCAACGCCCTGCTGCAGTAGGGGCGTGACCATGGCCGCCCAGGAACCCGGCGACAGCGCCTTCCACCAGCAACAGTTGCGGCGCACCATCGAACTGGCCTATGAGGGCTATCGCAGCGGCAAGGGGCGGCCGTTCGGCGCGCTGGTGGTGCGGGCCGGTGAAGTGGTGGCCGAGGCACACAACGAAGTCCTGGCGCAAGGCGACCCGACCGCGCACAGCGAGGTGCTGGCGATCCGGCGCGCGGCGCAGGCTCTGGCGACGCGCGACCTGTCGGACTGCGACCTCTATGTGATCGGCCTGCCGTGCCCGATGTGCTACTCGGCGGCGACCTGGGCGCGGATCCGCAAGGTCTATTACGCCAGCACGCCGGCCGACCTGGCGCGCCTGGCCGACATCGACGATACCCTGCTGTATGCGGATCTGGCGCGCCCGGGACCGGAGCGGGTGCAACTGCCGACCGAACAGGTGGTGGCCGTCGCCGACGAAGCCAACCAATGCTATCGCGCCTGGGGCGAACTCAAACGCAAGAACCTGGTGTTGTAGTGGCGAAGCGTCGCAAGTTCGCCGAGCGCGTGCTGGAGCCGCTCGCCGCGCCGGCGCTGGCCCTGTTTTTCCTGATGCTCTGGCAGATCGCGGTGCCGCTGTTCGGACTCTCCGAATTCATCCTGCCGACGCCCTGGCAGGTCGCCAAACGGATCGTCAGCGACTTCCCGTTGCTGATCGAAAACGCCTATGTAACCCTGTTTGAAGTCGTCGCCGGGTTCGCCTGTGCGATCGCGGTGGGCGTGCCGATGGCGCTGGCGATCTTTTACTCGCGGCCGTTCGAGCGCGCGGTCTACCCGCTCCTGATCGCGCTGCAGACCATTCCGAAGATCGTGCTGGCGCCCCTGCTGGTGCTGTACCTCGGCTACGGCTGGGCGCCGAAAATCTTCCTGGCGTTCCTGATCGCGTTTTTCCCGATCGTGATCTCGACCGTGGTCGGCCTGCAGGCGCTGGAGCCGACGATGGTGAACCTGGTGCGCTCAATGGGCGCGAGCGAGGCGCAGACGTTCTGGAAAGTGCGCCTGCCGGCGGCCCTGCCGAACATATTCGGCGGGCTCAAGGTGGCGGTGGCGCTGGCGGTGATCGGCGCGGTGATCGGCGAATACGTGGCCGCGGAACGCGGCCTGGGCTACCTGCAATTGCAGGCCAATGCCAAGCTCGATACCACGCTCAACTTCGCATCAGTGGTGATGGTGTCCCTGGTGGGTGTGCTGCTTTACTCGGCCGTGATGTTCTGCGAGCGGCGCCTGGTGCACCGGCGCGAGGCGGGGAAATGAGCGTCGCGGCCGCGAGTCATGGTGTCGATGTGCGGATCGAAGGGGTATCGAAAATCTACGAGACCCGCGACGGCGATGACCTGCTGGCCCTCGACCGCATCGACCTGGCGATCAAGCCGGGCGAATTTGTCGCAGTGGTCGGGCCTTCGGGTTGCGGCAAGTCGACCCTGCTGTCGATGTTGGCCGGGCTGTTTCCGGCGACCACCGGCAGCATTCGCATCGACGGTCAAACGCTGTCCGGACCGCATCCGAAAGCCGGTGTGGTGTTCCAAACCGACCTGCTGCTCTACTGGCGCAGCGTGCTCGACAACGTACTGCTGCCGATCGAGATCAAGCGCCGGCCGATCGCCGAGTACACCGCGCGCGCCGAGGCCTTGCTGGGCAAGGTGGGATTGGCCGGTTTCGCCGGCAAATTTCCGTCGGAGTTGTCCGGCGGCATGCGCCAGCGCGTCGCGATCTGTCGCGCGCTGATCCAGGAACCCGGTTTGCTGCTGATGGACGAACCATTCGGCGCGCTCGACGCACTCACCCGCGAGCAGCTGATCATGGACCTGCAGACTATGTGGCTGTCGGTGAAAAGCACGGTGCTGTTCATCACCCACGGTATCGACGAGGCGATCTTCCTGGCCGACCGCGTGATCGTGATGTCACCGCGTCCCGGGCGCATTGACCTCGACCTGAACGTGGAGATCCCGCGCCCGCGCCGCTGGAAGGCAATCCACGAAAACGCCGAATTCCTGGCGGCGGCACGCAAGGTACGCGAGATATTCGAGGCCAAGGGCGTTCTGGCCGCCGATTGAGGCCGGGCCGCCCAGTCGCACTTGCCCTGCCACGTCCGCGCCGTCAGCTAGCGCCAGGCGTTGTCGACCCGGTCCCAGCTGTCGGCGCGCAGGTCGGGCTTTTCCTTCTGCAACTCCGGCTTCCTGATCTTGTTGGACGGCGTGCGCGGAAACTCTGCACGATATTCGATATAGCGCGGCACCTTGAAGGGTGCGAGGTACTTGCGCGCGTGTTCGATGATGGCCTCGGGAGGCACCTCCGTCCTGGACAGTCCCGGCTGCAGGATCACGTAGGCCTTCACTTCCTCCTTGCGGATCTCGTCGGGCACACCAAGGACGGCCGCCTCCACGATTTGCGGCATGTCCTTCAGCACCGCTTCGACCTCGCGCGCCGGAATGTTCTCGGAGCTGCGCCGGATCATTTCCTTGACCCGCCCGACGATGTAGAAATAGCCGCGCTCATCCTGGCGGAACAGGTCGCCGGTGCGGAACCAGTCGCCGTAAAAGGCCTCCCGCGTGGCGTCCGGCTTGTTGAAGTAGCCACGCAGGATGCCGCTGCCGCGCACCACCATTTCGCCGATCTCGCCGAGCGGCACTTCGCGTCCTTCGGCATCGACCACCTTGCATTCGCGGAACGGTCCGGTGATGCCGCACGAGCCTGATCCGGTCATATCCTCGACTTCCAGGGGCATGAAGGTGGCCGAGCCCAGCTCGGTCATGCCGAAGGCCTCGCGCGCATTGACGTTGAAGCGCTTCTCCACCGCAGCGTGGATTTCGCGGCGCAAGCCATAGACGTTGACCCGCCGGATCTGGTTGTCGCCGTCATCGGCCGAAGGCGGGTTCTTGAACATCACCTCGGCGGGCATCAGGGAGAACTGGATATTCCAGCTGCGCAGCCATTCGGTGTAGCGGCTGGTGCTCTGCTTCGCGGCGATGAAGGCGGTGGCGCGCTGGTGGAAGGTCATCAGCAGCAACCACTGCGGGTCCATGTAGTAGAACGGCGTGGAAATCAGGATGCGCTCGTAGGCCAGCCCGTCGCGGAAGGCGTTGATCTTGCTCTGCGTGATCCAGTAGCGCTGCGCCTGCAGGACGCCCTTGGGAAAGCCGGTCGTGCCCGAGGTGTACTGGATGTTGAGCAGGTCGTCGAGTCCGACCGGCTCGCTGGCTTGATACGCCGGGTCACCGGCGTCGTGCACGGCTTGCCAGTCGTGCATGCCGGAACGCGCGTGGCCAACCACGATCACCCGCGCGTCCACCAGTTGCGCAGGCCGCTGCACCATTGCGTCAAGCGTAGTCAGGAACTCTTCTGCGATCACCAGGAATTCCGCGCGGCCGTCATTGACGATGTAGTCGAGCTCGCGGCCGGTGTAGGAGATGTTCACCGGCACCATCACCGCCCCGAGCCGGCCGATCGCCAGCCAGGTGAGCGGGAATTGCGGCACGTTGGGCACCATCATCGCCACATGCGTACCCTTGCGCACGCCCAGGCCGGCCAGCCCCGCAGCCACCCGGTTGACCATTGCCTGCACTTCGCGATAGGTGGCGGTCTCGCCACTGTCGATGAAGTGCCAGGCCAGCCGGTCAGGCACTTCTGCAGCAGCTTCATCGAGCAGCGCCGCTGTCGAGGTTGGCAGGGGCTCGGCTTCGAGCTGGCGGCAACGTTGCAGCGGGTCGGCGCTGTAACGCGCGATGCGCCATTCGGGCAGGATGGGTTTCTGCATTCAGGCAAGTCCCAGGAAACGCGCGCTGTTGTCATGCATCCACTTGCGCCGGATCGCATCGGGCAATGGCAGGGCGTCGAACTCGGCGTAGGCCTGCTCCAGCGGCTGCATCGGGTAGGCGGTGCCGGTGAGTATCTTGTCCTGCAGGACCTTGGTGCCATAGGTGAGCAATGGCCGGTAGCCGGAATCCTCGAGCGCCAGCAGCTTGGGGCGCACCGCGACCACGCCGATGTACACGTTGGGATGGCGCCAGGCCACGCCGATGAGTTCCTCGATCCATGGCCAGCCCGGCGGCGAGGCGCACACGCGCAACTCCGGAAAATGCAGCATCACCTCGTCCAGGTACGCGGGACGACCATAGTCCATCTGCGACGCGGTCGAAAAGTTGATGCCGCAGTGGATGTTGACCGGGATGTCCAACTCGACGCACTTGGCGTAGAGCGGATACATGCGCTTGTCGTTGATGGCGAGCTTGAGCTCGAAGCATTGCAGGTTGAGGCCGCGTAGGCCCAGCTCGCGCACCGCGGTTTCGAGTTCGCGCACCGCCGCCATGCCCTTGTGCGGGTCGACGCCGGCGAAGCCGACGAAGCGCGGCCCGTGCTTCTTGCAGAAGGCGGCGACATCTTCGTTCCTGACCTTGAGGCCGAAGGTGGTTTCGTTGTCGCGCGCCTTCACCACCACACGCTTGGCGCCAAGCTTCTCGTAGCTCTTGAGGTACTTCGCCAGTGCCACCTTCTCGCTTGCGGGCTTGTCGACGCGTGATTCGCTTTTCGCATAGACGCGCCGGTAGTTGGCCAGGTGTGCGGTCTGCGGCGGATTGAAGGCGCGGGTGGGCGGTTTGCTGCCGTAATCGATGAACATGCGTCGTCTCCGTCAGCCTGTCTGCCCGTACACCGAGCGCGCGACATCGGCGCTGATCACGCCTTGTTCGACATCATCCCGCACCAGCGCCGCCGCGCGCTCGCGCGGATTGCCGTAGCCGGCGCCGCCCGAGGTCGACACAACCACCCGGTCGCCTTTGTCGAGGCGGGTACCGCGCTTCAGGTCGATCTCGACGCGCTGGCCGGAGCGCCATACCTCGGCGCGCGAGAGGGCGCCCGCGCCGCCGCCTGCCAGCCCCTCGGGTGCGATTTCGAAGCGGTCGCCATAGAGCGAGAAGTCGACGCCGTCCTCGAGTATTTCGTAGGTGCGCCGCATGCCCAGGCCGCCGCGCTGCCGGCCGTGGCCGAACGAATCCGGGTTGAGCGTGTAGCCGACGATGCGGAAGTAATCGAAGTTCATGTCCAGTGCCTCGATCGGCGAATTGGTGGTGTTCGACAGCGGCGCGGCGATGCCGTCGGCGCCGTCGCCTGTGGCTGAGGCGCCGAAGCCGCCGCCGTAGGTTTCCAGGCAGACCCGGTAGCGGCCGTTGGCCAGGCGCGCCAGGCAGGTGATGAGGGCGTTGTCGAAGCCCGAGGCGATCGCGCGTTCCGGCACCACCGTGGCGAGCGCCTTCATGACCGCGTCGTAGGCGCGGTAGCAGGGCAGCATGCGCGCGCGCACCGGCGCCGGCGGCTTGGGGTTGAGGATCGAGCCATAGGGCACCTTGAGCCGGATCGGCCGGAAACTGCCTTCGTTGAACGGCATGTCGCCGCCGATCAGAACGCCCTTGATGCAGCTCATCACCGCCGATTCGGTCGAGGCCAGCGGCGAATTGATGTTGCGTCCGACCTGCGCGCAGGTGCCCTCGAAGTCGATTTCCATCTCGTCGCCGGCCACCGTGACCTTGGCGCGCACCCACAGCGGCGTGCCGCTGCCCTCGATGTCGTCGCCGGCGTCCTCGCCGCAGTAGACGCCGTCCGGCAGGGCGCGGATGGCGGCGCGCAACTGCCGTTCGGAATAGGCGATCAGCTCCGCCATGGTCGCCTTCAACGCGTCGGTGCCGTATTTGGCACACAACTGGCGCACCCGCTCGATGCCGATCGCCTTGGCCGCGAACTGCGCGTTGAAATCGCCCAGGGTCTGGTCCGGCACGCGGATGTTGGCCGCCAGGAGGCGCTCGAAGGTGCCGCCGTTCCAGTCGCGCGACAGGCTGAATTTGAGTGGCGGCAGCAACAGGCCTTCCTGGTAGACGTCGCTGGCGAGCGCGTTCAGGCCCGCGCTGCCCCCGCCCAGGTCGAGGTGGTGCGCGGTCGATCCGGCAAACGCGATCAGCTCCCCGGCGATGAAGACCGGGCGGAAGATGAACACATCCTGCAGGTGCTGGCCGCCGTGGAACGGATGGTTGTTGACCAGGAAGTCGTCCTCGCCCAGGGTCTGTGCCGGATACTGCGCCAGGCAGGCGCGCAGGGTGGTGTTCATCGAACCCAGCTGCATCGGCACCATCTCGGACTGCGCGACGATGTTGCCCGCGGGATCGAGGATGGCGCAGGAGGCGTCGCGCGCCTCGCGCACGATGTTGGAGTAGGCAGAGCGAACCAGCTTGGTGCCCATCTCGCGTGCCGCGGCCAGCAGTGCCTGGCTGATCACCGCGTAGTCGACCGGATCTAGCGCGCTCATGCTTTGTCTCCCGTGTGCTGCAAAACAAGGTTGCCGGCCGCATCAACCCCGGCTTGCCAGCCAGGCGGCACGTAGATGGTGGAGGTTTCGTCCTCGACCAAGAGCGGGCCCGCCATGCCGTCATTGCCATCCACCTGCGCCCGCGTAACCAGTGCGCATTCACGCGCCGCGCGGTTCTCGTGCATGCGGATCCAGCGGGTCGCAGTGGCCGCCTGCGGCGACGGCCGGGACTGATGAATCGGCTTCTCCGGCGCGGTGGCGCCACTGCGAAAGCCCACCACCTCGATGTTCTTGCCGGCCAGGCCGGCGCCGCCGCTGTCCATGTAGACCAGCCGGTTCGCCGCATCGAACAGCGCGCGCAGGGTCGCGACGTCGAGGGTCGGCAGGCGCTCCGCAGCGATCGGCACATCCACCTCGAAGGCCTGGCCGACGAAGCGCATCTGCAGGCTATGGGCGAAATGCAGGTCGCCTTCCAGGCCGAGCGCGCGAAAGCGCCCTTCCAGACGGTCACGCAGGTCGCGCAACACGCCGCGCACCACGTCCGGCGCCGCGTCGTCAACCGCCACCCGGCGGGTAATGGTCTCGTACTGGGTGAAGTCGGCGGCCAGCAGGCCGAACGCGGAAAGCACGCCGGCGTTCTGCGGCACCACGATCGTGCGGATGCCGAGCTCCTCGGCAATGCGCCCGGCATGCAGCGGCCCGGCACCACCGAAGGGTACCAGCACGTAGTCGCGCGGGTCGCGCCCGAGTTCGGTCGAGATCAACTGGATCGCGCGCACCACGTTGGCGTCGGCCAGGCGGATGGCGCTGTCGGCGATCGCTTCCAGCGACATGCCGAACTCAGTCGCCAGCGCCTCGAAGGCGCGGCGCGCGGCGCCGACGTCCAGGCGCATGCGTCCGCCCAGGAAGGATTCCGGCTGGATGCTGCCGCGGATCACGTGCGCGTCGGTGATGGTCGGGCTTGAGCCGCCGCGGCCGTAGCACGCCGGCCCGGGGTCGGCGCCGGCCGAGCGCGGACCCACCCGCAGCATGCCGCCGGTGTCGCGCCAGACAATGCTGCCGCCGCCAGCACCGACCGACGAGATATCGATCACCGGGGTGCGGATCGGCAGGCCGTCGACTGCGGTTTCCGGTGCGACGATCGGCCGGCCGCCTGCGACCAGGCACACATCGGTGCTGGTGCCGCCCATGTCGAAGGTGACCAGGTTCGCATGGCCCGAGGCGCCCGCCTGCCGGACCGCGCCGGCGACTCCGGCCGCCGGACCGGAAAAAAGCGCCGAAATCGCGTTGCGGCGGATCGCCGCGGCCGGCAGCCGCCCACCATTGGACTGCATGATGGAAAAGCGTCCGGTGAAGCCTTCGCGCGCCAGGCGCGCCTCGAAGCGGCCGATATAGCGGTCGATGATGGGTTGCACGTAGGCCGACAGCGCGGTGGTGGAGGCGCGCTCGTACTCGCGGAATTCGCGGCTGATGTCGGCCGAGCAACTCACGTGCAGATCGGGAAAGCGTCGCTTGATGATTGCCGCGACCGCATGCTCGTGGTCCGGGTTTGCGTAGGCGTTGAGGAAGCACACCGCGACCGCCTGGAAGGGCCGTGCCGACAAGCCCGCCGCGAGCGCCGCCTCGGCGCGCGCGGCATCGAGCCTGGTTGCCACCGAACCGTCGGCCAGCATGCGCTCCTCGATCTCGATCACGTCGCGCCGCTCGACCACCGCCAGCGGCTTTCTGTAATTCAGTTCATAGACTTTCGGGCGGTCCTGGCGCTGGATCAGGAGCAGATCGCGAAACCCGGCGGTGGTGACAAAGGCTGTCAGGCCGCCCTTGCGCTCCAGCACCGCGTTGGTCGCGACCGTCGATCCGTGTACCAGGTCGGTGACCCGGGCGAGCGGAATCTTCGCCGCGGCCAGCGCGGCGAACACGCCTTCCTCCGGGCTGGCCGGCACGCTAGGCACCTTGGTGACGCGCACCTCCGCCCCGTCGATGGCGATCAGGTCGGTGAAGGTGCCGCCCACTTCAATCCCTACTCTCATTGCCTTGCCTTTCTGGTTGCGGCAGCCCGGCGCAAGGCCGGGCGCCGCGTCAGTCGCTCTAATCGAGCTGGATGTTCAGCGGCGCGACGATGCGCCGGTATTCGGCGGTCTCGTCGGCGATCATCCGCGTGAACTGCGCCGGGCTCAGGTCGCCGGGAAGCGCGGCGTCGTTCTTCAGCTGCTCCTGCATCTCGGGCGTGGCGATGAACTCGTTGATCACCTGGTTCAGGCGGTTGACCACCGCCGCCGGCGCGCCGGCGCGCGTGACCACCCCGTACCATGAATAAGACACCGCCCCCGCCAGACCGGCCTCGACCACCGAGGGCACGGCAGGCAGCGCCGCCATGCGCTTCTCGCTGGTGACCCCGAGTATCTTCAGGCGCTGGTTGCGCAGGTGCGGGATTGAACTGGTGGCGCCGTCGAAGTACAGGTTGACGTGGCCGCCGAGGATGTCCTGCAGCGCCGGCGCGCCGCCCTTGTAGTGCACCGGCAGGACGCGGATGCCGGCGGCGGCAGCGAACTGCTCCACGATCAGATGGCCCGAGGTGCCGACCCCGGTGGTGCCGATGCTGACCTTGCCCGGGTTGGCCTTCGCGAAGGTGATCAGCTCGGCGATCGAGTTGGGCGGGAAGTTGAGCGCCGCGTCGATCGCGAAGGGCACCTTCGCCACCAGCGCCACCGCCGCGATCTGGTCCACGCTGTAGGTCAGCTTCTGGATCAGCACCGGGTTGAGCGACATGGTCGAGGCCGTCGCCATCAGCAGGACGTGGCCGTCGGCGGGTGCGCGCAGCATTTCCTGCACCCCCAGCTGGGTTTGCGCGCCAGGCCGGTTCTCGACGATGAACGACTGGCCGAGCCGCGCGGTCAGCGCCTCGGCGACGCGCCGCGCCAGAACGTCGGTGGTGCCCCCGGCCGGATACGGCACGATCATGCGTCCGGCGCGGTTCGGAAACGGCTGGGCCTGCGCGGCGGCGGCAAGGCATACCAGCACGAATGCCGCCGCGACCCGACAAGTGGTCAACATCATGGCGCGCATCATGGCTCGAACTTGATGTTCAGTGGCGCCAGCACCTGGCGCCACATCTCGGCCTCTTCGGCGATCATTTTCGCGAACTGCGCCGGCGTCATGTTGCCGACCTCGGAGCCGTCGCGCGCCATGCGCTCGGCAGTTTCACGGATCTGCGTGTACCGGTTGATCTCCTCGTTGAGCTTCTGGATCACCGGCTGTGGCGTGGCCGCCGGCGCGACGATGCCGTACCAGGAATAGGCCACCATCTTCGCCAGGCCCGATTCAACGAAGGTGGGAATGTCCGGGTTGGCCGCCATGCGCCGCTCGGATGTGATGGCAATCGGCTTGACGCGCTTGCTCGCCACATTGCCTAGCGA
Source organism: Burkholderiales bacterium (assembly GCA_031423955.1). Classification (GTDB taxonomy): domain Bacteria; phylum Pseudomonadota; class Gammaproteobacteria; order Burkholderiales; family JAEUOS01; genus JAEUOS01. The sequence continues at coordinate 25,916 of JANPGJ010000119.1, forward strand.
GGTGCCGACGCCATCGAAATGCAGGTCGGCGCGGCCGGCCATGATGTCGATATTGGCCGGCGTGCTGCCCTTGTAATGCACCGCGAACAGGTCGATGCCGGCGAGTGACTTGAGCAGTTCCCCGACCAGGTGCGAGGAGCCGGCCACGCCCTGGGTGGCCCAGTTGACCTTGCCCGGGTTGGCCTTGGCATAGGCAATCAGTTCGCGCACATTGTTGGGCGGGAATTCCTTCGAGGCCACCAGCATGAAGGGCTGGCGCGCCACCAGGGCGACCGGCGCGAGTTGCTCGGGCCTGTAGCGCAGGTCTTTCATGGTCAGCGGGTTCATCGCCATGGTGGTGACGGTCACCATCATCAGGGTGTGACCGTCGGGCGCCGAATTGGCCACCTGTTCGGCCGCCAGCGCTGTCGCGGCGCCGGGCTTGTTCTCGACGATGAAGGCCTGGCCCAGGCGCTGCTGCAGCCCGGCGCCGACCATGCGCGCGAGGATGTCGGTGTAGCCGCCGGCCGGGTAGGGCACGATGATCTTCACCGGGCCACGCGGGTATTCCTGCGCGGCTGCGATGCCCGCCAGCGTGCAGCCGGCTGCGATTGAAGCCGCGATGCGAAGCAATATCTTCATGATGTGCATCCTTTCAGGAGTTCTTCGCAAAATGCTGGGCCACGCCTGCCCGTGTCACCGCGCGGAAGTATTGCGGCGGGTAGCTAACGGTGGCACCGAGGTCTTCGGCGGCATGCCAGGGCCAACGCGGGTCGTTGAGCATGCCGCGGCCGAGTGCGATCATGTCGGCCTCGCCTGTTGCGACGATCGCTTCGGCATGCAGCGGATCGCGGATCAGGCCGACGGCCATGGTCGGCATGCCGGCCTCGCGCCGGATGCGCGCGGCGAAGGGCACCTGATATCCGGTCGATAGCGGAATGCGCGCCATGCTGTTGCCGCCGGATGAAACATCGACGTAGTCGCAGCCGAGCCGCCCGAGCGCGGCCGAGAAAGCCACCGCGTCCTCCGGCGTGATGCCCTCCTCGTCCCAGTCGGTGCCATTGCAGCGCACGCCCAGCGGTTTGTGCGCCGGCCAAGCCGCGCGCACCGCCGCGAACACCTCGAGCGGAAAGCGCATGCGGTTTTCCGCCGACCCGCCGTATTCGTCCTGGCGTCGGTTGGCGATCGGTGAAAGGAACGAACTCAAGAGGTAGCCGTGCGCGAAGTGCAG
>JANPGJ010000120.1:0-6417 GCA_031423955.1 Burkholderiales bacterium
GCTGCCGTGATGCGGCCGCTGACGCCGACGTAGACGCGCATCGATTTCAGCATCGCGGTACCGGGGCGCACCTTGAGAATCGCCGCCAGCTTCCTGGTGGCTGATTCCGCCATCAGGGTCTGCTCGATGGAAGACAAGTACGGCGTATCGACCTTGCGCACAAACAGCAGGGTGGCGACTTCCGGGTCCAGCATGCGTTCGCGCTGCGCGGCGCTGGCGACCGGAAAGTGGATTTCCGAGTAGGCGAAGGGGCGATTGTCGTGGCGCTGGTAGCGAATGCCCTTGAGCAGCATGCACGGCGCGCCGGTTTTCAGCTTGAGCAAGCCGGCCAGCGCGTCGTCGAGCGTGATCACGCTTGATTCGATCACCATGAGGCGCGAGGCGTTGCCATATTGCAGCACGTCGCCGACCGACTGGATGCGCTGGTTGTAGCGCATCGGCAACTGGTTGCTGACGACCGTGGAGCCGACCCGGCGCCGGCGGGTGATCAGGCCGGCTTCCTCGATCAGGCGCATGGCGTCGCGCGCGGTGTGGCGGCTGATGGCGTAGCGCTCGGCGACCTCGGTCTCGCCCGGCAGCACCGTGCCCAGCGGGTACTTGCCTGAAAGGATGCCTTCGATCAGCGTGTCGGCGATCGCACGGTAACGCGGTGCGGCGGGTTTGCGGAGGGTTGCCACGTGGTGAGTGTCGGTCCCGGTTCGCGCGTCCTGGCGGGGGCGCGGTGGATGCCTGCCTGTTATTCCTGAACGTTCCGCGAGGGTGCATGGCCGCTGCCCGGCGCCGGTTGAAGGCTTGCTACCCCTGTGGAATAATATGTCCGTACATATTGCCACAATCCGGCATTGTGGCAACCAGTCGTCAGGAATACCCGCATGCGCGCCGCCACCTACCACCAAGCAATCGACCTGCCGGCGCTCGCCGAACAATACCCTGCCGGCGACGCCTTCCTGCGCCGCTTCGCCAGCCTGAGCGCGGACGCCCTGCGGGCGCGCCAGGATGCGCTGTTCATGCGCGCGGTGGCGCGCGCCTGGCAGATTCCGTTTTATCAGCGGCTGTGGTCGGCCGCCGGCATCGCCCGCGGCGATATCCGTTCGCTCGACGAGATCGGGCGCCTGCCGACCTTCGGCAAGGACGACGTGATGGCCAGCATCGCGCGCTGCCCGCCTTTCGGCGACCATCACGGGCGCGACATTCCGGTCGACGGCCGGCTGCTGCCGATGATCGTGCACACCACCTCGGGCACCACCGGCACGCCGCAACCGTTGATCTACAGCCCGAAGACGCGCGAAGTGCAGAACCTGCTGCTGGCCCGTCTGTATCGTCTGCAGGGCATGGGTGCGACCGATGTCGTGCACTCGGTCTATGGCCACGGCCTGATCAACGGCGGCCACTATATTCGCGAAGCGATCACACGTCACACGTCGGCGATTTTCCTGTCTGCCGGCACCGGGGTGGAGACGCCGTCGGCCAAGCAGGTCGAGATCATGCGCGACTTCGGCGCCACCATCCTGGTCGGCTTCGGCGACTACCTGAAGCGTCTGGCGCAGGTGGCGGTCGAGCAGGGCATCGACCCGGTCAAGGACATCGGCTTGCGCATGATCAGCGGGCATTTGAGCGACGAGGTGCGTTCGACCCTGGGCCAGGCCTGGGGGCCGCAGGTCGAGTTGTTCGACTGGTATGGCGTCGGCGACACCGGTGCGATCGCCGGTGAAGGCCCGGACCATGACGGCCTGTACCTGCTGGAAGATGCGCATTTCGTCGAGATCGCCGATGTCGAAACCGGGCGCGAAGTCAGCCCCGGGCAGGTCGGCGACATGATCGTCACGTGTCTGTTCATCGACGACCTGTTCCCGATCATCCGCTTCAACACCCATGATGTGACGCGGGTGTTGCCCGGCACCTCGGCACTGAAGCTGCCGTTCCGGCGCATCGCCGGGTTTCTCGGGCGCAGCGACAGCATGGTCAAGATCAAGGGCATCAACGTCTATCCGCAGGCGATTGGCAACATCCTCTCGGAGATGAAGGACTTCGCCGGCGAGTACCTGTGCGTGCGCGCCAGCCAGGCTGACGGCCGAGAAACGTTCACCGTGTGCATCGAGAGCCGGGCGGCGGCGGAGCCGGCGCTGGTCGATGCCTATCGCAACCTTCTCAAGCAACGGCTGGGGGTCGAGGTTGCGGTCGAACTGGGGGCGCCGAAAAGCCTGTCGGCCCTGACCGGGGTGGAGACCCGGCAGAAGCCGGTGCGTTTGATCGACCAGCGTTCGCAGGCCGCCCAATGAGCGCCGGCGAATCCGGCGCGCAGGCGGTCGGGTCGACATTGGCCCGGCTGAAAGCCGTGCTGGCGCAGGTCGCTCGCGACAATGCGGCAATGGCGATCTACAACTGCATCGACGAAGCGGGCGCACTGGCCGCGGCAGGTGCCAGCGATGCACGGCGTGCCGCGCGTACGCCATGGTCGGCGATCGACGGCATGCTGCTTGCGGTCAAGGACAACATCGATGTCGCCGGCCTGCCCACCACTGCCGGCCTCGGCTTTCGCCGCGCGCACGTCGCCGCGGCTGACGCTTTCGTGGTGGCAAGCCTGCGCGCGGCCGGCGCGATCGTGGTCGGCAAGGTCAACATGCATGCCGCGGCGTTCGGCGCCACCGGACGCAATGTCGACTTCGGCGATTGTGCCAATCCGGCCCATCCCGGCCATGTGGCGGGTGGTTCCAGCAGCGGGTCGGCGGCGGCGGTCGCGCAAGGCTGGGCGCAACTGGCGCTTGGCACCGATACCATGGGTTCGGTGCGTATTCCGGCCAGCTATTGCGGCATCGCTTCGATCAAGCCGAGTGCGGGCGTGATCAGCACTGGCGGCGTGGTGCCGCTGTGCGCGCGGCTCGATCATGTCGGCCTGCTGGCGCAAGACGCGGCAGATCTGGCGCTGGCATTGCCGCTGGCCGCCGGCTTCGATCCGGCCGACCCCGCCTCGCGCGGGTATGAATTGAAAGCGGTTGCGGCCGCCCCGCGCCGGCTGCGCGCGCCGCGTGCGCCATTCGGCACCGCAGTGGCGCCCGGCATCTGGGCACGGTTCGAGGCGGCGCTGCTGGTCGCCATGCGCATGGGTTGCGTGGTCGAGCGCTTCGATGCACCGGCTTGTGATCTCGGTGGTTTGCGGCGTGCCGGCCTGTTGCTGAGCGAGGCCGAGATGCTGGTCATCTTTGAAGCGGAATGGCGCACGCAACGTGCTGCGTTCCCGGCCGAGATGGCGGCGGCCATGGCCTGGGCCGAAGGCAAGTCGGCGCGCGACATGGCGCGCGCCCTGACGGTGCTGGCCACCGGCGTGCCGCTGCTGCGGCAGTTGCAGGGTGATGCCGATTGCCTGCTGCTGCCGACCGCGACCCAGGAACCGTTTGCCCTCGATGCAGCGGTGCCGGCCAATCAGGCCGACCTGACGACGCTGCCGAATATCGCCGGCACACCGGCGGCGAGCGTGCCAATGCCGGTGGCTGCCGGCGAACGCGCGGCCGGCCTGCAGGTGATTGGCGCGCCGGGTGCGGACATGGCGGTGCTGGCGTTCGCATGCGCCTACCAGGCAGCACTTGCCAATACGCGGCCGGCCTGATCGAACGCGAGCGGCCGGCACTTCAAGTCGATCCAAGGGGTCTCCGTTGCCATGACTGATTCAAACGCGGCAAACCCGGCACAGGCACCGTACGCTGCAAGCGCTTCACTGACCGCGACCCTGGTGGCGATGGGGCAGCGGCCGGTCGATCCCCGTACCACGCGGCGTGCGGTGCTGCACTGGCTGGACTGGATCGGCTGCGTTGCGGCGGGCGCGCGTGCTCCGGTCGGTGCGGTGCTGCGCAACTGGGAAATGCGGCCTGGCGCGGCGCGTGGCACGCCATCCCTGATGGGTATGGCACAGGATGATTACCATGCCGTTTTGCAGGACGCCGGCCCGGCCAATGTCGAGGAAATGGACGATATGCATCGCGGCGCGATCCTGCATCCCGGGCCGGTAGTGATGCCGGCCCTGGCCGGTGTGGTGCGGCGCCAGGGTTTGAGCGCCGCGTGCACCCTGGACGCCGTGGTGCGCGGCTATGAAATGGTGATCCGGATCGGCCGCGCGGTCGGACCACGGCACTACTTCTACTGGCACAACACCGCGACCGCCGGCGTGTTCGGCGCAGCGGCCGCCTGCGCCAGTGCGCTGGGCTTGTCGGCGCAGCAGACGGTGTGGGCGCTGGGCAATGCCGGCACCCAGGCCGCCGGCCTGTGGCAGGTGCGCCTGGAGCCGGTGATGTCGAAGCAGCTGCATACGGCGCATGCGGCGTTTTGCGGCATGACCGCGGCCTCGCTGGCGCAGGCCGGCTTTACCGGCCCGGCCTTCATCCTCGAAGGCGAACGCGGCTTTCTGGCCGCCATGTGCGAAGGTGGCGATCCGTCGGTCATTTGTCGTGAAGAAGCCGACTGGCTGATCCACGACACCAGTTTCAAGCCGTGGCCGGCCTGCCGCCACACCCATGCCACCATCGATTGCGTGATGGCGCTGCGCGGCGCGGAAAACGGTAACGGGGCGGCTCCGCTGGATTTCGAGCACTGCCTGGTCGAGACATTTTCGGATGCGATCAGCATTTGCAACAACCCGCGCCCGAGCACCCGCACCGAAGCGAAGTTCTCGCTGCAATACGCGGTGGTCGCCGCCGCCGAATTCGGCGCCCTGGAACCGGCGCATTTCGATGAAGCCTGCTTCGCCCGTGCCGATTTGCGCGAGCGGATGGCGCGGGTGGCGGTGCAGGCTGCGCCCGACATCACGGCACGCTATCCGGCGCATTTCGGCGCGCGCGTCAGCTCGACTTTGCCGGACGGGCGCACGGTTCGGCATGCGGTGGCGGATTCGCTGGGCGACCCTGAACGGGCGCTGCCGGAAGCTGCGGTGATTGACAAGGCGGTCAAGCTGATGCGTTATGGCGGCGTGGAAGCTGCGCGAATCGACCAGGCGATCGAAGCCGCAGCGTGCTTGCTGGCCGCGGACAACGCAGGCGCGCTGGCCGCGCCGTTCCCGGCGGCCCTGCTTAAGCCGCTGTTTTGAGCCGAAGCCGTCGCGCCTTGACCTGCCGATGAACTACTTCGACGCGGCCGACGTACCCTTCATCCGGCGCGAGTACCCGATCGGCGGCGCGTTCCTGCGGCGTTTCACCGGCATGGACCGCAATGAATTGCGTGCCCTGCAGAACCGGCGCTTCATGCAGGTGCTGGCTTTCGCCTGGCAGGTGCCGTTCTATCAGCGCCTGTGGGGAGCGGCCGGGGTCAAGCGTGGCGACATTCGCAGCATCGACGACATCGCCCGCCTGCCGCACTACGACAAGTCGGACCTGATGGCATCGGTCGAGGCGCATCCGCCGCTGGGCGATTTTCACGGCCGCGACGTCCATCCGGCAGGGCGGCGACCACCGATCATCATGCACACCACCAGCGGCACCACCGGGCGGCCGCAGCCACTGCTGTTCGGGCCGAAAAGCCGGGAGATCCAGAATGCCATGCTGGCCCGCGCCCACCTGCTGCAGGGCATGACCGCCGACGACGTGGTGCACTCGGTGTACGGTTTCGGCATGGTCAACGGCGGCCACTACATCCGCGAGAGCATCCTGCACTGGATCGGCGCGCAGTTCCTGCCCGCCGGCACCGGGGTTGAAACACGCTCGCAGCAGCAGGTGGCGCTGATGCGCGACTTCCGTGTCAACGTGCTGGTCGGTTTTGGCGATTTCATCAAGCGTCTGGCCGAGGTGGCGCGCGAGAACGGCATCGAGCCGGGGCGCGACATCCGCCTGCGCATGGTCAGCGGCCTGGTCGGGCCCGATGCCCACGCGCCGATCAGCCAGGCCTGGGGCGGCTGCGAGGTCTACGATTGGTACGGTGTCGGCGACACCGGCATCATCGCCTGCGACGGTCGCGAGCGTGACGGCATGCATGTGTTCGAGGATGCGCAGTACCTCGAGGTCATCGATACGGCAAGCGGCCGGGCGGTGGATGACGGCGAGAGCGGCGACATGATCTGCACCTGCCTGTTCAAGGACGACATCTTTCCGATCATCCGCTTCAACACCCATGATGTGACCCGGCCGCTCGGCGGCGACTCGCCGTTGAAGCTGCCGTTCCGCCGCATCGCCGGCTTTCTCGGGCGCAGCGACAACATGGTCAAGCTGCGCGGCATCAATCTCTATCCCACCAGCGTAGGTGTGCTGCTGACCGCTGAGCGCGGCGAATTCACCGGCGAATTCATCTGCGAAGTAGAGCGCCGCGGCACACGCGACGAGATGACGGTGCGCTGCGAAATCCGCGGCGCGGCGAGCGATGGTTTGCGCCAGGCCTATGAAGACCTGCTGCGCGCGCGCCTCGGGGTGGAGGTGCGGGTCGAACTGTGCGCGCCCGGCG
>JANPGJ010000121.1:0-4403 GCA_031423955.1 Burkholderiales bacterium
CGCATTGCCTGCCAGGACAGTCGTAATCCCTTCTTCATCAGGGCTGTGGTGCCGGCGAGGCAGCTTGCGATGAAGCGCGCGAGGCTTGCGTCGTAATCCCTTCTTCATCAGGGCTGTGGTGCCGGCCGCATTGCGCTAAAACTTTCGTGAAATCAACCAATTGCAATGGCCGTTGACAACTATTCTGCCGAACACAATGCGAACGCAATTGCCTGCTACTCGTCATCGTCACTTTCCAACTGAACGCGAGACGACAATCCTAGCACTTGCGCCAGCGAACCCGTGCAGTCTCCGAGCACAAGTCCGTGCTCTGGCAGAGCGCTTTTTCCGAGGGTCATGATCAATGGGCGGTCGGGGATTTGGTAGATGCGCACGTCGTCTTCTTGCGGCTTGATGTAGCCACGGATGTCGTTCGCCAGCCGGCCGATGCCAGCTACGCTTTTTTGTGTGGCGTAGACCGAGTATTGAACCGGTGCCGCGTTCTTTTTGATGAAACGGTGCAGGCGTCCGAGGCGTTTGTGATCGGCGATGTCGTAGGTGATCAACCACGAATGCACCGCGCCTACGGCCATTTGGAGAGAGTCCCGGTGAGGTATTGCGTCAGGTTCTTGCGCAGGTCGAACAGGTGCTGTTCGATGATCGTGGCGTGTTCGCGGGTCCAGGATTCGAACAGCCGCAACTGGGTTTGCAGATCGCCGTCCGCCGCTTTCAGCATGCGCTCGCCGTGAAAAAACAGTTCGGCGCGCAGCAGGTCGGCCAGATCGGTCGCCAGATCGAAGGGCGCTGGCTGGCAGCCGCAGTAGCGGTTGTTCAGGCTGTGGACGTGCAGGCTTTCCACGACCAGGCCGAGCAGCCAGCCCAGCACTTCCGGCGTGCCCGCTTCCGGCAACTCGTTGCGATGCACGTAGTTGCGCTGGTAGCCGTGCCACTCGCCCAGCCATGCCGAGCCGCCATTTCGCTCCTGGCGCTTGCGCCATTCGGCGACGATGATCGAGCGGCGATGCCGCAACCAGTTTTCGTGGCGCTGCGGCCAGGCGGCTTGCTCCATGGCGCTTTCGATCAAGGTGCTGAGCGAGTCGGCGCGCAGGTGGCGTGGCTGGCAAATGCCGACCGGCCTGCCGACGGCGTCGAGAAAAATGATCGGAATTCCGTTTTCAAGACAGAGGATCAGGGCCTCGGCATCCCAATCGACGCGGCGACTCGCGGTAACCCGTGAAATCCTGGCGATCGGCAGCCGTGCGACATCGGCGCCCGGCCGCACGATCGCCAGCGCCTCGCCGCTGGCGCGCACCCGCAGGCGCTCGGCGCCGTTCAAATACACAGCCTTGCGCGCCGGCTGGCGCGCGTCGCGGTCGGCCGGCGCGGTCGGATACTTCGGTGTTGCGACGGAGGTCAGTGCCACGCTCAATCCTCCTCGTAGTCTTCCAGTGAATCGATACCGGCGGCGCGCAGCTGGCGTGCCAGCGCCATGCAGCGCAGCCGCAGCCAGCGACGCGCGGGCCGAGCGAAGGTTTCGTAGCCGGCATAAAACTTCTGGCGCGCGGCTTTGCCCATCCAGCAGGCACCCTGGTCGCTTCTGAAGTGTTCGACCCGCAGTTCGCGCGTGCGAAACATTTCGGCGATCCAGTCATCCAGCAAGGGGCGCGCTGGCTCCACCAGGTCGCAGGCCAGCGATTCACGGCCGAACGCCGGCCGGTGATACAGGCCGAGCAAGGGGTCGAGGCCGGCGCGGTGCGTGGCGTGCACGGCGTCGAAGTGCAGCAGCGTGTAGCCCAATGACAGGCAGGCGTTGACCGGGTCTTTCGGTGGTTTGCGGTTGCGGCCGGTGAAGTTGACGCTATCGGGGAAGAGCGTGACAAAGCCGCCGAAATAGGCCGCCGCCGCCGCGCCTTCCAACCCGCGCAGGGAGTCGATGTCGGTGGCGCTCGCAATCTTCGGCAGGATGCCTTCGATACTGGCGATCGCGTCGCCGAGTGGTTTGCGCAGGTCGGCGCGGGTGGCCGCGGCGCGCACCAATACGCCACGTTGCCGGCGCACCTTGGCGGTGACCAATCCGGCAGCCCACAGCATGCAGCGCGCCGGATCATCCACCGCGCGGCATTGCGCCAGGCGCACCGCGGCATCGTTATGGTGACCACCCAGCACCACCGCGACGCGGCGCGCCACCCGCGGGCTCATGAACATGGCGGAAACGCCGGCGTCGGCCAGCTTCAACATCGCGCCGGATTCAATGTGCAGGCCGCCGCCCTGGAAGATCACCCGTTCCAGCAGCTTCAGGGGCACCGTGCCGCGCCGTTCGCCGCCCTCGTAGAAAGCGAGCGCGCTGCCGTCGTCGCGAATTTCCAGGCCGGCACGGTCGATAATCAGGGTGGTCACGGAAGTCGCCTTCTCAGCCGATGTAGAAGTAGTCGGGGTCGGCTGGCGCGGTGGCGCGGCCGAGGGTGTGAACGCGTGCGCGCGGGTCGAGCCGCAACAGCAGGAAGCGGTCGGTGTCTTCTTCCAGCAATAGCGACATCTGGTGCATCAGGTCGTTGCGTTCGCCGGTGGTGAGGAAGCACTCATGCACCGATTTTTGCCCGCCGGTGGCGTAGCCGCGCACCAGTTGCAGCGCGGCGGCCAGGCGGCGGTGGTGGGCAACGTCGTAGGCGGCAAGGAAGAAATCGCGTTCGTTCATGGTGGGCGTTTGTCACTGGTTCAGGCGGCGATCAATGTACGTAGTTTGCAAGTGCGCGTACGTAAAGTCCGATCTCGCAAGCTTGTCGTGTTTCCTCAGGTAGATGACGAAGCCGGCACTTGCGTCTCGGTATAATCCGAACTGGGTCTATGAAAAGGCAGTGCTGCCGGAGGCTTTCAATGAATATTCTGACCATTGAGCAAATCAAGCGCGGTGGCATCGCAGCGGTCGAGGATGCCTTGCGCAATGGCCCGGTGCATCTGGTCAAACGCAATCAGCCGGCGGCGGTGGTGTTGACCGAGGCGGAGTTCTCGCGCCTGACCGCACTGGACAAGCCGATGACCAGTCCAAAAAAGCGAACCTCGCTGGAGATTTTTCTGTCCGATGACCTGGGCGGCAATCTCGACGCTGAAGGGCTCGCTCGCCGTATCAAGGAAGAGCGGGATAGCTGGCACGAGCGATGATTCTTTTTCTCGACGCCAACATCCTGATCTGGCGGTTCGAGGGCCTGTCTCCGTTCTACATCGCGGCACGCGTAGCGCTCGACGAACTGGTGAAAGCGCATGCGGATGCGTCGCTCGCCGTGTCCCGCTTGTCGTGGCTTGAATGCCGCATCAAACCATTGCGTGATCGAGATCTGGTTTTGTTGGCCAGGTACGAAGAATTGTTCGCCAGCGGGATCAGGATTGTCGAATTGAGCGCCGAAGTGGTGGATCAAGCGGCGGCGCTGCGCGCCAGGCACAACCTGAAAACGCCGGATGCCTTGCAGGCCGCCTCGGCGCTCAACCTGCCAGGCCCATTGACCTTCATTACCGGCGATTCGACGTTTACGCGAGTGCCGGGCTTGAACGTACGGGTGGTCAAGCCTCGGGCTCCTGTCAGGCGATCCACTTCGTAAGGTGTTCGTCGAGGTTGCGCAATTGCCCGCCCTCGACAACGTTGATGCCAAGGTCGCGGGCGCGCTGCTGGTCCCAGGTTTCAAGCGGCTGATAGCTGGCGAGCAAGCCGCGCGTGTTGAGGCCACCCAGCGCCGTGAGCGAATCGAGCTTGTAGAGCGTTTCCGCGCCGGGGCCGGCGGCGTCGCTCTCGCTTCGCATGCCGCGGGTTTTGCATTCGATCAGGTATAAGCGGTTGTGAACCAGGGCGGCCACGTCGATTTCGTTGCGCGCATGCCCGGCCGACTCCACCCGCAGGCTGCGCGCCACGCCTTGCGCGCCGTGGCGCGCGGCCAGCTTTTCGATAGCGCGGGCCACATGCAGTTCAAGCCAGCCGCCATTGACGAAGAATCGTGCGGCTTCGCTCGGAAACACCAGGTTTGAAGTGGCCGCGCTGGCGATTTCGTACCGGTCGAGTTTTTCGACCATCGCCCAGACATTGGGATTTTTCTCAAGATCCCGCAGTGAAGCTTTCAGAGTCTTCTTCGCCTCCTGCGCCACGTAGTTCAATTGACGCAGCGGGTTGGCGAATAGCTCGACTTCCTTGATCCATTCCTCCGCCAGTAGATACCAGCGCTGGTCGAATTCTCGGCTGTCTTGGTGGGTGATTTGGTAGCCGTGGATGCCGAGATAGTTCTGAAGGAAGAGGCCGTAGTTCCAAGGCAGCGCGGGGGCATTTCGTTCCGGAAAGCCGAGGCGAACAAGTTCGTACAGCGCGAGCGCAGCGAAATAAGGCGGCAGCGTTCGCCACCAGCGCGCCTGCCAGAAGGAATGGATGGAGAAGTTTCCCTGGC
>JANPGJ010000122.1:0-5894 GCA_031423955.1 Burkholderiales bacterium
CGCACCCGGCACGGTCACGCTGTTGGCGCCGCGTTCGGGCTTGGTTGGGCCGAGTGACTTGAAGTAGTCCGGGGTCCAGCCCTGCGGCGAGCGGCCCGAGGCATTCAGGCCGTGCAGTTCCTTGCCATCCCACAGGATGCAAAACGCGTCCGAGCCCAAGCCGTTGGAGATCGGCTCGACGATGGTCAAGGTGATCGCGGTGGCCAGCGCCGCGTCGACCGCGTTGCCGCCGCGGCGGTAGGCGTCGATGCCGGCCGACACCGCCAGCGGTTGCGAGGTAGCCACCACGTTCTTCGCAAACACAGGAATGCGCTTGGTGGCGTAGGGAAAGTTCCAGTCGAATTGCATGGCGGTCCTTGTCGGATTACTCGGGCTTGATGCCGGCGCGCTTGACCACGGCGGCGTATTTCGCGGTTTCGCGTTCGATCAGGCGGGCGAACTGTTCGGGCGTGCCGCCCGCCGGTTCGGCGCCGTTGGCGGCCAGGCGCTCGCGAAAGTCCGGCGCCAGCAGGGCCTTGTTGATTTCGGCGTTCAAGCGCTGCACTACCGCCGGCGGGGTTCCGGCGGGGCCGAACACGCCGAAATAGGCGCTGCTTTCAAAGCCCTTCAGCCCGGCTTCATCCATCGTCGGGATCTCCGGCAGCAGTAGCGATCGCTTCAACTGCGTGATGCCGAATACCTTGACCTTGCCGCTCTTCAAGTGCGGCAGGGCGGAGGGGATGTTGTCAAACATGAACGAGATCTGGCCGGCGATCAGGTCCGGAATCGCCAGCGCGGTGCCCTTGTAGGGAATGTGCACCACGAAGGTCCCGGTCGCCATCTTGAACATCTCGCCGGTCATGTGGACGATGGTGCCGTTGCCGGATGAACTGAAATTGAGCTTGCCGGGATTGGCGCGCGCGTAGGCGATCAACTCCTTCAGGTTGTTGACCGGCAACGCGGGCGAGACGATCAGCACGTTGGCGGCGTCGGCCAGGTGAATGATCGGCGCGAAGTCGCGCTTGACGTCATACGGCATCTTCGGATTGAGCGCCGGGCCGACAGAATGGGTCGACACAGTGGCAAGAAGGATGGTGTAGCCGTCGGGCGCCGCCTTGGCCGCGAGTTCCGAACCAATTGCCCCGCCGGCGCCCGGGCGGTTCTCCACCACCACTTGCTGGCCAAGTTGATCGCCCAGCTTTTGCGCCAGGACGCGGCCGAGGATGTCGGTCGCGCCGCCAGGCGGAAAAGGAATGATCAGGCGCACCGGCTTGGCCGGGTAAGTCTGTGCAAAAACACCGGGCGCGGCCAGTGCTGCGGCAAGAGTGAGAATCAACAGGCGGCGGTTGGTCATGATCTGTTTGGAAAACGCTGAATCAGTTCCTTGTATGCAGGATATGGAACGGGAGTACTTTTGAATTCAATCGGTTGCAGAGACGGCTTTCTCAACCTACAGACTTATTCAGTGTTTCCTTTACTCTGCCTTGGCGCCGGAATCCCTGACCACCTTGGCCCACTTCGCGATCTCGCTCAACTGGTAGCGCGCCAGTTCGTCCGGGGTCGACAGCACCGCGTCCAGGCCAAGGGTTTTCAGGCGCGACTGCACCTCCGGCAGGTTGAACACCCGCACCATTTCGCCCTGCAGGCGGTTGACGATGTCGCGCGGTGTATTGGCCGGGGCGAATACCGCGAACCAGGTGGTGGCTTCGAAGCCGGGCACGGTCTCGGCCACCGTCGGCACCTCGGGGGCGGCCGGCGAACGTTTGGCCGTGGTTTGCGCGATTGCGCGGATCTTGCCCTCCCTGGCCATCGGCAGGGCGGATGGCATGTTGTCGAACATCAACTGGATTTGCCCGCCGATCAGGTCGGGAATCGCGAACTGCCGCCCCTTGTAGGGCACATGGGTCATCGAGGTACCGGTGAGCGACTTGAACAACTCGCCGCTGACGTGCACCGAGGTGCCGATGCCGGGGGAGCCAAACGACAGCTTGTTCGGATTGGCCTTCATGTAGGCGATCAGTTCGGTCACATTCCTGACCGGCAGATCGTTGTTGACCACCAGCAGGTTGGGGGCCGACGCCAGCAGCGACACCGGGGTGAAATCCTTGACCATGTCGTAGGACATCCTGGCGTACAGCGCGCCGTTGATCGAATGGGTGCCAACGGTGCCCATCACCAGGGTGTAGCCGTCGTTCGGCGCCTTGGCGACGATGTCCGAGCCGATGTTGCCGCCGGCACCGGGCTTGTTGTCGACCACCACCGGTTGGCCCAGTGAGGCCTTCTCGCTGAACAGCCGCGCCAGGATGTCCGGTGCGCCGCCGGTCGGGAAGGTGACGACCATGCGGATCGGCTTGCCGGGGTAAGCCTGTGCGAATGCCGTGGCGCAACAGGCGGCCAGAACGAGTGTGCCAAACCAGTGTTTCAACTTCATCAACTTCTCCGAAAACAGTATGCGGGACAGGATTCGAGCCTGGCAAAAACAAACGGGGCGCACCATGATGCGCCCCGCATGTCGACCATACGACGCCCGGCTATTCTTCGACGAAGGTCTCTTCGCGCTTCTTGGAAATCGCCGGCAGCGAGATGATCACCACCATTGCCAGTGCCATCAGCAGCATGGTCAGCGACAGTGGCCGGGTCAGGAACACGCTCGGGTCACCGCGCGACAGCAGCATCGCACGCCGCAGGTTCTCTTCCATCATCGGCCCCAGGATGAAGCCCAGCAGCAGCGGCGCGGCTTCGCAGCCGAAGCGCAGGAACACCATGCCGAGCACGCCGAACAGCACCGTGATCAGCACATCGAACGAGTTGTTGTTGACCGAGAACACACCGATGCAGCAGAACATCAGGATCGCCGGATACAGGATGCGGTACGGCACCTTGAGCAGTTGCACCCACATGCCGATCAGCGGCAGGTTGAGGATGACCAGCATCAGGTTGCCGATCCACATCGAGGCGATCATGCCCCAGAACAGCGCCGGGTTCGAGGTCATCACCTGCGGGCCGGGCTGGATATTGTGGATGGTCATCGCGCCGACCATCAGCGCCATCACCGCGTTCGGCGGGATGCCCAGGGTCAGGAGCGGAATGAACGAGGTCTGCGCGCCGGCATTGTTGGCCGATTCCGGACCAGCGACGCCGCGGATGTTGCCCTGGCCGAATGGCGGCTGCGGGTCCTTGCCCAGCTTCTTTTCGATGGTGTAGGACGCGAATGCTGCAAGCAAGGCGCCGCCGCCTGGCAGGATCCCGAGCAGCGAGCCGATGCCGGTGCCGCGCACGATGGCAGGGAACGATTCCTTGAAATCCTTCCAGGAGAGGAGCAGGCCCTCCACCTTGTTGGTGAAGGTTTCGCGCGCACCCTTCATGTCGACGTTGGAGATGATCTCCGCGAAACCGAATACGCCCATGGCCACGCTGATGAAACCGATGCCGTCGGAAAGCTCCGGGATGCCGAACGCGAAGCGTGAGACACCGGTATTGACGTCGGTACCGACCAGTCCAAGCAGAAGGCCCAGGATGATCATGCCGATTGCCTTGATCAACGAACCGGAAGCCAGCACCACCGCACCGATCAGGCCCAGCACCATCAGCGAGAAGTACTCGGCCGGGCCGAACTTGAACGCCAGTTCAGCCAGCGGCGCGGCGAAGGCGGCCAGGATCAGGGTGCCGAAACAGCCAGCGATGAACGAACCCAGGGCCGCCACCGAGAGGGCCGCGCCGGCCCGCCCCTTTCTGGCCATCTGGTAGCCATCGAGCATGGTCACCACCGAACTGGACTCACCCGGCAGGTTGACCAGAATCGCGGTGGTCGAGCCGCCGTATTGTGCGCCGTAGTAGATGCCGGCCAGCATGATCAGCGCCGCCACCGGCGGCAGGGCATAGGTGGCAGGCAGCAGCATCGCGATGGTGGCGATCGGGCCGATGCCCGGCAGCACGCCGATCAGCGTGCCCAAAAGGCATCCGACGAAGCAGTAAATCAGGTTTTGCAGGGTGAATGCTGTCGCGAACCCCAGCGACAGATTGGCAAGCAGTGTATTGAAGGCGTCCATGATTTTCGGTTTCCGCTCGCTTTAGTTTCTTTTCTCGGCAGGCACGAACATGCGCCCCAGTTCCTGCATGTCCGGCCACACCGGCATCTGCAGCTTGATGCCGTAGACGAACACCCCAACCGCCGACGCGCACAGGATCACCACGCTGCCGATGATTTCATTGCGCCGCCGTTCGTGGCTGGCCAGTGACGAGATGATCACCAGGCCGGTAACGCACACCACCAGGCCGAGACCTTTCAACATCAGGCCGAACAGGCTGACCGACAGCAGGATCAGGCCCATCGCCGGCATACCGATGAAGAACGACAACACGCAGCCGGCGAGGGTGCCGATGGCCAGCGACGCGTTGGGGCTGGCGCCGATCAGGCCGGTCAGCAGCGAGAATGCCATCATCGCGATGAACACCACCAGCGGCTTGAGCGAGACCGGGTGTTCCTTGCCGTCGTTGATGCCGAGCGCCTTGATGAGAATGATCACGCCAAGGACAGCGAGAATCACCCCGAGATAAAACGGAAAGTAGCCCGGGCCCATGCGCGCGCCGGTACCCATGTTGTAGCTGGTGGAGAGCCACGCCGCTACCACGCCGAAGATCAGGAACATCAGTCCGGCGTAGAAATCCTGGTAATTCTTGATTGTCATCTTGCTTCAACCCCTCGCGATATTTCGTTCGGAAACTGTGCGGAAAAACCGGCCTGAACAGGCATTCCTGCACGGAACATCAATTTCTAACCTTGACGCCACGGCGGATTTCAAGGTGCGCAATGATACTGACTTTCAACTTCGGTGGTTTGGTTTTACGGAAGCTTTGAGTTGTGCGTTGCAGCATTAATGTTCGGTTGGGCGCGTATTCGGCATGGCGCGAATTGCGTGTTTCGCGAACAGGCGGTGTGTTGGAGTTGTTGTGTGCAATGGCAACCTTCAATACGTACTGTGCTTGCACCTGGTTGCGCCATCAGCAGGATCGGGGCGCGTCAATCCACACGCGCGCCGGACAGTTTGACAATCCGTGCATACTTGACCATCTCGCGCTGGATGAATTCGCCGAACTGCTGTGGCGTGTTGCCACCGGCTTCCGCGCCCATGCGCGTCAGGCGCTCCTTCAGATCGGCGGTGGCCAGTGCTTTCACAATCTCCGCGTGCAATTTGTCCAGCGCCTCTTTCGGAATGCCGGCCGGCGCCATGATGCCGAACCAGGTGTCGAGATCAAATCCCTTCAGGCGCGGGTCGGCTTCAGCCATGGTCGGCAACTCCGGCGCGAACACTGAACGCTTGAGCGTGGTGACCGCCAGCGGCATGACCTTGCCGGCCTTGATCTGCGCGCTGGCGTTGGCAAGGTTGTCGAACATCAGGTCGGTGTGCCCGGCCATCAGCGCCAGCAGCGCCGGGTTGCCGCCCGAGTAGGGAATATGAACGATGAAGGTGCCGGTCAACTGCTTCATCAGTTCGCCCGCCAGGTGGCCGGTGCTGCCGTTCGATCCGGAGCCGAAATTGAGCTTGCCGGGATTCCTGCGCGCGAAGTCGATCAGGTCCTTGGGCGACTTGATGGCGGAGTTCGGCGGCACGATCAGCACATTCGGGGTCGAGGCCACCAGGGTGATCGGCTGGAAGTCCAGAATCGGGTCATACGGCATTTTCGGATACAGCGCCGGATTGATCGCGTGCGTCGCCACCGCGCCCATGACGATGCTGTAGCCGTCGGGTGGGCTCTTGGCCACCAGGTCGGCGCCCAGGTTGCCGCCGGCGCCGGGCCGGTTCTCCACCAGCACCGGCTGGCCCAGGCCATCCTTCATCTTGTCGGCCAGCGCGCGCGCCACCTGATCGAGCGAGCCGCCGGGCGGATAGGGCACGATGAAGCGCAGCGGCTTG
>JANPGJ010000123.1:0-2497 GCA_031423955.1 Burkholderiales bacterium
GAAATCATCGGCCCCGGCGGGGTGCGGGTGATGGAAGCGGTTACGGGGCACGCGACGCCGGGGTAGGCCGGCGTCGCCGGTGAAAGGGGACGCGGGGTAGGCCGGGGTCGCCGGTGAAAGGGGACGCCGGGGTAGGCCGGCGTCGCGGGTGAAAGGGGACGCCGGGTCACGCCGGACGCCCGTGCCCCGCCCGGCATCAGCGCGGTCAATCGCCCACGGGCGATTTCCACCCGAGTCTTCGGTTCGGCAGACTGTAAAACCCGTGCTTTTTCATCGCATTGCTTGCGCGCTCAATCGCCACAATCAAGATCATTTTTCCGTGTGGCGCGACATCCTTGGCTGGCAGAAGGGAGGGCAATGCAATGAATCCAAAGCAGCATCAGATCGTGCTCAATGCGCGCGGCTGGGCAGGCGCCGTTGTTTTGGCGCTCTGGCTGCTGGCCGGCGAGAGCGTGTTGGCGCAGCCGGCCGCCGCGGTTGAGGAACTGCAACTCGAAGACCTGCTCAAGCTGACGGTGACCTCGGCGACGCGCAGCGCGCAGCCGATCTCCGAGGCCCCGGCGGCAGTGAGCGTGGTGACCGCTGCGCAGATTCGCAGGTACGGGTATCGCACCCTGGCGGAGGTTCTGGGCAGCATCCCTGGCATTTACGTCAACAACGATCGCAGCTACCAATATCTTGGCGTACGCGGCTTTTCCCGCGCCGGCGATTACAACACCCGCGTATTGATGCTGGTGGACGGCAATCGCCTGAACGACAACATCTACAACACGGCAGCGATTGGCGGCGATTTTCCGCTGGAAGTGGAGTCGATCGAACGGGTCGAATTCGTGCCCGGCGCCGGCTCGGCGCTGTACGGCAGCAACGCCTTCTTTGGCGTGATCAATGTCATCACCCGCCATGTCGAGGCACGGCCCGGGGTCGACACGGTGCTCAAGCTGGACAATCTGAACCGCAACGCCGCGTGGATCGGTGTTACCACCGCCATCGGTGGCGACGGCAAGCTCAGCGTCGACGTGGCGCATCATGGCGGCCAGGGGCCCTCGCGCTACTATCCCGGCCAGGATACGCCGGGTGCCGGCGGCGGTGTCGAACGCGGCATCGATTTCGCGCGCGAACAACGCAACTTCGGGCGCTACAGTGCAGGCGGGTTTTCCGCGTCGCTGATCCTGAGCGATCGCGCGAAGGGCCAGTCAGGCGCGCCCTACGGCGTCAACTTCAACGATTCCGACGCCGTGATTCGTGACCGCACGGCAGTGGCCGACGCTGGTTACGGTTTTGCCGCAGGTGCCGCCACCGATGTCAATCTGCGCGCGTTCTGGGGGGAGTATCGCTATTACGGCGCCTTCCCCTATGCCGGCCCCTTGCTCAATCGCGACTTCGCTCTTGGTCAGTGGTACGGTGGTGAAGCCCGCGTCGTTCATCGCGGCTGGCGCAACCATGTGGTGCAGGCCGGCATTGAATTGCGTCACGACGCGAAGATCGTGCAACGCAATTTCGACCAGGACCCGCAGACCATCTATCTCGATGACCTGCGCAAGGGCGCGCAGCAGGGCATTTTCGCCCAGGACGAATGGCGCCTGGGCAACTCGATCCTCACCTTCGGTCTGCGTCGCGACCGCTTTTCGAGTGTCGGCGCGACGCTCAATCCGCGGGCTTCATGGGTCACACCGTTCGGCGAGGGCTATGTGTTCAAGGCCGCTGCCGGCACCGCGTTTCGGGCGCCCAACGCCTACGAGAGTTTTTACGCCACCCCTGCGGCGACGCCGGCTTCGAAAGCCAATCCGTCGCTCAAGCCCGAGCGCATTCGAAGTCTTGATCTTGCCGTCAATCGCAGTCTCGGGCGCTGGACAGCCGGTATCAATGCCTGGTTCTATCAAATGAGCGATGTGATCGCACAGGTTACCGATCCGGCGGACGGCGCCCAGGTGTTTGTCAATGGTGGTGCATTGCGCGGCCAGGGTGCCGATCTTGAAGGCGGGTATCGCTGGGCCAATGGCGCGCAGGCCAATCTTTCGTTCTCGCTGCAGCGTGTACGCGACGCTTCCGGCGCCGCGCCGGTCAACGATTCCCCGGGCCGTCTGGCCAAGCTGCGAGTGGCGATGCCGGTGGGTGGCTCAGCCTGGCTGACCTTGTCGATGCAGGGCATCAGCCGGCGTCTGGGCCAGCTCGACACCGTGCCTGGGCATGCGAGTTCCAATCTGGTGTTGTCGAACCTGCGTCTGGCGTCCAATGTGAATGTCGATGCAGGCATCTACAACTTGTTCAATCAGCGCGTGTTTCACCCGGTTTCCAGCAGCTTTACTTTCAATTCGATGCAGCAGGATCAGCGGCATGTGCAGTTGACTCTGCGAGTAGGTTTCAGGTAATCCAGTGGCCAAGGCCGCGCCGCTATTCCGCAAACGCCGCAACATGTTGGTTGCGCTTTGCTGCGCCGCAGTCGCGCCGTTTGCAGCACGCGCACCGCTCGCGCAGGAAATGACCGAAGCCCGGGTAA
>JANPGJ010000124.1:0-32308 GCA_031423955.1 Burkholderiales bacterium
CGCTGCAGCAAAGGCACTTATGTGCGTACGCTGGCCGAGGATATCGGGCGCACGCTGGGGTGCGGCGCGCACCTTGTCGCACTGCGCCGCGAGGCGATCGGCGATTTGTCGATCGCCGCGGCGCATGACGCCGCAGCGATCGAAGCGATGACAGCGGAGGCACGCGATGCGTGCCTGCTGCCGACCGATGTCATGGTGGCCGGCTTGCCGCGGGTCGAGTTCGACGCAGCGCAGTCCGCGCGCCTCAAGCTTGGACAGCGCATCGCGTTGGCGCCGGCGCCGGCGACTCACACCGACGCCGCACGTGCCTATGATCCGGCCGGCGGGTTTCTGGGCCTGGTCAGGATCGCCGACGGGGTTGCCCATCCGGTGCGCCTCCTGGTGCTGCCCGATCCGGAATGATGGCGGAGGGCTTGGCCGCGGCGCGCCCAGGGCCCGTCGCCTGCAATGGCGGGTTCAGCCGCTGCCAAAAACCCGGGCCAGCACGCCTTGCAGGTCGGCCATGCGCATCGGCTTGACCAGGTAAGCGTCGGCGCCCGCAGCCAGGCAGGCGGTTTTCGCGGATTCGTCTGCGTGGGCGGATAGCCCAACGATCTTCACCGGGCGGGCCGGTGCCAGCGCGCGGATCGCCCGCATCGCCTCCAGCCCGCTCATGACCGGCATTTCAAGGTCCATCAACACCAGGGCTGGCGAATTGTTGCTGACGATATCCAGCGCTTGCCGCCCGTCTTCGGCCTGGGTGACGATCATGCCTTCGCGCTTGAGCATGAGTGACGCGAGCTTTCGGCTGTCTTCGTTGTCGTCGACTGCCAGGGCAGGCAGCCCGCTCCATGGTTTCACTGTGTGGCTCCAAGTGCCAGTGCCCGCGCGCGTACCGCCGCGCGGTCGGCGCTGGTTGCCGGCGACGGACGATCAAGTGCCGCCAGGTGCGGAGTGACAATGTCGATCAACGCATGCAGCCAGTCGTCACGCTCGTTCAGGCAGGGAATATAGGTGTAGGTGCCGCCACCGGCATGCTGGTAGGTCTCCTTGCCTTCGATGGCGATCTCCTCCAGGGTTTCAAGGCAGTCGCTGACAAACCCGGGACAGATCACGTCAATCCGCTGGTGTTTGGCCGAACCTAGTTGCGCCAGGGTATCGCCGGTGTAGGGCTTGAGCCATTGCGCCCTGCCAAAACGCGACTGAAAGGTGACGCGGTAGGCGTCGGGCGCAAGGCCAAGGGCCTCAGCCAGCAGGCGACCGGTTTTCAGGCACTCACAGTGATAGGGATCGCCCTGAGTCAAGGTGTACTGCGGCAGGCCATGAAAGCTCATGACCAGCATCGCCGGCCGACCACCTTCACGCAACCAGTGTTCGCGTACGCTGGCCGCCAACGCCGCGATATAGGCCGGATGGTCGTGGAAATTGCGCATGAAATCCAGCGCCGGCAGGTTGCGCATGTTGCGGCCCCAGTCGGCGACAGCGTCGAATGTGCTGGCGGTGGTGCTGGCTGCGTACTGCGGATACAGCGGCACTACCAGGATGCGGTCGCAACCGCGAGCCACCAGATCATCAAGGCCGGCGGCGATCGATGGGTTGCCGTAGCGCATGCCGAGTGCGACTTCGATATCCGGAATGCCGCGTTCGTGCAGGTAGCCGGCCAGCATCTTGCCCTGGCGCTCGCTGTGCACCTTCAGCGGCGAGCCTTCACTGGTCCAGATGGTCTGGTACTTCGCCGCCGATTTTTTCGGCCTGGTATTGAGGATGATGCCATTCAGGATCAGCCACCACGCGGCGCGCGGGATCTCGACCACCCGCGGGTCCGACAGAAACTGCTTGAGGAAGCGGCGCGTCGCGGCCGGCGTCGGTGCATCGGGGGTGCCGAGATTGGTCAGCAGAATCCCGGTTCTGGGCGTAGTGCCATGGCGGAATTGCGGTTGCGGGCGATAACTCGGCACTCGTGAAAAGGGTCCTAGTCGTTCTGCCCGGACAATGCGTTCGACAGCAGGCGCGCAGTGATGTCGACGATCGGAATCACCCGTTCGTACGCCATGCGGGTCGGTCCGATCACGCCGAGCGTGCCGACAATCCGGCCATCGACTTCGTAGGGCGCGGTGACCACGCTCATTTCATCGAGCGGTACCAGCTTGGATTCGCCACCGATGAATATCTGCACGCCTTCGGCATGGCTTGAGGTTTCGAGCAATTGCATCAGGCCGGTCTTGTGCTCGAACATGTCGAACAGGCGGCGCAGGCGCTCCATGTTGGACGAAAGGTCGGACACGCCGAGCAGGTTCTTCTCGCCCGACAGGATATAACTGTCGCTGCTGTCGGCCAGGGCCTGGCCGCCGGCCTCCATCGCGGCCTGGGTCAGGCGCATGATGTCTTCACGAAGTTCCTTGAGTTCCTCGCGGATGCGGCCGCGGATCAGGTCGAACTCGACACCGGCATAGTGCTGGTTGATGAAATTGGCCGCCTCGATCAACTGCGACTGGCTGTACGGGGTGCTGGTGAACAGGATGCGGTTTTGCACATCGCCGTCCGGGGTGACCAGAATCAGCAGAACGCGCTTCTCGGAGAGATTGAGAAACTCGATATGCCGGAACGTGGTCTGTCGTTTGGGCGCCATCACCACGCCGGCGAATTGCGACAGCTCCGAGAGCATCTGGGCGGCCGCGCTGATCAGGCGCTGTGGCTGGTCCGGCAGCAGATGTTCACGCATTTCCAGGCGCGCCGCTTCGTCAAGCGGCCGCACCGTCATCAAGGTATCGACAAATAGCCGGTAGCCGCGCGGCGTCGGGATCCGTCCCGCGGAGGTATGCGGGCTGGCAATGAAACCGAGCTCCTCAAGGTCGGCCATCGCATTGCGGATTGTCGCTGGCGACAGGTCAAGCCCCGAATAGCGCGACAGCGCGCGTGATCCGACCGGCTGGCCGTCGGCGATATACCTCTCGACCAGAGTCTTGAGAAGGGTACGTGCGCGTTGGTCCAGCATGCCCTGATTCTACCCGGCCGCGAGTGATACCGACAGCCGTGTGCCGGGAACGATGATGCCGCCGCGATCGCCGGCGGTGACGCCGCCGTAGCGCGGCGCGAATACCGGCGGCAGCGGGCGCCCGGATGCGGGCGCCATCCACAGCCGCAGCAGGTGGCGATGGCGTTCCGGCTCAGGCCAGTTTTCGAAATCGTTGCGTGAGTGCAGGATCTGGTGATTGTGGAGAAACTGCATGTCGCCAGGTTCGAACGCCATCTGCAGATGGATTGCCGGATCATTGACCAATTCGTCGATCAGGTCCATCACCTCGATTTGCGCGGGCGTCAGGCGTGGCGCGGCGGCGAAGCGGCGTTGCGCCTCTTCGATGTAGTGGCGCAGGTAGATCGCCGACAGCTTGCCCGCATGCCAGTTGAAAATCGGAATCTCGAACCAGGGCAGCATGCCGGCCGGCACTTCGCCACGACGGTCGGTCGCAAACGGCAGGAACGCCGCCGGCAGCAGGTCGGGCCGGCGACGCAGGATTTCGTTGTAGATCGTCATCGAGCTGGCGAGGAACGATTCACCGCCGCTTTTCGCGGTCTGCAGGCACAACAGCCCGACTAGATCGGCGGAGTCGGTGTGATATTCAAGGCGCCGGCTGGTTTGATAGAACCGCGTGTTGCCATCCTTGATGTCGGCGCCGACATCCTTCACGTGCCCCAGCAAATGCCCTTTGCCATTGGAACTGCGCAAGCTGCCGAAATGGCGGCCGAGCCCGAGGTAGGCGATTGCCGCGGATTCGAGATCGTAGCGCTTGACCGGCAAGCCGCGCAACATCACAAAACCACGCCCTTCGAGCAACTCGTGCAACAGTTGGTCGAGCCGCGGACCAAGTTTCGGCAGCGGAAATGTCTGCCGGCTGATCGCTTCCATCGGGTCGCCGCTGGCCTTGAAATGGCGCACTGCGGCGTCGATCTCGGCGATTTCCTCCGTGCGGAGGCGGTAAATCCAATCGTCTCGGCACGCCAGGTCGGGGCCAAGCCAGGCTGACGGGCCGGCAATCGGGCCGGGCGGCATGGGTGTGGATACGAAGGTCGGGATGGTGGACATGGAACCGTGGATTGCGATGACTGGAAAATGAATCGTAAACTATGTGGGCTTGCTGCGCATGGTTGCGCTGAATGCGGCACTGCCAGAGGCGCCACGAAGTGCCGCGCGGGCAATCCCGAAAACCGAAAAAATGCAACGTAACCGGAGACAGGAAAGTGAATCATTCAAATTGGCAGGGCTTTGCCACGGTGCTGGCGCTGCTGGCCACCATGCTCAGCCTGCCGGCTGCCGCACAACCCTATCCAAACCGGCCGATCACCCTGATCGCGCCCTATGCCGCCGGCGGCGACAGCGACGCATCGGGCCGCAATCTGGCGGCATTCGCCAGCAAATACATGGGCCAGCCGCTGGTGATGCAGAACATCGTCGGCGCCTCCGGCACCATCGGTTCGCAGCGGGTGCGCAGCAGCGCGCCGGATGGCTATACGCTGTTGATTGCGCGTGGCGGCTCGCAGGCGATCAGCCCGGCACTGGATTCGAAGACGCCCTACAAATGGAACGACTTCACCATGCTCTCGTTGCTCGATTTCAATCCTGTCGCCTGCGTGGTCAAGGGCGACTCCCCGCATCGGACCATCCGTGACCTGCTGGCGGCGCTCAAGGCCGACCCCGGCAAGCTCAACTATGCGACCGCCGGACCCGGAACGACTCAACACATGGCGGTGGAGATATTGCTCAAGTCCGCCGGTCTGCCGTCGAATTCGGCCGAACAGATCGGTTACAAGGGCGGCGGCGAAGCGACAGCCGCCGTGCTCTCGGGCCAGGTGCAGTTCCTGTGCAACAACCTGCCGACCCTGGGCGGGCAACTCAAGGCCGGCACCATGCGCGGCTTGCTGACGACGACCACCGAACGACTCAAGGAGTATCCCGAGATTCCGACCGCGCGCGAGCTTGGCCTGGCGCCGATGGAAGCAGTGATGGGCTGGAGCGGCTTGTACGGCCCGCCGGGCTTGCCGCCGGAGGTGGTGGCGAAATGGGTCGACGTGCTCAAGCGGCTGGCGATGGATCCGGACTGGATCAAGGGCAATGCCGGCTTTGGCGCGATTCCGGCGATCCGCTCGCCGGCCGAAACCGAGAAGTTTGCGCGCGAGCAGGTCGATTTTTACGAAAGGCTCGGCGCCGCGCTCGGCCTGCGCAAGTAGTCCGGGCCGGCGCAGAAGGGTTCCGTCAGGCGCCTGTGCTGTTGTCGGCCAGGTAACGGAATGCGCGTTGCAGGTCGGCCTGGAAATCCGGCTCAAATGAAACGTCGAACACCTCGAGCGGCGTCAGGTGCAGGCGCAGGCCGGTATGGCCGCTGGCCAGGCGGAACGTGGTGATGCCGCCGATCGGAATCGATTCGTCGAGAAAGAAATCCTTGGTCGGGTCCTGCATGCGCTTCTGGAAGATCGCGCCCAGCAAATGGCTGACGGCGTCATTGCCGAGTACGATGTTCTGGGTGTTGCCCTTGGCGTCCACCAGATTGACTTCGAGGCTGCGGGTGTCCGGGTCGCGGCGTGCGCTTTCGACGGCCACCGCGTTGAAGGAAGGTCGTTTCATGGTCGGCTCGATTCCACTGCTGGTTGGGAGAGGCTTGCTTCAATCATGGTCGGTCACCGCGCCACGGGTTGCCGGACCGACAAGTTTCATGTACTTGGCCATCAGGCCGCGGGTATAGCGCGGTGCCGGCTTCCTCCATGCCGCGCGGCGTGTCGCAATCAGCGCGTCGGCCACGTTGAGCTGCAGGCTGAGGGTGTGGGCGTCGATGGTGATGGAATCGCCTTCCTCGATCAGCGCGATCAGGCCGCCTTCGTAGGCTTCCGGTGTTACATGACCCACCACCATGCCCCAGGTGCCGCCGGAGAAGCGGCCATCGGTGATGAGGCCTACCGAATCGCCGAGGCCCTGGCCGATCAGGGCCGAGGTTGGCGCCAGCATTTCCTGCATGCCGGGGCCGCCCTTCGGGCCTTCATAGCGAATCACCAGAACGTCGCCAGGTTTGATCTGGCCGGCGGTGATCGCCTGCATGGTCTCGTTTTCCGAGTCGAAAACGCGGGCCGGACCGGTGATCGACGGATTCTTCAGGCCGGTGATCTTGGCCACGCAACCATCGGGAGAAAGGTTGCCTTTCAGGATCGCCAGATGGCCTTGCGCGTACATCGGGCGATCCCACGGACGGATTACCTCGCCATCGGGCGTCTTGCGCCAGTTGGCCAGCTCTTCTGCGATGGTCTTGCCGGTGATGGTCATGCAATCCCCATTGAGGCAGCCATGCTCGAGCAGCATGTTGAGCACCACCGGCACGCCGCCCGCGCGGTGCAGGTCGGTCATCATGTACTTGCCCGATGGTTTGAGGTCGCACAGCACCGGGGTTTTCACCCGCACGCGTTCGAAGTCGTCGATCGTCCATTCGACCTCGGCGGCGGCGGCGATCGCCAGGAAGTGCAGCACGCCGTTGGTCGAACCGCCGGTGGCCATGATCAGCGACACCGCGTTTTCAATCGATTTGCGGGTGATGATGTCGCGCGGCCGCAGGTCGAGGCGGATGGCGTTGATCAGGGCGAGCGCGGACTGGGCGGCGCTGTCGGCCTTTTCGCCATCCGGGTTGGCCATCGAAGAAGAGCCGAGCAGCGACATGCCAAGCGCCTCGAAGGAAGACGACATGGTGTTGGCGGTGTACATGCCGCCGCAGGCGCCGTGAGTGGGGCAGGCGTTGCGCTCGATGCCGTCATAGTCTTCCTTGCTCATCTTGCCGGCGGAGAAGGCGCCCACGGCTTCGAAGGCGGATACCAGATTGACCGGCTGGCCTTTCCACAGGCCGGGCTTGATGGTGCCACCGTAGACGTAGATGCCGGGAATGTTCATCCGCGCCAGCGCCATCATGCCGCCAGGCATGTTCTTGTCGCAGGCGCCGACCACCAGCGCGCCGTCCATCATCTGGCCGTTGACCGCGGTCTCGATGGCGTCGGCGATCACTTCACGCGAGATCAGCGAATACTTCATGCCTTCGGTACCCATGCCGATGCCGTCGGTCACTGTCGGCACGCCGAAGACCTGCGGCATCGCGCCGCCTTCCTTCAACGCGCCCATCGCGCGGTCGACCAGCGGCTGGATGCCGGCGTTGCACGGGTTCATGTTTGAATGACCATTGGCGACGCCGACGATCGGCTTGTCGAAATCACTGTCGGTGAAGCCGACTTCACGCAGCATCGCGCGGTTGGGGCTGCGATTGACGCCGCCGGTGATCGCTCTGGAACGCCAGTTGAGGGGTTTTGGGTCGGCCATGACGAGTCTCTCCGTGGGTTGGTGAAAGAGCGGGTTATTCGGCGGTCGCGGGCGCGCAAGATAGCACTGGCGTGTCGCGATGGCAACTGATCGATGCACCGCGGGCGGCCAGCGGACAGCCGGCACTACACAGGCGGCGACTCGACCGGCAGGCCGCGACATCGCGAACGCCGGGCACCAATTTAACCCGCTTCAATTGAAACCTCCAATACATTAAACTGACACGATTGATACCTGAAAAGTATTGAAATGGATTTGCGACTATTGCGTCAATTCGTGGCGGTGGCGGAACACCTGCATTTCGGTCGCGCCGCCCAGACGCTGGCAATGGCGCAGCCGCCCTTGTCACGTGCGATTCGGGCGCTGGAAACCGAACTTGGCGTGCCGCTGTTCGAGCGCAGCCAGCGCAGGGTCGCGCTGACTGACGCCGGCCGGGTGTTGCTGCCGGATGCCCGGCAGGTGCTGGCCGCCGCCGGGCGCCTGGCCGGCAGCGCGCGCAGCGCAGCCGCCGGCGATCAGGGCGAACTGGCGCTTGCATTCGTGAGTATCGTCGACTACTCGTTCCTGCCCGATCTACTGCGCCGCTTCACCGGCAGGTTCCCCGGCGTGCGTGTGAACCTTCGCGAAGCGACGACCGACGTTCAGATCGCCGACCTGCGCGCCGGCCGCAGCGACGCCGGCATTTTGCTGGGACCGCTTGGCGGGGAATTGGCCAATCCGGGATCGCGCGCGGCAGACTTCGCGGCATTGGCATACCGCCCGCTGGTCAGCGAGTCCCTGGTGGTTGCGCTGCCGGAAAACCATCCGCGGGCGACGCGCGGCGCAGCCCTGGCGCTGGCCGGGCTTGCGGGCGAACCCTTCATCTGCAGCCCGCGCCACGTGGCGCCGCGGCTGTATGACGCGATCATCGGCGGCTGCGCGCTGGCCGGGTTTTCACCTCGCATCGTGCAGGAAGCGATCCAGATGCAGACCATCATCTCGCTGGTGTCGGCGGGCATGGGGGTGGCTCTGGTGCCGGAATCGATCATGAGCCTGAAGCGGCCCGGGGTCGCGTACCGCCGGCTGCGCGGCGCGCGACCGGTTCTGGAGGTCGGTCTGGCATGGCGCCAGGACAACCCTTCAGCCGTGCTCAAGCGTTTCGTCGCCCTTGCGGCACAATCGCATATTTGACGCTTGCCGACGCCAACGCCGATCAGCGTATGGCGCGACGAAAGCCGCATGCTCACCCACCCGAATTTCGATCCAATCGCCGTGTCGATCGGTCCGCTGGCGATTCGCTGGTATGGCCTGATGTATCTGGCGGCATTTGTCGCCTTTATCGCTCTGTGTCGCTTGCGCGCACGGCAGCAGCCTGCGCTTGGCTGGAATGCGCGGATGATCGACGATGTGCTCTTTTACGGCGTGCTCGGGGTGATCCTCGGCGGGCGCCTGGGCTACGTACTGTTCTACAAGCCGGCGTATTACCTTGAGCACCTGGCGGAAATTCCCGCCGTGTGGGCCGGCGGCATGTCGTTTCATGGCGGCTTTCTTGGCGTGTTGGCGGCGATGTTCCTGTACGCGAAAAGCCGCAAGCTGGGTTTCTGGAACGTGATGGATTTCATCGCCCCGGCGGTGCCGCTGGGGCTCGCCTGCGGCCGCCTTGGCAATTTCATCAATGGTGAACTGTGGGGCCGGGCAACCGACCTGCCCTGGGGCATGGTTTTTCCGCAGGCGGGCGACGGCGTGGTGCGCCACCCGTCGCAGCTGTACCAGTTCGGGCTCGAAGGCCTGGCCTTGTTTGTACTGCTCTGGATGTATGCGCGCCGGGCGCGGCCGGCGGGGGCGATCGCCGGCGCTTTCCTGCTTGGCTACGGATTGTTCCGCTTTGTCGCCGAGTTCGCGCGCGAGCCGGACGGCTTTCTGGGGCTGCTGTCGTTTGGTCTTTCGATGGGGCAGTGGCTGAGCCTGCCGATGGTGCTGGCCGGCGGTTTGCTCATTGTGTGGGCTTATCAACGGCGGCCGGCCTGACTTCGCCAAGATCGTTCCAGACCGTCTGGTCGACCAGCAGGCCGCCCTGCAGGGTGAAGCGGTCGATGAAGCGGACACCGGCAAAAGTGCTGCCGTCGGGCCAGGTGCCGGCAAGGGTGCCAAAGCAGTACACCACGGCACCGGCGTCGTTGCCGCAGGTATCAAACCGGCTGTAGGTTTTCCGCACGAAGCGGTAGCGCGGTGCCGCCCACGCCAGCAGTTCATCAAGCCCGGTCATCCGCACCGGGCCCGGAAACTCCATCTTGAAGCCCGGCGCGAGGAAGCTGCGGGCAGCCGCCAGATCGCGCGCTTCCATCGCTGACAGATAGTCGCGAACCGTTTTTTCGGCTGCGTTCAAATCGATGTTTCCTGGGGCCGGAGCGTCAGGCGCATGCAAACCTGATTGACGCGACCATAGTAGCCACCGGCCTTGCGCTTGTGCTCGACAAAGCCGGCCTCCTCGTAGAGTCGCAGTGCGGCGACGTTGTCCTCGCGCAATTCGACGTTCAGGGTGGCGATGCCGGCCACATCAGCGGTCTTGAGCAGCCAACCCAGCAGGCGCCGCGCCAGGCCGGTGCGCCGCGCCTGCGGTGCGACCGCCAGCAATGCCAGATAGGCATCGAGATCGTTGTAGCTCATGACCGCGAAGCCAAGCAGCGCATCGTCAAGCGGTGCGACGATCACGTTGTGGCGTTCGGACTGGATGAAGCGCGACACTTCCGGCGCCCGCCAGCGCCACGGCAGGCCGGCTTCGATGGTGTCGCGCGACAATAGCGCGATGGCCTCGGCCTCGTCCGGACGTGCGAGGCGGATCTGCAACAGTCTCAAGTCCATCGTGCGGCCGCGTCCTGCGTTATTCGTAACGCCGGCTGATGCTTTCGGCGATGCAGGCCGGCTTCTCGACGCCCTCGATTTCCATCGTCGCCAGCATCGTCATCTGCACGCCGCCGGCGATGTCCTCGACTTCCTTCAAGGTGAAGCGCGCGCGCAGTCGCGATCCGACCGCGACCGAATTGGCGAAGCGCACCTTGTTGAGGCCGTAGTTCACACCCATGCGCACGCTCGGCATGGTGATGCATTCGCCGGTGAAATGCGGCAGCAGCGAAAGGGTCAGGAAGCCGTGGGCGATGGTCGTCTTGAATGGCGATTCGCGGGCCTTCACCGGGTCGACATGGATCCACTGGAAGTCGCCGGTGGCCTCGGCGAACTTGTCGACCCGCTCCTGGGTGATGACGAGCCAGTCGCTGATCGCGATTTCCTGGCCGACCAGACCCTTGAGGTCGGCCAGGCGCTTGATTTCGATGGTTTTCATGGGGCGGCGAACATGGTGGGTGGAGCGCCAGATTATACTGAGGCCCGGTTTGCGGTCTGCAGGGCAGGCTGGCAGACCGTTTTGCGTGACCGGCCGTTTCGTGCATCACCGCGGCATGCGTTGCCGGTCATCGCACCAGCGTGCTGCGGTTGCCGTCAGACTTTCACATAAATCCCGCCGAACCCCGGTCGCCGCTGCAAGCCGCCGGTGCAGAGGCAAGTTTCGAGCGAACGCATGAGCGATTGTCTGCAGACGTTTCTATTTGACAGCGCGGATGTGCGCGGCGCGGTGGTCAACCTGGATGCCACCTGGCGCGAGGTGCTGACGCGGCACGCCTACCCGGATCCGGTGCAGAGCCTGTTGGGCGAGGCGATGGCCGCCGCCGCATTGCTGTCCTCGAGCATCAAGTTCGAGGGCGCCCTGGTGCTGCAGGCGCAGGCTGCGGCCGCTGACGCACCGGTTCGCCTGATGGTGGTGGAATGCCATGCCGATCTTGCGATGCGCGCGACGGCGAAACTGGGGGCAGTGCCATCCGATGTCGGCAGCCACACGCTGGCCGGCATGATCGGCGACGGCAAGATCGCGATCACGCTTGATCCGGGCAACGGCCAGGCGGCCTATTAGGGCGTGGTGCCGATCGAAGGCGCGCTGTTGGGCGCGGCGCTGCAGACCTACATGGAGCGCTCCGAGCAGATCGAAACACGCATCTATCTCGCCGCCGACGGGAATCGAGCGGCCGGGCTGCTGATCCAGAGAATCCCTGACGCCGGCGGCCATCCGCGCGCGGCTGCGTCGCGCTGGGACGATGCCACCGTGCTGGCGCACACCATCACCGCCCAGGAAATGTTGACCCTGCCACCGCGCGAGGTGATCCGCCGCCTGTTTCACGAGTTCGACTTGCGCCTGTTCGACGAGCGCCGCCCTTATTTTCGCTGTACCTGCTCGAAGGCGCGGGTGGCCGACATGCTGCGCATGCTGGGGCGCCCGGAAGTCGACAGCATCCTGGCCGAGCAGGGCAGGGTGTCGGTTGACTGCGAGTTTTGCAATCGACATTACGGGTTCGACGCCATCGATGCGGCCCAGGTATTTCTGCCCAGCCCGGGGGCTGCAAGCGGCACCCGCCATTGAGCCGGCGCGATTGCCGGCCGTGCGCCAACGCGACGCCCGGTGCTTGCATTCGCTTACAAGACTTCACAGCTTGTGCGCCCTGCCGTGCCTAGACTCGGAGTGATGGATCGTCGCGATTTCCTCGCATGCGTAGCCGGCGCCAGTCTGGCGCAAACCGGATTTGCTGCGCCGGCTGAAGGCGTGGCGGCACCATCGACGGCTGTTGACCAGTCGTGGATCGATCCTGCACGCGGACGTGAAGTACCGGTTCGCCTGCATCTGCCGGGAGGCGCCGGCGCCGCGCCGGTGATCCTGTTTTCTCATGGACTTGGCGGCTCGCGCGCCGGCGGCGAGCGCTGGGGGCAGGTGTGGGCGGCCAACGGTTTTCTGTCAGTCCACCTGCAGCATCACGGCAGCGATGAGGCCTTATGGAAGGATCGCAACCCGTTGGCGGCATTCGCCAGCCTGAAGCGCGCGATGAACCTCGAGAACGCGCTGTTGCGTGTGCAGGACATGGCTTTCGTGCTCGACGAACTGGCGCGTCGCCGTCGTGCCGGCGATCCATTGCTGGCCGCGGCCAACCTTGACCGCGTCGGCATCAGTGGTCACTCATTCGGCGCCCGCACCACCATTTCGGTCGTGTCGCAAATGGCTGACCGGCGGATTCGCGCGGCGATTGCGTTCAGCCCGGTTGGTGAGGGCAGCGAACTGGGCAATCGCGAGCGCTCCGGACGCATCAGGATTCCCTTCCTCAGTCTCACCGGCACTGAAGACCGGGTGCCCCTCCTGAATGACACCACGCCAGAGGAGCGGCGACTTCCTTTCCAGGCCATGCCCGGACCCGACAAGTACCTGCTGGTGTTGGCCGGTGCGGATCACATGTTGTTCAATGGCGATCCGCAAGGGCGTCGCTGGAGCGACGCCAACCGGACTATCCACGCGCCGCTGGTCGAGCGTGTGTCCGTAGCCTTTTGGCAGGCCTACCTGCGGGATGATCCGGCGGCACGTGCCCAACTTGGGGCGGCCGCGATGCAGGCCCTGGTGGGGGCACATGGGGAGTGGTTCGCGAAAAATTGAGAATTGCCTGGTTCACGACCATGACATGCCCCTGACGAGGCTGTCATGTTGCTGGCAGTGATCGATAGTGGTGCCGGTTTGCAGGAATGGCAGGGTGATCGCGGACTCACGTCTGACCGACCGCCAACCAGTACACTTGCGACCCATGGATACTTCTTCTCTGCTTCGTTCGTTCCGCCTGAGCTTCCTGCCGCCGCTGATGGTGTACGTGGCGGCCGGCATTTCCGGCCTGACGTCGATTGTCGGCACCTTTTTTGTCAAGGACTACCTCGGCCTGTCGGCCCAGTTCCTCGCAGCACTGAGTTTCTGGGCGGTGTTGCCGTGGGCCTTGAAAATGCCGGTCGGTCATCTGGTCGACCTGATCTGGCGCTGGAAGGAATGGCTGGTTTTTTTTGGGGCCATGCTGCTCGCTGCCAGCATTTCGATCATGATCGGCCTCTTGGCCGACCCGGCAATGATGCGCGCGATCATGCCGGCCGAGCGCTGGTATGTGCTGGCGGCGATCCTGTCGCCGGTGGGCTACATGGTGCAGGATGTGGTGGCCGATGCCATGACGGTCGAGGCGGTGCCGCGCCAGCATTCCGACGGGCGCGAGATCGCGGCCGACGAACTGCGCGCCATGCACACCACCATGCAGACCCTGGGCCGGGTTGCGATCGTCGGCGGCGGCATCCTGGTGGCGCTGGTCAATGTGTTCTTCATGTCCGGTGTCGGGGCATTGCCGGAGGCGGCGAAGATCGCGGCCTACCTCAACGTCTACTATTGCGCACTCATCATTCCCTTCGTCTCGGTCGGTGGCGTCCTGTTCGCGGCGTGGTTGCGGCGCCGGGCGCCGGACCAGCAGCGCGCGGCCGGCGAGTCACCGCCGGTCAACTGGTGGATTCTCGGCGGTGGCCTGGTGTTCGCGATGATCGCCGTGTCGGTGGGCTTGAGCGACTTCAAGTATGGCCAGGAAACCATTTTTGCCGCCTCGATCAGCATCGTGCTGTTCCTGATGTGGCGCCTGTTGCGTGAACTCGATCCGCCGGCGCGCGCAACCCTGATCGGCACGGCAACGGTGATCTTCATTTTTCGCGCAATTCCCGGCACCGGCGCCGGGTCGTCGTGGTGGATGATCGATGTGCTCAAGTTCGACCAGCAGTTTCTTTCGCAGTTGTCGCTTGTTGCAAGCGTCGTGGCGCTCGCCGGCCTGGTGGCGTTTCGGCGTTTCATGGCCGAGCGTTCGATCTATACCGTAGTGGCGCTGTTGACGGTGATCGGATCGGTGATGGCTCTGCCACAGATCGGCATGTTCTACGGGGTGCATGAATGGACCGCGGCGCACACCGGCGGTGTGGTCGACGCCCGCTTCATCGCCTTGCTCGATACCGCCCTCGAGTCACCGCTGGGGCAGATCGCGATGGTGCCGATGCTGGCGTGGATCGCCAACTCGGCGCCGGAACGGCTCAAGGCAACCTATTTCGCAGTGATGGCCTCATTCACCAATCTCGCGCTATCTGCCTCGCAGCTGGGCACCAAGTACCTCAACCAGGTGTTTGTCATCGCGCGCGAGGTGAGGGATCCGGTCACCAAAGCAGTCAAGGTGCCGGCCGACTATAGCCAGTTGGGCGAATTGTTCGTCACCGCATCGGTGATCGGACTGGTGATTCCGCTGGTCGCGATCCTGCTGGTTCGCGCGGCGCGCCTGCGCGGCGCCTAGTAAATGGCACGCCAGGGATTGCGCGATGCCCGGGTCTTCCGGGCGCCTGTCCGCGGCGCCCGGCTTGCGCGACCATTGCTGTCTGTAGTGATCTTCGAGCCTTCAAGTCGGCAGGCGGGCAATGATGGCTGAAATTCTGGTGGTCGACGACGACGACGCGATTCGTGGCTGGCTGGTGGCGGTATTGCGCTCGGCCAGGCACACGGTACGCAGCTTCGGTTCGGCCGAGGAGGCGTTGCCGCAGATCAGGAAGACCCTGCCCGATCTGGTGGTGTCCGACATCCGGCTGCCAGGCAAGAGCGGCCTGGAACTGCTGGAGACCTTGCGCGCCGACCCGCCGACGGCGACGTTGCCACTGATACTCATCACTTCGGTAGGGCATCGGCAGATCTTTCGCAAGGGCATGGAACTTGGTGCCGATGACTTCATCACCAAGCCGCTGGCGGTCGAGGAGGTCACGCGCGCGGTCGATGCCCGCCTGGCGCGCGCGCACGCGCAATCGGCTGGCGAGCGGGTGCGCAGTGCCGTGGCTGATCCCGCTGCGTTGCCCGCCAGAATCGGCCGCTTCCGGATTGAAAAGCGTCTGGCGCGTGGTGTCGGTACCCAGGTGTTGCTCGGGCGCGACCAGTCCGGGGTGCAGGCGGCGATCAAGATGCTGGGGCACGCTGCCGACGAGGACCGGGACGTCACCCTTGAACGATTCGCACGTGAAATCGAAACCGCAGGCGCGGTGCGTCATCCAAACCTGGCGGCGGTGCTCGATCGGGGCCTGACCGCTGATGGCGAACCCTGGGTCGCGTTCGAGTTCTTCCCGATGGGAGACCTGGCGGGTTTTCTCACCCAGGGAATCGCTCCGCATCTGGCTTGCCGGATCGTGGGGCAGGTCGCGGCAGGCCTTGGTGCCTTGCATGGTGCGGGCATTGTGCACCGCGACGTCAAGCCCGCAAACATCATGGTGCGCTCGGCCAACGCCTTCGTAGTGACCGATTTCGGCACTGCCAAGCGGGTGCGGGTCGACACCACCCTGACGCCCGACGGCCGGGTTGTCGGCACGCCATCCTATGTCTCGCCCGAGCAGATCACCCGCAAACCGCTTGGGCCGCAGACCGACATCTACAGCCTGGGCGTGGTGTTCCATGAAATGCTGTGCGGCAACAAGCCGTTCGCAGGCGCCGATTTTCATCAGGTGCTGCACAGCCACGTGATGGTGCCGGCGCCGCCCCTGCCAACGCGTCTGGCGCGCTTTCAGCCGGTGGTCGACCGCATGCTGGCCAAGGATCCGGCTGCGCGTTTCGCCACAACGGATGAGCTCATCGAGGCAGTCAACGCGCTGTCGTTCTGAGCGCTGACGTTTTTCGTCACAGCGCTGCTGTGCCGCGTCGTGGCAATGATCAGGCTGTGGTCAACAGAGTGTCGTCGTGCGCATAAGCCGGGGCGCACATGCATAGGACCCTGAGCGGCGCGGTGCCGGTATTCTCGATCCAGTGCTCGGTGCCCGGCGCGATACATACGGTATCGCCAGCGCCGACGTCGAAGACCTTCTCGCCCAATGCCATCCGGCCGCAGCCGCTGGTGACGTGATATAGCTCCTCGCTGACCAGATGGCGGTGCATCAGCGTTTTCTGACCCGGATAAATGGTGGCTTCGGCGAGACTTTGGCGCGCCGCGCCATGGCTTTTGCCATGCAATGCAGGATGCATCAGTTCGCGGATTTCCGAACCGTCGCGGGTCGGGTATGGATTCGCGTTGGCAATTGCGGTTTTCATGGAACTTGCATTTCTCCGTTGCTTGCTGTATAAAAAGACAGTCAAACCTTCAGGGCCAGTCCATGACCATCGGCTTAACTTCCCGGCAATCCGAGATCCTCGACTTCATCCGCGACGCCGTCAAGCGCACCGGCATGCCGCCGACCCGTGCCGAAATCGCCACCATGTTCGGCTTCCGTTCGCCTAACGCCGCCGAAGAGCACCTGCGTGCGCTGGCCAGGAAAGGGGCAATCGAGATCGCCAGCGGAACCGCCCGCGGCATCCAGCTGGCCGAGCAGATTTCCGGCGCCATGCAATCGATCGTGGCCTTGCCGCTGATCGGCCGGGTGGCGGCCGGCAGCCCGATCCTGGCGGAGGAAAATGTTGAAAAGAACCTGCCGGTCGACCCTGGCATGTTCAAGCCGAAGGCCGATTACCTGCTCAAGGTCAAGGGCTTGTCGATGAAGGACATCGGCATCCTCGACGGTGACTTGCTGGCGGTGCATTCGCAGCGCGACGCGCGCAACGGCCAGATCGTGGTGGCGCGGATGGAAAACGAAGTCACGGTCAAGCGCTTTTTCAAGAAGGGGCATCAGGTGCAACTGATGGCCGAAAACAGCGATTTCGAACCGATCGAAGTCGATTTGCGTCGTGATCCGTTCGAGATCGAAGGCCTCGGCGTCGGGGTGATCCGCGCCGGCGGCTTGTAGGGCCGCCGCCACAACCGGGCCAGCCTGGCTGGCCCGGTGATGCGATTAGCGTTTGGCGAACTGGGTCGCCCCGAAAAGGGTTTCCTTGTCGTTGTCGTCCATCACCGGTTTGCGCAGGTCGGCCAGCACCTTGATGCCGCGCTGGACCGCCGGGCGTTCAGCGATGCCGTCGAACCAGCGCTTGAGGTGCGGGAAGTCGTCCATGTTCTGGCCCTGGCCTTTCCAGTTGCGCAGCCACGGCCAGATCGCCATGTCGGCGATGGTGTATGACTTGCCCGCGATGTACGCGGTTTTCCCGAGTTGCTTGTCCATCACGCCGTACAGGCGTCCGGTCTCCTT
Organism: Burkholderiales bacterium; assembly: GCA_031423955.1. GTDB lineage: Bacteria > Pseudomonadota > Gammaproteobacteria > Burkholderiales > JAEUOS01 > JAEUOS01. Next base: position 17,321 of record JANPGJ010000124.1, read on the forward strand.
TGTGTAGCGATTGATCGCATAGTCGATCTTTTCGGGTGCATAGATGCGGAAATGATGGGTTTGACCCAGCATCGGCCCGACCCCACCCATCTGGAACATCAGCCACTGCAGGGTGGTGTAGCGCTCGCGGTCGCTGCGGCCGAGAAATTTCCCGGTCTTGCCCGCCAGGTAGACCAGGATCGCACCGGATTCGAACAGCGAAATCGGCTTGCCGTCCGGCCCGTCGGAATCGGTCATGGCCGGGATCCGGTTGTTCGGGCTGATCGACAGGAATTCCGGCTTGAACTGATCACCTTTGCCGATATCGACCGGATGCGCGCGGTACGACAGGCGGCATTCCTCGAGCATGATGTGGATCTTGTGGCCGTTGGGTGTCGCCCAGCTGTACACGTCAATCATCGGGCTTTCCCTTTCACGAACCACGGGTGATCGGGATTTCCACCTTGTCGGCCGCACCCGGAATGGTCATGTGTTTGGCCAGCTCCAGCTTGGCGATCATGTTGCGATGTACCTCATCCGGACCATCGGCGAAGCGCAGCGTGCGCTGATGCGCCCACAGGCTGGCCAGCGGAAAGTCGCCCGAGACACCGGCCGCGCCATGCACTTGCATCGCCCAGTCGATGATCTTGCCGGCCATGATCGGCGCCAGTACCTTGATCATCGCGATTTCGGTGCGCGCGATCTTGTTGCCCACAGTGTCCATCATGTAGGCGGCCTTGAGCACCAGGAGGCGCGCGGAATCGATCATGATGCGCGCTTCGGCGATCCGTTCGTGGGTCACGCCCTGGTCGGAAACCAGCTTTCCGAATGCGGTGCGGGTGAGGGCGCGCTTGCACATGAATTCGAGTGCGCGCTCGGAGGCGCCGATGGTGCGCATGCAGTGGTGGATGCGGCCCGGCCCGAGGCGACCCTGGGCGATTTCGAAGCCGCGGCCTTCGCCGAGCAGCAGATTGGTGACCGGTACCCGCACGTCCTTGAACACCATCTCGGCATGGCCGTGCGGAGCGTCGTCGTAGCCGAACACCGTCAGTGGCCGGATGATGGTGACACCCGGGGTATCGCGTGGCACCAGGACCATCGACTGCTGCGAGTGGCGCGCGGCGGTCGGGTCGGTCTTGCCCATGAATATGAAGATCTGGCAGCGCGGATCGGGGGCGCCGGAAGACCACCACTTGCGGCCGTTGATCACGTAATGGTCACCGTCGCGCTCGATCGACGACTGGATGTTGGTGGCGTCGGACGATGCGACATCAGGTTCGGTCATCGAAAAGCAGGAACGGATTTCGCCGCGCAACAGGGGGTCGAGCCACTGGCGCTTGTTTTCCTCGCTGGCGTAGCGCTCGAGGGTTTCCATGTTGCCGGTGTCGGGCGCCGAACAGTTGAACACTTCTGCCGACCATGGCACCCGTCCCATGATTTCACACAGCGGTGCGTAATCGAGATTGGAGAGCCCGCCGTTGGGGGCGCGGTCGGAGCGTGGCAGGAACAGGTTCCACAGACCCTGTTCGCGCGCCTTGACCTTGAGGCCTTCGATCAGTTGCAACGGTACCCAGGGGTTGCCCTTGGCGCGGTTGGCTTCGATCTCGGCGTGATGCGCGGCTTCGTTCGGGTAAATGTGCTGATCCATGAACTTCAGCAATTGCGACTGCAGTTCCTTGCAGCGTGGCGAGTATTCGAATTCCATTGCTTGCTCTCCCTTGAAAAAATGTCGGATCCGCGCGGCAGGCGCCGCCCGGCATTCAGCCCTGCAAAATCTTCTCGACCTCGGCCCAGCCCATCTCGGCCATCGGCTTGGCGCGGCGCCCGGCGTCCAGCGCCTGCGGACTTGCCGCGGTGCCATCGACGTAACGCTTCATGATGCCCTGCAGGATGCCGCACATGCGAAACATGTTGTAGGCCAGGTAGAAGCCCCAGTCGCCGGTGTTGACCGGTTTGCCGGAATTGGCTGCATACATGGCGATGTATTGCTCTTCGGTCGGAATGCCGAGGCCCGCGTGGTCAATGCCCTGGATCCCGCGAAACTGGCCGGGTGCGATGTGCCAGCTCATGCAGTGATACGAAAAATCGGCCATCGGGTGGCCCAGGGTCGACAGTTCCCAATCGAGAATCGCCAGCACCCTGGGCTCGGTCGGATGAAAGATCATGTTGTCGAGCCGGTAATCGCCGTGGACGATCGCTGTTTCATCGCCGGCCGGAATGTTCTTCGGCAGCCACTCGATGAGTTTGTCCATCGCCGGGATTTTCTCGGTCTCGGAAATGCGGTATTGCCTGGACCAGCGTTCGATCTGGCGGGCGAAATAGTTGCCCGGCTTGCCGAAATTTTCCAGGCCGATGGCCTTGTAATCCATTGCATGAAGGCGTGCGATGACGCGATTCATTTCTGCGTAGACCGCGCCACGCTCGCTGTTGCTCATGCCAGGCAGCGACTGGTCCCACAACACCCGGCCTTCGACCATCTCCATGATGTAGAAGGCGCGACCGATCACCGATTCGTCCTCGCACAGGGTGAACATGCGGGCGGCGGGGAACCCTGCCTTCGACAATGCATCCTGCACCCGGAACTCGCGTTCGATGGCGTGCGCCGAGGGCAGCAGCCTGGCGGCCGGCCCGGGTTTGGAGCGCATCACGTAATGCCTGCCGCCGGCGCTGAGCTTGAAGGTCGGATTCGACTGCCCGCCCTTGAACTGCGCAATCGCCAGCTCGCCGTTGAACCCGTCGACCTGCGCTTTCAGATACCCGGTCAGGGCGCCGACATCGAACTGCAGGTTTTCAGTGACCGGCCTGGTACCGATGAATTCTTCGAACACCTTATTTGCCCCTCCTGAACTTGAGGAATTTCTCCAGCAGTTCCTCCAGCGTTGTTTTGCGCGTTTTGCCTTGCAGCAGATCAAGCGCGGCCAGGTTGACCGCGCGCACCACGAAATCGGCTTCGTCGACCCGGCCGACATCGATCAGGTTAATACAGGCCGGGGTCTGGTGCAGGGCGCCCAGAAAAATATCGCAGCGCCCGTCCTTGCCGCCGCCCAGGCAGTAACTGAGAATCGCGCGATTGGTCCCGCCATGCAATACCAGGAGCGCTTCGTGCCAGCCGGGATCGGCGAGCAGGCGCGCAAAGGCCGGAAAAATGCGATTAGTGAACTCACGCAGCGTTTCGCCGCCGAGAAACCGTGCGTCGAAGTTCGAGGGCCGGGAAAACACCTCGAGAAACGCGCCTTCGACATCCGCGTCCTGCAGGTCCTGCATGCGTTCGCCGCGGATCTCGCGCAACTCCGACCAGGTTTCATAGGCCGGGGCGGCATGGTGGTTGTGCTGCAGCACCAGTTCGGCGGTTTCGATGGTGCGCGGCAGGCCGGACACCACCACTTTGTCAAACTTCACGGCCTTGAGCAGATCACCGGCGGCCTTCGCCTGCACCCGGCCGAGTTCGTTCAAGGCCACCATGTCGCTGCCCACCGGCCGGCCGGCGTCATCGAAATAGCTGACGCTGCCGTGGCGCAGCAGGGTGATACGGCGGCGCTTGCCGAATTCACGTGCCGCGAGCCGATCGAGTATTTCGCTCATGCAGCCCTCTTTTGCAGGATTGCCAGGGTCAGGCGCGAAATGCATACCAGCCGCTGTTGCTGGTCGCTGATGCGAATCTCCCACACCTGGGTCGAACGGCCGCGATGAATCGGCCGCGCCACGCCGCTTACCCAGCCGCTGCCTGCCGGCGCCGAGCGGACGTGGTTGGCATTGATTTCAAGGCCCACGCAATAGTGAGTCTCCGGATTGAGCGTGTGGGCGCAGGCGGTGCTGCCAAGCGTTTCAGCCAGCACCACCGAAGCGCCGCCATGCAAAATGCCAGCGGGCTGGATGCTGCGTTCATCGACGGCGATGCGGCCGCGGATGAAGTCATCGCCGACTTCATCGAATTCCATGCCCATCAATCCGGGCAGGGTGCCGACATGGCGCGCCTTGATGGCCTCCGGCGTCGGGCGCCGGAACCAGATGCCTTCCGGGTTCATTGGACTACCCTTCTGTGACTGCGCGAAGGCAGGCGCCCGGATGCACGCGTAAATGCCGTTGTTTCATAAGCGTTCGATCACCATCGCGAGGCCCTGACCGACACCGATGCACAACGACACTACCGCGTAGCGGCCACCGCTGCGCTGCAACTGCCGCGCCGCCGAAATTGTGATGCGTGCACCGGAGGCGCCGAGCGGGTGGCCGACGGCGATTGCACCGCCATTCGGATTGACGCGCGAATCCTTGAAATCGACTTTCATCAAGTGAAGGCAACCCAGCACCTGGGAGGCAAACGCCTCGTTGATTTCAATGATGTCCATGTCTTTGAGGCTCAGGCCGGCACGTTCGAGCGCCTTTGGAATCGCATAGGCCGGTCCGACGCCCATGATGCGCGGCGCCACCGCTGCCGAGGCTGCGGAGAGAATCCGTGCGACCGGTTTGGCGCCGGCCTTCTCGCCAACTGCACGGCTGCCGACAAACAGCGCCGCCGCCCCGTCGTTGATGCCGGATGCGTTGCCGGCTGTGACCACGCCGCCTTCGAACAGCGCCTTGAGTTTGGTCAGGTTGTCGATCGTGGTTTCACGCGGATGTTCGTCGACCGTGACCTGGGTCGGCTCGTCCTTTTTCGACTTCGCCGGAATCGTTACGGCGGCGATCTCGCCGGCCATGAAACCATCGCGCTGGGCAGCGGCGAACTTGGCCTGGCTGGCCCAAGCGAATGCATCGGCGGCGTCGCGCGTGATGCCGAAGTCATGCGCGACGTTGTCGCCGGTTTCGGGCATCGAGTCATTGCCATACTGCTTGACCAGCTTCGGATTCGGAAAACGCGCACCGATGGTGGTGTCGGCCATCTTGAAATCGCGCGCGAATGCGGACTCGGCCTTGAGCATTACAAACGGGGCACGGCTCATCGACTCGACGCCGCCGGCCAGGTACAACTCGCCTTCCTTGCAGGTGACCGCGCGCGCCGATTCGATGATTGCCGCCAGACCGGAGGCGCACAGTCGATTGACTGTCTGGCCGCCGACGGTCTGCGGCAGGCCGGCGGCAAGCAGGGCGTTGCGCGCAACATTGCGCGAATCTTCACCGGCCTGGTTGACGCAACCGAGGATCACATCCTCGATCTGCTCCGCCTTGAACGGCGAAGCCGCGATGACGGCATTCATCACCTCTCCCACCAGATCGTCCGGGCGCACCGAGGCGAGTTTGCCGGCATGGCGGCCAAACGGGGTGCGCAATCCGTTGTAGATGTAAGCATCAAGCATGATGGTCCTCGAGGGTTGTCAGGGGTAAGGGGACCGCGCCCGCCGCGGCATCTGCTGCGATCTGGCGGGTCGGCAATTGGTGGGTCAGGCAGATCGATCGATGGACGACGCCTTTGGCGGCGCTCTTTGCTTTCGGAACAAATCAGACACGGCGAACATGGATTCGGAACGGGAGGGTGCGCTTGAGCCGGGCAGCGCTTGCCACAACCCGAAATGGTATCACCAGCCTCATTCGGACTGTGATTAAATGCGCAGCGCGACTCAAAATCCGAATGTCAGGAGACCCGAAATGCTCAAGCTTTGCGGCTTTGCCGTCAGCAACTACTACAACAAGGTGAAAATCGCCCTGCTCGAAAAGGGCGTGCCCTTCGAGGAGGAACTGGTATGGACCTCGCAGAAGGACGACATGCTCAAGCGCTCGCCGCTGGGCAAGGTGCCGTTCATCGAGACCGCGCGCGGAAACCTGAGCGAATCCTCGGTGATCAACGAGTTCATCGAGGACGCCTATCCGCAGAACCCGCTGTTCCCGGCTGACCCGTGGCGACGTGCGCAGGTGCGCGAACTAACCAACCTGCTCGACATGCACCTTGAATTGCATGCGCGCAGGCTTTACCCGGGCGCGTTTTTTGGCGGCAGCGTGTCCGACGAGACCAAGGAGCAGGTCAGGAAGGAACTTGACAAGGGGGTTCGCGCGCTGATTGGCCTGGCCAAATGGGGCCCGTACATCGCCGGCGATGCCTTGACCTATGCTGACTGCTCGGCTTTCGTCCACCTGCCGTTGATCGCGGCCTCCAGCAAGTGGGCCTATGGCACCGATGTTTTGAGCGGCATCGAGCAGGTCAGGCCGTACCTGGCGATGATGAAGGCCCGCCCGCACATGCTGAAGGTCGAGACCGATCGCAAAGCCAGCCTGGAATTGATGGCACAAAGGAACAAGTCGTGAGTCTGCGCGGCAAGGTGGCCTGGATCACCGGCGGCGGCTCCGGCATTGGCTTGGCCGGTGCGGTCGAGTTGGCCAAGGCTGGTTGCAGGGTGGTGATTTCGGGACGTGATGCGGCCAAGCTTGGCGAGGCACTTGCCGATGCCACGCGACGCGGCGCACCAGCCGGGATGGTGAGTGCCGAGCCGCTCGACGTTGCCGACAAGAAGGCGGTGGCACGGGTTGCGGCGAAGATCGAGGCTGAACTGAAGCGGGTGGATATTCTGGTCAACAGCGCCGGGGTGAATTTTCCGAAGCGCTTCTGGAAAGAGACCGATGCCGACACGTTCGAGAGCGTGGTTGCGATCAACCTGAATGGCGCGACCTTCTGCACGCTGGCGGTATTGAAAGGCATGCAGGCGCGGCGTGAAGGCACGGTGATCAACGTCGCATCCTTCGCCGGTTGGCATTTCAGCTACCTGACCGGGCCTGCCTATACCGCCAGCAAGGCAGGCATGATGGCGTTGACCCATTCCTTCAACATCGAGGAATGCGTCAATGGCCTGCGCGCCACCGCGTTGTGTCCGGGCGAGGTGGCGACACCGATTCTCAAGAAGCGTCCGGTCGAGCCGAGCCCGAAGGAAAAGGCGCGCATGCTGCAGGAGGACGATCTCGGCCGCACCATCCGCTTCATCGCCGAAATGCCGCCGCATGTGTGCATCAACGAACTGGTGATCGCACCGGTGTGGAACCGCATCTACATGGGCGCCGGCGACGATATCAAGCGCAAGTAAGGCACGTCAAGCGCAAGTAAGCCACGCTTGTCGTTTCCCTGCGGATTACACGCGCCGAACGCGGTGCTGCAGCGCGCGGATGCGCTGCCGCCGGTCAGCTCAGCTGGTCCTGGTCGAGCAGAAACACGAAGTCATCGCCGGCACTGACGCTCAGCCAGGTGAACGGCACGTCCGGCGCCGCGCGTTCCAGCGCCTGGCGGTTATGCCCGAGTTCGACCATCAGTTTGCCGCCGCGGTTGAGATACGAGCGCGAGCGGCGCAGCAGGCTTTTCACCACGGTGAGCCCGTCATCACCGCCGGCCAGCGCGATTTCGGGCTCGGCCCGGTATTCCTTGGGCAGGGCGACCATCGACGGTTTGTCGACGTAGGGCGGGTTGCTGATGATCAGGTCATAGCGCGCCGCCGGCACGCTTTCGAACAGGTCGGACTGCAGCAGATGGACCCGGTCCCCGAGTTCGTAGTCGGTGATGTTGCGCCGCGCGACCGCCAGTGCGTCAGACGAAATGTCGACCGCGTCGACCTGCGCGTGCGGGAATGCAAGCGCCGCGAGAATCGCCAGGCAGCCTGAGCCGGTGCACATGTCCAGTACTCGGATGACCTTGTCGGGTGCCTCGATCCACGGCGCCACGCGTTCGGCGAGCAGTTCTGCGATGAACGAACGCGGCACGATCACCCGCTCGTCAACATAGAACCGATGCTCGCCAAGCCAGGCCTCCTGCGTCAGGTAAGCGGCCGGGATCCTCAGTTTGGCGCGACGGTCGAGGATTTCGACCACCGAATTGACTTCGGCGTCGGTCAATCGCGCGTCAAGGAACGGCTCAAGCATGTCGATCGGCAGATGCAGTGTGTGCAGGACCAGGTATGCGGCCTCGTCATACGCATTGCTGGAGCCGTGGCCGAAAAAGGCGCCGGCTTCATTGAGGCTGGAAACGCCATAGCGCAGCAGGTCGCGCACGCTGCGAAACGGGGTGTTCGAGATGGTGGCCAAGGCGCGATCCCGGGTTCAGGTGGTGTGGTCGACGCGCGGCGCGGCCAGCAATCGCTCGAGCGTGCCGCGGTAGATGTCCTTCAGCTGGTCGATCGCCGCGATCTCGACATGTTCGTTGAGTTGGTGGATCGATGCGTTGACCGGGCCCAGTTCGGCCACTTCGCGGCAGATGTCGATGATGAAGCGGCCGTCGGAGGTGCCGCCGGTGGTGGAAAGTTCGGCCTTCACGCCATTGGCCTGCGCCACGCTGGCGCCAAGGGCCGCCACCAGGGTGCCGCGCGGGGTCATGAACGGTTTGCCGGACACCGACCAGGCGAGGTCGTAGTCCAGGCGGTGGCGGTCGAGCAACGCGTGAACGCGCGCCTGCAGGCTGTCGATGGTCGACTCCGGGCAGAAACGAAAATTGAAATCGATCGTCGCATGACCGGGAATCACATTGCTCGCGCCGGTGCCGGCGTGAATGTTCGATACCTGCCAGGCGGTCGGCGGAAAATATTCGTTGCCCTGGTCCCACACCGTCGACACCAGTTCGGCCAACGCCGGCGCAGCCAGGTGAACCGGGTTTTTCGCCAGGTGTGGATAGGCGATATGCCCCTGAACACCCTTGACCGTCAAACGGCCCGACATCGAGCCGCGACGGCCGTTCTTGATGGTGTCGCCAAGACGGTCGACCGCGGTCGGTTCACCGACCACGCAATAGTCGAGCAGTTCTCCGCGCGCCTTCAGTGCCGCGCATACCTTGACCGTGCCGTTGACGGCGACCCCTTCTTCGTCGGAGGTCAGGAGGAAGGCGATCGAGCCGCCATGGGCGGGATTGGCGCCGACGTATTCCTCGCACGCCACCACCATCGCCGCCAGCGAGGTTTTCATGTCGGCGGCGCCGCGCCCGTAGAGCTTGCCGTCGCGGATGGTCGGGACGAATGGATCGGAATGCCATTGGTCGAGTGGACCGGTCGGCACCACATCGGTGTGACCGGCAAAGCACAACACCGGACCGAGTTCACCGCGCCTTGCCCACAAGTTTCGCACGCGCTCGGCGCCGTCGCCAAAATTCATTTGCTCCAGCCGAAAGCCGATCTTCGCCAGACGCTCGCCGATCACCTGCTGGCAGTCGCCGTCGGCCGGGGTGACCGAGGCGCGCGCGATCAATTGCCGGGTCAATTCAAACGTGGGGCTTGCGGACATCAGAACAGGGTTTCGTAGGTGTGCGCGGCAAAGCCGACGGTGAGGCGCCCGTCGATATCAAGCAGCGGTCGCTTGACCACGCTGGGGTTGGACACCATCAGCGCATGCGCGCCGGCAGGTGCTTCCGCGCCTGCGCGTTGCTGGTCGGTCAGCTTGCGCCAGGTAGTGCCCTTGCGGTTGATCAATTGCGTCGTGTCGGCGAGTTCAAGCCAGCGGGTGGCAAGGCTTGGCGCCAGACCCTCCCGCTTGAAATCGTGGAACCGGTATTCGACGCGGTGACTTTCAAGCCAGGCGCGGGCATGTCTTACCTGGTCGCAGTTCGGGATGCCATAGAGGGTGACGACGGCAGTCAATTACTTGATGTCCTCGGTGATCAGGGTGATCTCGGTGAACGAGGCGCCGCTGCTCTCGGGCGCTTCGTTATGGCGCTTCGGCTCCTCGCGCGCCATGCCGATTGCCGGCGCACCGGAACCGCCGCCGGCGGGCGCACTGCCGCCAGGCGACGAGGCGCCAACCTCGGTGTTGTTGAGCAGCCAGATCAGGTTGGTCGGCGAGTCGGCGTTGGCCATGCCTTCTTCCTGTGTGATCTTGCCCTCGCGGATCATGCTGAAAAACGCCTGCTCGAAGGTTTGCGAGCCGGGCGACATCGACTTGTCCATCGCGTCCTTCATCTCGCTGATATCGCCTCTTTCGATCAACTCGGCGATGTGCCGGGTGTTGAGCATGACTTCGACCGCAGCCGAGCGGCCGCCGACTTTGTTGCGAATCAGGCGCTGTGAAATGATGCACTTGAGCGCGGCCGAAAGATCCTGCAGCAGCGCCGGCCGGTTTTCCAGCGGGTAGAAGCTGATGATGCGGTTGAGCGCATGGTACGAATTATTGGCGTGCAGGGTGGCCAGGCACAGATGGCCGGACTGGGCGTAGGCGATCGCCGCGCCCATGGTCTCCTTGTCGCGCACCTCGCCGATCAGGATGCAGTCGGGCGCCTGGCGCAATGCGTTCTTGAGCGCGATCTTGAAGTCAAGCGTGTCGGTGCCGACTTCGCGCTGGTTGACGATCGACTTGCGGTTCTTGAAGATGTATTCGACCGGGTCTTCGAGGGTCAGGATATGCCCCGACTTGAGTTCGTTGCGGTAGTCGAGCATCGATGCGAGCGACGTCGATTTTCCGGAGCCGGTGGCGCCGACCATCAGGATCAGGCCGCGCTTTTCCATGATGACTTCCTTGAGCACTTCCGGCAGGCCCAGTGAATCGATCGGCGGGATCTCGTTGGCGATGTAGCGCACCACCACCGCCGGCGAATTCTTCTGCCGCATCGCGCTGATGCGAAACGCACCGACACCCGGCATCACGAAGGCGGTGTTGAGCTCCATGCTGTCTTCGTATTCCTTGATCTGCTTTTCGTTGAGCACCTCGTAGAGCAGCTTGGTGATGGTTTCCGAATCCATCAGCTGCTGGTTGACCGGCACCGCAACGCCGTTGATCTTGATGTTGATCGGCGACGAAACCGACAGGAAGATGTCGGAAGCTTTCTTGTCGGCCATCAACTGGAACAGACGTTTCATTGCAGACATGGAATTTCCCTCCGGTGAATCAACCTTGGGCCAGGCATGGTGGCGGCCGGCGGCGGCGCCGGCCTTGCCGCTGTCAGTCGCCGCGCAGCAACTCGTTGATCGCGGTCTTGGCGCGGGTCTGGGCATCGACCCGCTTGACGATCACCACGCAATACAAGTTTACCTTGCCCGAGGCGTCCGGCATCGAGCCGGGCACCACCACCGAACCCGCCGGCACCCGTCCGTAATGCACTTCGCCCGTCGCGCGGTCGTAGATCTTGGTGCTCTGGCCGATGAATACACCCATCGACAGCACCGAGTTCTCCTCGACGATCACCCCTTCGACCACCTCGGAGCGGGCGCCGATGAAGCAGTTGTCCTCGATGATGGTCGGATTTGCCTGCAGCGGCTCAAGCACGCCGCCGATGCCGACGCCGCCCGAGAGGTGGACATTCTTGCCGATTTGCGCGCATGAACCGACGGTGGCCCAGGTGTCGACCATCGTGCCTTCATCGACATAGGCGCCGATGTTCACGTATGAGGGCATCAGCACCACGTTCTTGCCGATGAAGCAGCCTCGGCGCGCCACCGCCGGCGGAACCACCCGGAAGCCGCCGCGTTGAAACTGCATGGTGTCATAGTGGGCGAACTTGGTCGGCACCTTGTCGTAGAACTGCATCGCGCCGCCCGGCATCGGCGCATTGTCCTCGAGCCGGAACGACAGCAACACGGCCTTCTTGATCCATTGATGCACCGTCCAGTTGCCGGCGATTTTCTCGGCCACCCGCAGGCGGCCGAGGTCGAGTTCGGCGATCACGTGGCTGACCGCCTCGCCGATGCGCGCCGGCGCCTTGCCGGGCGACAACTCGGTGCGCTTGTCCCAGGCGTCGTTGATGATGGTTTCCAGATCGTTCATGGCATTTTCCTGTCGGGTTGAAAGTCTTTGCTCGGGTTCCGTTGAGCGGGCGGTCGGGGTGCGGCCGGGTACCGGACTAGCGGCCGGCACAGAAATCCGCGATGCGCTGCGCCGCTTCGACGCACTCCGCGGTTTCCGCTACCAGCGCCAGCCGCACATACCCGCGGCCAGGATTGCGGCCCTGGTCTTCGCGCGCCATGTAGCTGCCCGGAAGCACGGTGACCGCCTGGCTTGCGTAGAGTGCCTGGGCGAATTGCGCATCATCGCCGCCCGGCACGCGTGCCCACAAGTAGAAGCCGGCGTCCGGCAGGCGGACATCGAGCACAGGTTGCAGTAGCGGCAGCACCGCGGCGAATTTTGCGCAATACAGGCTGCGATTGTCGCGCACATGCGCCTCGTCGTTCCATGCCGCGGCGCTGGCGGCCTGCACGGTCAGGCTCATTGCGCTGCCGTGATAGGTACGATAGAGCAGAAACTTGCGAATAATGGCGGGGTCGCCGGCGACAAAGCCGGAGCGCATGCCGGGAACGCTGGAGCGTTTCGACAGGCTGGAGAAAACGATCAAGCGCTCAACGCCGCGGCCAAGGGCGGCTGCAGCTTCGAGCCCGCCCAATGGCGGTCGCGCTTGGTCGAAGTAGATCTCCGAATAGCATTCGTCGGAGGCGACCACGAAACCGTGCCGATCAGCCAGGCTGAACACTTCGCGCCAATCCTCGAGATTCATCACCGCACCGGTCGGATTGCCGGGCGAACAGACGATCAGCATCTGGGTGTCGCGCCAGACCGCCGCCGGCAGCGCCGACAGGTCGGCCGCGAAATTGCGTTCCGGCTGTGCGGGGGTGAAGCGCACCTGGGCGCCCGCCAGGATGGCCGCACCTTCATAGATTTGGTAAAACGGATTGGGGCACACCACGGTGGTCCCTGGCCGGCTGGCATCGACCACGGTCTGGGTCAGGGCGAACAGGGCTTCACGCGAACCGTTGACCGGCAATACTTCGGTCGCCGGATCGACCTTCTGCAGGCGATAGCGCCGCTCCAACCATTGCGCGATCGCCTCGCGCAAGTACGGTTCGCCGGCGGTTGCCGGGTATTTGGCGAGCCCCGCAAGACTATCGGTCAACACCTGCTTGATGAAGGCCGGCGTCGGATGCTGCGGTTCGCCCAGACCCAGGCTCACTGGGCGCAGGCCTGGGGGAGGCTTGACCGCGGCGAACAGCTTGCGCAGCTTTTCGAACGGGTAGGGTTGCAGCAGGTCGAGGCGTGGATTCATTGCCGGCACACATATGCGAAAAATGAAAAAGCCTCGCTGGTCAAGCGAGGCTTTGGATTCATGGTCGGGGCGGCGGGATTCGAACTCGCGACCCCTTGCACCCCATGCAAGTGCGCTACCAGGCTGCGCTACGCCCCGAACAGGAGAATTATAGCAGAGCGGGTGCAGCCGCCGTGCTGTATTTCACGCCGCCGGTATATCAGGCGCAGTTTCCGCGGTTTTCGAGCGGCTGGCGGCGCGGCGCAGCTTCTTGTAGAGATCCGGCTGATCGACCTTCAGGTACTCGAGGATCTCGAAATCCTCGCGCTTGACCTTCTCCAGGTCAATCTGCTCGACATGCACCAGGCGCAGCAATTCGCGCACCGGCTTGGGCATTTCGCGCCCGGATTCATAGCGCGAACCGCCTGACTGGGTGACGCCGATCTTGGTCCAGAACTCGTCCTGGTTGAGGCCAAGTCGTTGCCGAATGTCGCGTGGATCAAATTTGTCGAAAAATCCCATGTATGCCACCTGTTTATCCAGTTACCCCAGCTCCTGTACGCAAGATAGCAAAAATCCCCTCCGCCAATCCGCAACCTTGACAAGCTTTAACAGAAAGCTTGCGTTTCCGCCTTGGAATTTGTCAAATCAGTTAAAATACAAGGCTTTGCCGGTGTCTGACACACGCTTCAAGGGGCTCGGACACCCCCTTAGTATCCTCCAACTCGTGCACGCAACATGGCCTTGATTGTCCACAAATACGGCGGAACCTCCGTCGGTAGCACCGAACGCATCAAAAATGTCGCGCGTCGGGTCGCAAAATGGCATGCCGCCGGCCATCGCATGGTGGTGGTACCGTCGGCGATGTCGGGCGAAACCAACCGCCTCCTGGGACTCGCCCGCGAACTCTCCAGCAATCCCGACCCGCGCGAACTCGACGTGATCGCCGCCACCGGCGAGCAGGTGACCATCGGCCTGTTGTCGATCGCGTTGATGAACGAGGGCCTGAAGGCCAGAAGCTATACCGGCGCGCAGGTCAGGGTACTGACCGACAGCGCCTTCACCAAGGCGCGGATCGTCGACATCGACGATCGCGCCATGCGCGCCGACCTCGAACGGGGCTATGTGGTGGTGGTGGCCGGCTTCCAGGGCATGGATGAGGCGGGCAACATCACCACCCTGGGGCGCGGCGGTTCCGATACGTCTGCAGTGGCGCTGGCGGCGGCCCTCAAGGCCGACGAATGCCTGATCTACACCGATGTCGACGGCGTTTACACCACCGATCCGCGCATCGTGCCGGAAGCGCGCCGCCTGAAGTCGGTGACGTTTGAGGAAATGCTCGAAATGGCGAGCCTGGGCTCGAAGGTGCTGCAGACCCGATCGGTGGAGTTCGCTGGCAAGTACAAGGTACCGCTGCGCGTGCTGTCGAGCCTGACCGACCCGGCCATGCCGCTCGACGAAGAGGCGCGCTCCGGCACCCTGATTACCTTTGAGGAAGACCAGAAAATGGAACAAGCAGTCATCTCGGGCATCGCCTTCAATCGCGACGAAGCCAAGATCACCGTGATGGGCGTGCCGGATCGCCCGGGCATCGCCTACCAGATCCTTGGACCGGTGGGCGACGCCAACATCGACGTCGACATGATCATCCAGAACGCCAGCGTCGGCGGCCTCACCGATTTTTCGTTCACTGTCAATCGCGGCGAGTACGCCAAGGCGCTCGACGTGCTCAACCGCAAGGTCAAGGGCGCGATCAGCGCCGCCGAGATCCGTGGCGACGAAAAGGTGTGCAAGGTCTCGATGGTCGGGGTCGGCATGCGCACCCACGCCGGCATTGCCAGCCAGATGTTCCGCACGCTGTCGGAGGAAGGCATCAACATCCAGATGATCTCCACCTCCGAAATCAAGATCTCGGTGGTGATCGACGACAAATACATGGAACTGGCGGTGCGCGCCCTGCACAAGGCCTTCGGCCTCGACCAGGCGGGCTGAACCGCATATAATTCGGCCCAAGCCCCGGAGATGTGGATGAGTGGCTGAAATCGGCGCCCTGCTAAGGCGTTATGCGGGCTTAAACCTGTATCGAGGGTTCGAATCCCTCCGTCTCCGCCAAA
>JANPGJ010000125.1:0-24484 GCA_031423955.1 Burkholderiales bacterium
GACGGGTCCTCGGTCGGCGCCACGGTCAGGGTTTCGATGTTGTAGCCGCGCGCCGAAAACAACCCCGCCACTCGCGACAGGGCGCCCGCTTCGTTTTCCAGGAGAATCGAAATGATGTGTCGCATCACAGTTCCTCCGAGCCAAGCAGCATGCTGGTCAATCCCTTGCCGGCCTGCACCATCGGCCAGACGTTTTCCTTGGGGTCGGTCAGGAAGTCCATGAACACTGTGCGGTCCTTGAGTTTCAGGGCTTCGCGGATGGCACCCTCGACATCGCCCGGCTTGGTGATCTGCATGCCGACATGGCCATAAGCCTCGGCCAGCTTGACGAAATCCGGCAGTGCCTCGACGTAGGATTCGGAATAACGGCTGCCGTATTCGATCTGTTGCCACTGACGCACCATGCCGAGATAGCCGTTATTGAGACTCAGCACCTTGACCGGCAGCCGGTATTGCTTGCAAGTCGACAGCTCCTGAATGCACATCTGGATCGAGCCTTCACCGGTGATGCAGGCCACGGTTGCATCCGGGTGCGCCATCTGCACGCCCATCGCATAGGGCAGACCCACGCCCATGGTGCCAAGGCCGCCGGAGTTGATCCAGCGCCGCGGCTTGTCAAAATGGTAGAACTGCGCCGCCCACATCTGATGCTGCCCGACATCCGAGGTGATGAAGGCATCGCCACCGGTCAGTTCCCACAGCTTCTCGATGACGAACTGCGGCTTGATCTTGTCGCTTGCGCGATCGTATTTGAGGCAGTCCTTGGTGCGCCACTCCTCGATCTGCTGCCACCAACCGGTCAGCGCGTCGCGGTCGGGCTTGACCTCGGATGCCGAAATCTGCCGGATCAGTTCCTGCATCACTTCCTTGACGTCGCCGACGATCGGCACGTCGACCTTGACGCGCTTGGATATCGATGAAGGGTCGATATCGATGTGGATGATCTGACGCGCATGCTTGGCAAAGTCGGCGGGGTTGCCGATCACGCGATCGTCAAAACGCGCGCCGATCGCGACCAGTACGTCGCAGTTCTGCATCGCCAGATTCGCTTCGTAGGTGCCATGCATGCCCGGCATGCCGACGAATTTGCGGTCGGAGGCCTTGTAGGCGCCGAGTCCCATCAGCGTATTGGTGCAGGGGTAGCCCAGCATGTCGACCAACTGGTTCAACTCGGCGGCGGCATCCGAGAGGATGACGCCGCCGCCGGTGTAGATCATCGGCCTCCTGGCCCCGAGGATCATCTGCACCGCCTTTCTGATCTGCCCGCTGTGCCCCTTGACGACCGGGTTATATGATCGCATCGGCACTTGGTCCGGATAGTGAAACGCGGTTTTCTTTGCGCTCACATCCTTCGGGATATCGACCAGCACCGGGCCGGGACGGCCGGTCCGGGCGATGTAAAAAGCCTTGCGGATGGTGGTGGCGAGATCCCGCACATCCTTGACCAGGAAGTTGTGCTTGACGATCGGCCGCGTGATGCCGACGGTATCGCATTCCTGGAACGCGTCCATGCCGATCGCGTGGGTGGGCACCTGGCCGGTCAGCACCACCATTGGAATTGAATCGAGATACGCGGTGGCGATGCCGGTGACCGCATTGGTCACGCCCGGACCGGATGTCACAAGGCAAACACCCACCTTGTCGGAGCAGCGTGCATAGGCGTCGGCCGCATGCACCGCACCCTGCTCGTGACGCACCAGGATGTGCTTTACCTTGTCCTGATTGAACAGGGCATCGTAAATGTAGAGTACAGCGCCGCCAGGGTAGCCGAACACATGCTCGACGTTTTCTTCCTGCAGGCAGCGCACGACGATTTCCGCACCACTGAGTTGTTCAGGTTCTGACATGATTGAATCGCCTCGAAAAAGAGCTGAAAGGAACCACCGGACTTGTGGTATTCCCACAAGCCACGCAACGACTTCGCTCTGTTGAAGCAAATCAGGACAGAAGGGCCGGCGAATCTGCCGACATTTCCGGAAGCGGAGCCGCCGCGACACGTTCTCGGGTAATGTGTCGAAACGGGCGTTTTACGGCCTTGTGAGCCTCTAACAAGTGCAATGATATCGCGTTTGTGCATTGCGGTCAAAGCCTTGGCGGGCGCGCAAGTGCGCCCGCCGGATGCCAATCGACGATTGCCAGTCGACGCTGGCGCGAATCGCGCTGGAGCCGTCCATGCACCGTAAAAGTGGTGTTCTGGTGCATAATTCGAGTCGAAAACACCAAAAATCCCCGAGTACGCACCCTGGCCACCCCCAAAGAACTTTCGGACTTCTTGACTGAAGTCGAGCGGCGCGCATTCAAGCAGGCGGTGTATGCGGTGCGCAACACCGAATCGGCGCTCGATGTAGTTCAGGACGCGATGATGCGGCTTGCCGAAAAGTACGGTGATCGCCCGGCGGAAGAACTGCCGCTGCTATTCCAGCGCATCCTGCAAAATGCAATTCGCGACTACTTTCGGCGCACCAAGGTGCGCTCATTCTGGACCACCCTTTTTTCCTCCCTCGGCCCGACTGGATCCGACGGCGATGCCGCCGATTTCGATCCACTTGAAACTTTAGAGGCCCAACCGGGGTCGAAGCAGGCGGAAAGCGCGGAAGACGAGGTCAATCGCGCGCGCACCATGGCGGTGATCGAAAAGGAAATCGAAAAGCTGCCGGCGCGTCAACGAGAGGCCTTTCTGCTGCGTTACTGGGAGGATATGGACGTTGCCGAAACCGCCGGAGTCATGGGCTGCTCGGAAGGAAGCGTCAAGACCCATTGCTCCCGGGCGACACATGCACTCGCCGTGGCCATGAAGGCCAAGGGCGTCACGCTGTAGGATAATCATCGAATCAGGCAATATCATGAATAATCGCGACGAACTCCAGTTTGCCTACCAAATCAAGCGCCGTCTTAACGCCGATGGCGGCAAGCTTCCCGCGGCCACCCTGGAACGACTGCGCGCAGGGCGCGAACAGGCCCTGGGGCGCCAGCGTCAAGCGGTCGGTGTCGCCCGCGTCGCTGGCGTGCCTGCCTCTTTCAGTTTTGGCTGGCTCGGGCAGTTGGCCCCGCTTGTCGTGCTGGTCGGCGGCTTGGTTTCAATCAACTATTGGCACCAGTCGCAACAAACGCTGGAAATCGCCGATGTCGACGCCCAGGTACTGGTCGATGAACTGCCGCCAAATGCCTACCTTGACAAGGGGTTTGGTGCATGGCTGGTACGATCGGGGCAATGAGCTTCCCATGATTCGCTGTCGCCCTTGGATCACCTTGGCGCCGCTTCGAGCGGCGTTTCGTTTTTTCGCGCCGGCAATGCTGCTCCTTGCAGCGCTGGCATTTGTCGGCATAAGCGCGCCAGCGTCAGCGCAGGCGAAATGGTCGGAGTTGTCCGCGCCGCGACAGGATGCCTTGAAGCCGCTGGCTGGCGAGTGGGACAAACTTGACAGTGTCCGCAGGAAAAAATGGTTAGTGATCGCTGACCGCTATCCGACAATGTCGCTCAAGGAACAAAAGCGATTGCATGCACGGATGGCTGAGTGGGCCCGCCTGTCACCCGAACAGCGGCGCGAAGCGCGCGAGAACTACAAGAAAGCCAAAACGGTACCGCCCGAGCAGAAAAAAGCCGAATGGAAGCAGTACCAGACATTGCCTGATGCTCAAAAGCAACAACTTGCCGATACCGCAGAGCAGAGTAAACCGGCGCGCCAAAAGGCGCAGCAGCGCGAGCAGGAGGGAAAGGTTGTGAAGCCGGTTCCACCTAAAAAGGGCGCCGCTGCAACGCCGGCGCCGCCGCCCGCACCGGCAACCGCCGCGCCAGCGCGTGCCAACTGACAATCAGGCAGAAAGTCCGCACCTGGCTGCTGGTGCCCCACCTGCGCCAGGAACCTCGGTTTCGGGCGGCAACACGCCGGGAATTGGCCGCCGAATCTTTTCCCTCATCTACGAGGGCATCCTGCTGTTCGGGGTGGTATTTATCGCGGGCTACCTGTTTTCGGCATTGACGCAGTTCAAGGGCAATCCGGCCTCGCCGCTTCGCCTCGGCTTCCAATGCGCGATTTTTGTCGCCATCGGCGTCTATTTTGTCTGGTGCTGGCGCAGCAGCGGCCAGACCCTGCCGATGAAGACCTGGAAATTCCGGCTCGTGCCCAAGATCGGCTCACGACTTTCGCTCGCGCGTTGCTGGTACCGTTATGGTCTTGCCTGGCTGGGCCCGCTAGGCGGCGTGGCCAGCTACAAGGTCATCGTTCTGGCCAGTGGCTTTGGAATGTCGCGCCCTTCGCTGGCGGCGTTTCTGATTGCGCTGCCGATCATGACCATCAACTTTGCGTGGGCGTTCTTTGACCGGGATCGGCAGTTTCTGCACGACCGGCTCGCCGGAACCCGACTGGCGATGGTTTGACCGCATTGCGGTTGGAGTATTCTTTTGCTCCCTCCACTCCCGGGACATGTTCATGAGCATCAGTCGCCTGCGCAACTTCGTTCAACGCATGACCCGCGCGATCGAAGCGAACCAAGCGGAAAGCGCGATTCTGAGTGCCGCCCAACCGCTGCTTGCCGATCTGGTCACCCATGACGACTGGCTGCCGGACGCGTTCGCGGTCCCGAACCCGGCGAAATACCAGCAGTACTTGTTGTACTGCGATCCCTTCGAAAGATTCTCCCTGGTGAGTTTCGTCTGGGGCCCGGGACAGACCACGCCCATCCATGACCACACCGTCTGGGGCATGGTAGGTGTAATGCGCGGCATGGAAATGTGCGAGGAGTACAGCAATGGCGCCGGCGGATTCGTGAAATCCGGTGCGCATCGCGTCAATCCTGGCGACATCGACCTGGTCAGCCCGACGCTCGGGGACATTCACGTGGTCTCCAATGCGGATCCGGCGCGTGTTTCTGTCAGCATTCACTGCTACGGCAGCAACATCGGTGCGGTTCGTCGCCATGTTTTCGCGCCAGTTACCGGCACGCCGACCGCCTTCATCTCGGGCTATTCGAGCCCGCTTACACCCAACCTGTGGGACCGTTCGGCCGAATCAGCATAGTCGCCACAATTGGTCCGTGCTCACGCAACCACATGCCCATAGAGGTCGCGCGCCGACTCGAAGCGGTCATCGGGTCTCTTGGCAACCAGGCGCGACAGCAGATCCTGGAACCCGGCGAGATGCGGCGGCAATTGCGGCACCGGCGCATTGACGTGCATGTCGATCAGGTCGGCGGTGTCACGCGCCACGTATAGCGTTCGGCCAGTGAGCAACTGGTGCAGGATCACGCCTAGGCTGTAGAGGTCGGTGCGAGCGTCAACCGGCTGGCCGAGAATCTGTTCCGGGCTCATGTAGTTCGGCGTGCCGACCACTTGCCCGACCCTGGTAATGCCGCCTTGCTCTCCAAGCGCCTTGGCGCCGCCGAAATCGACGATCGCCAGATGATTCTGGTCGCGGAACATAATGTTGTGCGGCTTGAGGTCGCGATGCACCACCCCGGCGCCATGGATCGCATCGAGCGCACGCACGATTTGCGCAAACAGCTTGAGTGCCGCCAACGGCTTGAACCCGCCCTGCAGCCGCTCCCGCAGATCGCCGGCACCAAAGTATTCCATCGCAAGGTATGCCATTCCGCGGTCATAGTTGAGGTCGAATATCCGCGTCACATGCACGCTCTGGATTTTCTGGATTAAAGAAAACTCCTGCATGAAGCGTTGCACGATATCAGTCTGTCCGGCAAATTCCGGGTGCAGCACCTTGAGCACCAGTTGCAGTCCGTCGGTCTCGCGCTCGGCCAGGTAGACCCGCGCAGTACCGCCTTGGCCTATCAATTTCTGCATGCGGTAGCCGGGAATGGTCGGCAGTTCGTCATGTTCGTCGCCGCCGTGCCGCGCGGTGCCCTGCCGGGTGATTGCGTCGGGCGCGTCAGGCGCGGGCGCGGCAAGCCTTTCGCCACTTGACGAAGCCCATCGGCTGGCGCGATTTTCCGACTCCGGATTCTCGCGCCCCGTGTTGCTGTCGGCTGGCGATGCTTGGGGTTTGCGCGCCTGCACTGGCGCCGTCCCCGCGGCGAGCAGCAAGCTGCGCTCCAGGGTGCGCGCCTGTTCCCGCTCCGCAATCGCGGTCGTCAACGATTCATAGACGCGGGTCGGCGTCAGTTGCAGGCGCGGCAGGCATTCGACAACGCCAAGCGGCATGATCTTCGCCGCCAGGTCGTCCGCGTCACGCTTGCTGGTCAGCATGACTACCGGCGGCAGGAGATGACAGGAAGCCTTGAGCGCCGCCAGCCAGCGCACCGGATTGTCCGGCGGGATATTGGAGTCGATCAGGATGACATCCAGTCCGAGGTCGTACCCCGCACCCGGCGTCGGCAAATTGCCGGCAGCGGAATCCCAATGACGAATCTCGAGCGGCGTCGGAGGCGCCACGCCTCGCCGCGCAGCGCTACGCGTCGCCTGGCTCACCCCCTCCTGAAGATACTCCGCCAGGACGAGGCGAAAATCCGCGTTTTCATCCACAATCAGGACGCGCATGAGACAATCCGGCGCTGCTGGGGAGCGGGCGCCGCCAATCCTTGTGTAGCGACGATCGATTATAGGCGCGCCGATGGATTCGCCAGAACCGGCTCTCCGTCCCGGCCGGATGTCTTCGACGGGCCCCGTGCATGCTCTGGATCAAGGCTTTTCACATCATCTTCGTGGTGACCTGGTTCGCCGGCCTGTTCTACTTGCCGCGACTGTTTGTCTACCATTCGCTGGCGACCGACAGCATCGGTATCGAACGTTTCAAAACAATGGAGCGCAAACTGTTCTACGGCATCATGACACCATCGGCGGTGATCGCGGTGGCGCTCGGCCTGATGCTTTTTCTAGGTTACGGGATCGGCCGCGGCAGCGGATGGATGCATGCCAAGCTTGCCCTGGTCGCCATCCTGCTGATACACCACGCGTATCTCGGCATATTGACGGCTGCATTTGCGCGCGACCGCAATCGCCACAGCCACAAGTTCTATCGCTGGCTCAATGAAATTCCGGCGGCGCCGGTTCTGTTCGGGGCCGTGATCCTGGTGGTCGTCAAACCGTTCTAGCGAACCGGTCCCCGGCGTTGGCAACCGGATGCATCGGCGATGGCAAAGACGTGAACTGCGGCAACTGCCGACAAGGCGCTCAATGCGCAAGGACCGCTACGCCGCAGCTCGATTCGGGATCACAACGACAGATTCCCTTTGTTTGCATGACCGCTTCAGTTCGCAGTTTGGCCATGGGAACGGATTCAAGGCACCAACCACTACCCGGTGGTCAATATTCAAGTGCGCATCAACCAACCTCGGAAATCAAAAGCGTGGCAAAAATAATCGATTACTACCTCACCCCGTCGTCGCCCTGGACCTATCTCGGGCATGAGCGGCTGCTGCAGATTGCCGCCAAATCAGGGGCCACCGTGCACCCAAAGCCGGTGGACTACGGCCGGATCTTCCCGCTGTCCGGCGGCTTGCCGCTGAAGCAGCGCGCCGCGCAGCGCCAGGCCTATCGCTTCAGCGAACTCAAGCGCTGGCGTGGTCACCTCGGGCTGCCGCTGACTTTGGAACCGAAATACTTTCCGGTCGATGCCAACCCGTCGGCCAGGCTGCTGGTGGCAGTACTTGCAAAGGACGCCGCGATTGCCATGCGGCTCGCCGGTGCGCTGCTGCGCGCTTGCTGGGCAGAAGAGCGCAATATTGCCGATGCCGCCACGCTGGCTGGCATCGCCACGGCGACCGGCCAGGACGGGCCTGCCCTGCTCGCCGAATCGCAGGGCGCTGAGGTTGCCGCCGCCTACGACCGGCTGACCGACGAAGCGGTTGAAAAACAGGTGTTCGGCGCCCCGACCTACAGCTACAACGGCGAGTTGTTCTGGGGCCAGGACCGCCTCGACTTTCTCGAACGTGCGTTGCAGGCCTGATCCGTGACCGAACAATTCTTCGCCCCTTGCCCGCGCGGCCTTGAAGAAGTGCTTGCCACCGAGTTGGCCGGCATGGGCGTCGACGCACCGCGTGTGACCGGCGGCGGGGTCGCTTTTTCCGGAAAATTCGAACTGGTCTATCGGGTCAATCTCTGTTCGCGCATCGCCAGCCGCGTGTTGTGGCGCGTCGCTGGTGGCCCCTATACCAGCGAAAAGGATCTCCACTCGCTGGCTCATGCCACCGACTGGGAACGATTCTTTGACGCGACCCAGACCCTGCGTGTTGACCTGGTGGCCACCCGAAGCCCGCTCAAGAGCCTGAAGTTCGCCACCCTGACAGTCAAGGACGGGATCTGCGACCGATTCCGCGAGCGCACCGGGATCCGTCCGAACATTGCCAAGCTTGGCGCCGACGTGCGGGTGTATGCCTATCTTGACGAACGCAATGCCACGCTCTATCTCGATACTTCGGGCGAAGCATTGTTCAAGCGCGGCTACCGGGTTGCCGATGTTGAAGCGCCGATTCGCGAGAATCTCGCCGCCGGAATCCTGCATCTGATCGGCTGGACCCCGGACACGCCTTTGTACGACCCGATGTGCGGCAGCGGCACCTTCCTGATCGAGGCGGCGCTGATGGCGCTCGGATTTCCGCCAGGCTCGAAACGACGCTTCGGCTTTTACAACCTCAAGCAGTTCGATGCGCCGGCATGGCAGCGGCTGCGCGATACCCTGCCGCGTACGGCGCACGCAAACCCGCGCCTTTACGGCAGCGACCTGTCGCAGGAAGCCTTGCGCGCATCGCTCGCCAATTTCACCGCCGGCGGGGTCGACGAGATCATTCGCATTCGCACCGGCGATTTGCTGGCGCTCGACGCGCCGGCACCCGGCGGCATCATGATCGCCAACCCGCCGTATGGTGAACGTCTGGGTGAAGACGCCGAACTGGCCGCCTTCTACCCGCGCCTGGGTGATGCGTTGAAAAAACGCTACTCCGGCTGGAACTGCTTCTTCATTACCGCCGATCGGCGCATGGAGAAGTTGATCAAGCTCCGGGCCAGCAGGCGTACGCCGTTGATGAATGGCGATCTTGACTGCCGCCTGTTCGAATTCCGCGTGGTCGCCGGATCGAACCGGCCGGAAGAACCCTGAACCCCGGCCTATCGAGCGTTACCAAAACATGACGGCCCCGCTAGGGTCATGCAGCTCTCGCGTATGGCGCATTTCCAAAAAAATCGCATCCAACCGGCAGCCCGACAAGCCACGATGCCAGCCCTCGCCTGACGCGCTCAATGCGGCGCGAGCGCGGCAGCAATTTCCGCTTCGAGATCCCGGGGTTCGGTCTGCGGCGCGAAGCGCTTGATCACAGCACCGTCAGGCCCGACCAGAAACTTGGTGAAATTCCATTTGATGGCTTCCGATCCAAGAAAACCCGGGGCCGCGTGCGTCAGCCATTTGTAGAGCGGATGCGCGGCATCGCCATTGACTTCGACCTTGTCCATCATCTGAAACGATACGCCGTAGTTTTTCTGGCAAAACGCGCCGATCTCGTCTGCCGCGCCGGGTTCCTGGGCGCCGAACTGATTGCAGGGAAAACCAATGATCGCAAGTCCCTGCGACTTGTATTTTTGGTGCAATTCCTCGAGCCCGGCGTACTGCGGCGTCAGCCCGCACTGGCTTGCCGTGTTGACCACAAGCACGACTTTGCCCTTCAACCGGGACAGGTCAAGCGATTTCCCGCCCAGGGTAACAGCCGAGAAATCATGCAGTCCAGCCATCAAGAACCCTCCTTCGCGGCAAACAAATAACCAACGGCAAGAAATCCCTCCGCCAACATCATCATCTGCACCGCAACCGCCGGATTGAGCGGCGCGAAGCGCCCGCTCGAATCCGGCGATTTAGTCCGTCACCGCAGGTGTCGGCCTAAACAATGTTGAGATGCTCGATTCCCGACGACAAGTCCTTGGTCTTGGCATCCTTGCTGTGCAGTTTGATCATCAGCCGCAGGTCATTGACCGAGTCCGCGTTGCGCAGGGCGTCCTCATAACTGATGCGGCCTTCCTCATAGAGCTCGAACAACGCCTGGTCGAAGGTTTGCATGCCCAGTTCGCGCGACTTCTTCATGATCTCCTTGATCTCGTGCACCTCGCCCTTGAAGATGAGGTCGGAGATCAGCGGCGAATTGAGCATCACTTCGACGGCTGCCGCACGACCCTTGCTGTCCTTCAGCGGGATCAGACGTTGCGAGATCAGCGCCCGCATGTTGAGCGACAAATCCATCAGCAGTTGCGGCCGGCGCTCTTCGGGAAAGAAATTGATGATCCGGTCCAGTGCCTGGTTGGCACTGTTGGCGTGCAGGGTGGCCATGCAAAGGTGCCCGGTCTCGGCGAACGCAATCGCATGCTCCATGGTCTCGCGTTCGCGAATCTCGCCGATCAGGATCACGTCGGGCGCCTGACGCAGGGTGTTCTTGAGGGCCGCTTCCCAGGTGTCCGTATCGACGCCGACCTCGCGCTGTGTCACCACGCAGTTCTTGTGCGGATGCACATATTCGATCGGGTCTTCGATGGTGATGATATGGCCATACGAATTCTCGTTGCGGTAGCCGATCATCGCCGCCAGGGTGGTCGACTTGCCGGAGCCGGTACCGCCGACCATGATCACCAGACCGCGCTTGGTCATCGTCACGTCTTTCAGGACCGGCGGCACCTTGAGCTCGTCAAAGGTCGGAATAGCCGAAGTGATCACGCGCAGCACCATGCCCATGCTGCCCTGCTGCACGAACGCGTTGACGCGGAAACGCCCGATTCCGGCCGGCGAGATCGCGAAATTGCACTCCTTTTTCGCCTCGAACTCGGCGGCCTGCTTGTCGTTCATGATCGCCCGGCACAGGTCCGAGGTATGTTGCGGCGTCAGGGCCTGGTTTGACACCGGCGTCACCTTGCCGTCGATCTTGAATGCCGGCGGAAAGCCGTGGGTGATGAACAGGTCTGAGCCGCGCTTGCTGAGCATCAGCTTGAGCAGGTCGTACATGAATTTCGTTGCCTGGTCGCGTTCCATGTTGCCGCTCTCCGGATTTCAAATAGTGGCTGCTGAATCAGCCTGAAAAAAATCGCCTCGCGGGCACTCCCGCGAAGATGTCACTGTCACCGCAGGCCCGATGGTTGGCGGTACCTGCCGGAAGCCACTCGCAAGCCGGTGTGCTTTCGCCCGCACGGATTGGCGCTTTCGCCCGCGACTCGACGGCGAAGCACAGTGTAGCCATTGCCACGACTGCCCGATCACTCGCGATCAGCCGGCAAAATTGTCCTTGTTCGCCGCTTTGTTGCGCGCCTCGGCAGACGAAACAATGTTCCGACGCACCAGATCGGTCAGGGTCTGGTCAAGAGTCTGCATGCCGAACTGCTGCCCGGTCTGGATCGCGGAATACATCTGCGCGATCTTGTTTTCGCGGATCAGGTTGCGGATTGCCGGCGTTCCGATCAGGATCTCGTGCGCCGCGACGCGCCCGTTGCCGTCTTTGGTCTTGAGCAGTGTCTGCGAAATGATCGCGCGGATCGATTCCGACAACATCGACCGCACCATGTCTTTTTCGGCCGCTGGAAAGACGTCGACGATCCGGTCAATGGTCTTGGCCGCCGAACTTGTGTGCAGGGTGCCGAACACCAGGTGGCCGGTTTCCGCCGCCGACAGCGCCAGGCGAATGGTTTCCAGGTCGCGCATCTCACCGACCAGGATGACGTCCGGATCCTCGCGCAGCGCCGACCGCAATGCGTTGTTGAACGAAAGCGTATGCGGACCGACTTCACGCTGGTTGATCAGGCATTTCTTCGATTCATGCACGAACTCGATCGGATCCTCGACCGTCAGAATGTGGCCGTACTCGTTCTCATTGACATGATTGACCATTGCCGCCAGGGTCGTCGACTTGCCCGATCCGGTCGGCCCGGTGACCAGGACAATGCCGCGCGGCTGATTGGCGATTTCGCCAAAACTCTTGGGTGCGTTCAATTCCTCGAGCGACAAGATCTTCGAAGGAATGGTCCGCATCACGGCGCCGGCGCCGCGGTTTTGCACGAAGGCGTTGACGCGAAAACGCGCCAGGTTGGGAATCGCGAACGAAAAATCGCATTCGAGATTCTCCTCATATGCCTTGCGCTGGCCGTCGTTCATGATGTCGTAGATCATTCCGTGCACCTCGGAATGATCCATCGCCGGCAGATTGATGCGCCGGACGTCGCCGTGCACCCGGATCATGGGCGGCAAGCCGGCTGACAGGTGCAGGTCGGAGGCCTTGTTCTTGACCACGAACGCGAGCAGTTCGGATATGTCCATCTATAATTCTCCGTCTTCTTCGATGTGGCGGCGCCTCGCGGGACCCTTTCGCGACGTTCGCGCCTCAATCTTCACGCTCAAAAGATTACCATGTCTTTGCCCTCGGCCGTGCAGCAAAACCTCGAAGCGGTACGCTTGCGCATCGTTTCGGCCTGTACCGACGCTGGCCGTGCCCCCGCCAGTGTGCAATTGCTGGCGGTCAGCAAGACTTTCCCGGCGGCGGCCGTATTGGCAGCACACGCCGCCGGGCAATCCGCGTTCGGCGAGAACTACGTGCAGGAAGGGGTTGAAAAGATCGGCGCATTGGCGCAATTGCCACTCCAATGGCACTACATCGGTCCAATCCAGAGCAACAAGACCCGCCCCATCACGGAGCATTTTGCCTGGGTGCACGGCATCGAGCGCCTGAAAATAGCAGAGCGCCTGTCGGCGCAACGCCCGCCGCACCTGCCCGACCTGCAGGTATGCCTGCAAGTGAACATCAGTGGCGAGACCAGCAAGAGCGGCGTCGAATCGGCAGCCATCCTGACGCTCGCGCAGCAGGTGGCTCGTCTGCCTCGACTGCGCCTGCGCGGCCTGATGACGCTACCCAAGCCGGCCGTTGGCCTGGATGCACAGCGCGCGCCGTTTCGCGAGTTGCGCCTGCTGCTGGGGCAACTCAATGCCGCGGGCCTGGATTGCGACACCCTGTCGATGGGCATGTCCGGCGATCTCGAAGCAGCAATCCTGGAGGGCGCGACAATTGTCCGCGTCGGCACGGCGATTTTCGGAACAAGGACCCAAACCCAATGAACATCGCGTTTATCGGTGGCGGCAACATGGCCGCTGCACTCATCGGCGGCCTGTTGCGCCAAGGCTTCGACGCCGCCACCATTACTGTGGTCGAAATCAGTGCTGACGGCCGTCAGAAAATGGTCGCCGAGCATGGCGTCAAGGCAATTGGCGAACCGGATCCCAGCCTCCACTCTGCCGACCTGATCGTGATGGCGGTCAAGCCGCAAAACATGCGCGAAGCGGCGACCGCCCTCGCGCCGTATGTCAAGACCCAGACCGTATTGTCAATCGCTGCGGGGACACGCCTGGTGGACCTGCAGCGCTGGCTTGGCGGGCATTCCAAATTGGTCCGCACGATGCCCAATACGCCGGCATTGATTGGTCAGGGAATTACCGCTCTGTTCGCCGCACCGGGGGTGGAGGTTTCGCGCCGCGCCGAGGCCGAAAGCGTGCTGGCCGCAGTCGGTCAGACCGTTTGGGTTGATCGCGAAGAATTGCTCGATCCGGTCACCGCTTTGTCCGGCAGCGGGCCGGCCTACGTGTTCTATTTCCTCGAAGCACTGCAGGCTGGCGGCCACGCACTGGGTCTGGAAGAAGAAACAGCCCGGCAACTGGCGCTGCAAACGGTTGTGGGCGCAGCGCAATTGGCCGCCCAATCGACCGAAAGTTTTGCCACCTTGCGCGAACGGGTGACATCCAAGGGCGGCACTACGGCGGCGGCTCTCGCGGTCATGGGTGATCGTGGCATTGCGCAAAGCCTTGCCCTGGCGATGCAAGCCGCCAGCGAGCGCGGCCGCGAAATGGGGGAAGTGCTGGGTAAAGACTGAGACTTGCCCACTGACGGGCTAGCGCCCCAGCGGGAAGCTGGTCCGAGTAGACCTCGGCGTGGCCGGCTTGGGAAGCGGAACTTGACTGCTTCCAATTCCAAAGAAACAGATGTCTCCGCAGGCTATATCGCCCGTTAAGTCCCCGGCCAGGCACGCCAACGCAGCCCGTAGTCAAGCGCCAACCCGATAAATATCGCGGCGCCCAGCCAGTTGTTGTGCATGAACGCCTTGAAGCAGCCCGCGCGGTCGCGCTCGCGGATCAGGACATTGTGATGCAGCGCCATGCCCATTGCCACGACCAGTCCAGCAAAGTAAGGGGCGCCGAATCTACCTTCGATCCCGACAAACGCGAGGATCGAAAAGGTCACCGTGTAGCACGACATCACCGCGGCCACATCGAGTTTTCCAAACGTGATCGCCGAGGTTCGAATGCCGATCCTGACATCGTCATCGCGGTCGACCATCGCATACTCGGTATCGTAGGCGATGGCCCAGAAAATGTTGGCAAGCAGCAACCACCAGGTGACCGGCGGCAGGCGCTCGAGCACCGCCGCGAAACTCATCGGTATGCCGAAGCCGAACGCGATGCCGAGATAAGCCTGCGGTATGGCAAGAAAGCGTTTGGTGAACGGGTAACTGATCGCCAGCAACAGGGCGATCACCGACAAGCCCCACACCATGTAGTTGAGCTTGATGATCAGCAGGAATGCACATGACGCGAGCCCTGCTGCCAGCAGCAATGCTTCGGTGCGGCTGACCAGGCCCGCGGTCAGCGGCCGCCCGGCGGTGCGTTTGACATGGCGATCGAAGTCGATGTCGGCGTAATCGTTGATGACACAACCGGCCGAGCGCATGAGCAACGTGCCAAACGTGAAAATCCAGATCAGCCACCAACCCGGCCGGCCGGCGGTGGCGATCCAGAGGGCCCAGAGGGTCGGCCACAGCAGCAGCAGGGTACCGATCGGCTTGTCCAGCCGCATCAGGCGCTCGTACTGGGTCAGTCGATCGATGAGGGTGATTCGATTCACATCCGCAAGCTTAAAAGAAAAGCCGTTGGATGACAGCGACCCGGTAGATGCCGGCCCGCGGCCAGTTCCAAGACTTCACTCACTCCAGCATGCTGCGCAACATCCAGGCGTTCTTTTCATGCATCTGCATGCGCTGGGTCAGGAGGTCCGCCGTCGGCTCATCACCGGCCTTGTCGACCACCGGGAACAGGCTCCGCGCGGTGCGCACCACCGTCTCCTGGCCGGCGGCAAGAATACGGATCATGTCACCGGCGGTCGGCACGCCTTTCACCTCGGGGATCGCGGTAAGCTTGGCAAATTCGCTGTAGGTGCCGGGTGCCGGATGCCCCAGTGAACGAATCCGCTCGGCAATCAGGTCGACCGCATTCCATGCCTCGGTGTATTGGGTCATGAACATCAGGTGCAGGGTGTTGAACATCGGCCCGGTCACATTCCAGTGGAAATTGTGGGTCGTCAGGTAGAGGGTATAGGTATCGGCAAGCAGGCGTGACAAGCCATCAACGATTTTCTTGCGTTCGGCCGCCGGAATGCCGAGGTCCGGCACATAGGCCGCGGTCTTTGCGACTCTGACTTTTTTGCTCATTTCATTCTCCGATTTGCGGGTTCAAGTACTGTGAGTAAAGAAGGGAGGGAAGGGAGGGTTGAAGCATCCTTCACAGCATATTCAATTCGCATCGGAACCGTCCAGTTGATTGTCTCAATGGCCACGATTGAATTTGCCCGTTTGTCGCGGCTGGACAACACCGGTTATTGGTGCGATCGTCGCACGCGCAAGGCATGTGAAGGCACCCGCTCCCGGCACACAAATCGCGATTCGGGCGCCTGTGCCTGGCGTCGTCAGACGCCGAGATAAGCTTCGCGGCTGCCCAGCCAGCGCTCAAGGTGCGCCTCAACCCGCGGATCGTCACCATCAAGCATCTGCTGTGCACAATCGCGTGCCGCCTCGATCAAATCGGTGTCGGCCTCAAGATCGGCGAAACGCAGCAGCGGCACCCCGCTTTGCTGGCGACCGAGAAATTCGCCCGGGCCGCGCAACCGCAGGTCATGGCGCGCGATCTCGAAACCGTCGGTGGTCTCGAACATCACCTTCAGGCGCTCGCGCGCGTTTTGCGACAAGGGGTTCTGGAACAGCAGGATGCACACGCTTTCATGGGTACCACGCCCGACACGCCCGCGCAGCTGGTGCAATTGCGACAGGCCGAAGCGTTCGGCATGTTCAATCACCATCAGGGAGGCGTTCGCCACATCGACGCCAACCTCGATCACCGTGGTCGCCACCAGCACCTGGGTGGCGCCGCCGACGAAAGCCGCCATTGCCACCGCCTTGTCATCCGGCTTCATGCGCCCGTGCACCAATCCCACCCTGAGTCCGGGCAGCATCGCGGTCAGGCGCTCATGGGTCTCCACCGCTGTCTTCAGTTCCAGAGTCTCGGATTCCTCGATCAGGGGGCAAACCCAGTAGACCTGACGCCCGGCTTCGCAGGCAGCGCGAATCCGCTCGACCACCTCGTCGCGCCTTGCATCAGCCACCAGCCTGGTCGCCACCGGCGTGCGCCCGGGCGGAAGTTCATCGATCACCGACACGTCGAGGTCGGCGTAAAAGGTCATCGCAAGTGTGCGCGGTATCGGGGTTGCGCTCATCATCAACTGGTGCGGCTGCAAGGTCGCGCCCCCGGTCTCCGGCTCCGGCCCCTTGCTCGCCAGGCGCAGGCGCTGCTCGACGCCAAAGCGATGCTGCTCGTCAATGATCGCCAGCCCGAGCCGCTTGAAACTGACCTTGTCCTGAAACAACGCGTGGGTACCGATCGCAAGTTGGGTCGTACCAGCCGCGACCGCTGCAAGCCCGGCATCCTTGTCACGCTTCTTCAGGCTGCCGGTAAGCCAGGTGATCCGCACGCCGAGGGGCGCGAGCCAGTGCTCCAGCTTGCGGAAGTGCTGCTCGGCCAGGATCTCCGTGGGCGCCATGAAGGCCGCCTGGTAGCCGCGATCGATCGCCCGGCAGGCGGCCAGCGCGGCAACGATCGTCTTGCCGCTGCCGACATCGCCCTGCAGCAAGCGCCGCATCGGGTGTCCGCGCGCCAGATCGACGATGATTTCATCGAGCACACGCTGTTGTGCCGCAGTCAGGGAGAACGGCAGCGCCGCAAGCAGGCGCGCGTGCAGCGCGCCGGCGGGCTGCCCATCCCCTGGCGCCAGCACCGGCGCCCGCTCGCGCCGACGCGCCCGGTAGGCGCGCTTGAGCGACAACTGTTGCGCCAGCAACTCGTCATACTTGACGCGCCGCCAGGCCGCCGGATCACGGCCCTGGGCGGCACCGGCCGCCGGGAAATGCAGGCGCTCAATGGCTACCGCGAACGGCGCCATGTCCGGCACCCGCGCGGCCGGCGCGGTATCGCCCAGCGCACCCTCGGCGCGCGCGCTATCGATCGCCGCCACAATCAGGCGCCGCAGCGTGCCCTGGCCAACGCCAGCGGTCGCCGGATAGACCGGCGTCAGCGCAACCGGCAGCGGCACTCCCGGGGCAACCACGCGATAACGCGGATGAATCATCTCGGCGCCGAAAAAGCCACCGCGTGGCTCGCCCGACACGCGCAGGCGCTTGCCGGCGGACAGGGCCTTGACCTGGCTGCCGTAAAAATTCAGGAACCGCATATGCAGGGTACCGCTGTCGTCGCGCAATCGCACCAGCAGCGTACGACGCGGCCGGTAGGCGATCTCCGTGCTTTCGATCAGCCCTTCGACCTGGGCGAATACACCGTCGACCAATTGATCGACCGGTGTGATGCGCGTCTCATCTTCATAGCGCAAGGGCAGATGGAGTATCAGGTCGAATCGCGTGTGCAGGCCGAGCCTGGCAAGCTTCGCGCCGACTACCGGCGCTACGCCGGGCGGGCCTTTGATGAGAGTCGCCTTGGCCGGCAGCGCTCCGCTTGCCGACGCCGCGGCCGAAGGCGCCGCAGGTTGCCTCGCCCCGGCTTGCGCGACTGCATCGGTCGCCACGCCATCGACCTGCGTTGCAGGCAGCGCTGTCGCACGCCGCGGATTCTTTCGCCCCTGGCTCAACCGATGACCAACACCGCGTCTGCTTCAACCTGTGCGCCGCGCGGCAGACTGGCCACGCCGATGGCCGCGCGTGCCGGATAGGGCTGGCTGCAATAGCGCGCCATCACCTCATTGACCTTGGCGAAATTGGCAAGGTCGGTGAGATAAATGGTGACCTTGACCGCATCGCCCAGCGTGCCGCCGCAGGCAGCGGCCAACGCCTTCAGGTTTTCGAATACGCGCACGATTTCAGCCTCGAAACCACCGTCCACCAGTTGCCCGGTAGCCGGGTCCAGCGCGATCTGGCCCGACAGGTAGCATGTGTTGCCCGCCTTCACAGCCTGCGAATAAGTGCCGATCGCGGCCGGTGCGTGGGGTGTGGACACTGGAATATTGGACATGGCTGACCGTTGTTTGACCGTGGACCGCCAGTGTAATCAAACGAGGAACATCGCGGCAGCCACCACCGGCCACAGACGGCAAAACGCCCCTGATTGCCAGGGGCGTTTTGCCGGGATCGGTCAAGCCAAGCCTCGTTATTCTCCAACCATGTTGCGGCAGGACGATACGGCCCGCGCCGGTACGGCAGTCTCCGCCACCCTCCTCCGAAGACTCAGGCGACCTTGAGCGCTTCCTTCTTCTGGTCGAAGAACTGCTCGTCCTCAGTCGATCCGTGCAACGCGGTCGTCGACGCATTCGCCCCCTGCACCGCCTGGGTGATGGCGTCGAAGTAGCCGGTACCGACCTCGCGCTGATGCTTGACCGCGGTGAAGCCTTTCTCGGCGGCAGCGAACTCCTTCTGCTGCAACTCGACGAACGCACTCATGTTGTTGCGCGCATAGCCGTAGGCCAACTCGAACATTGAATAGTTCAGCGCATGGAAACCGGCGAGGGTAATGAACTGGAACTTGTAACCCATGGCCCCCAGTTCGCGCTGGAACTTGGCGATCGTCGCATCATCAAGATTGCGCTTCCAGTTGAACGATGGTGAACAGTTGTACGCCAGCATCTTGCCCGGAAACTTCTTCTGGATGCCTTCAGCGAAACGGCGCGCGAATTCGAGGTCGGGCGTTCCGGTCTCGCACCACACCATGTCGGCATACTGGGCGTAGGACAGCCCGCGTGACAAAGCCTGGTCGAATCCCTTGCGCGTGCGATAGAAGCCTTCCTGGGTACGCTCGCCGGTGATGAACTCGCGGTCGCGTTCATCGCAATCGGAGGTCACCAGGTCAGCCGCCTCGGCATCGGTCCGCGCCAGCAACACTGTCGGCACGCCCATCAGATCGGCAGCCATACGCGCTGCCTTGAGTTTGTCGACCGCCTCCTGGGTCGGCACCA
The DNA here is from genome assembly GCA_031423955.1 of Burkholderiales bacterium. GTDB lineage: Bacteria > Pseudomonadota > Gammaproteobacteria > Burkholderiales > JAEUOS01 > JAEUOS01. The sequence goes on from JANPGJ010000125.1 coordinate 19,239, forward strand.
GCACCTTGCCGCCCATGTGGCCGCATTTCTTGACCGATGCCAGTTGGTCCTCGAAATGCACACCGGCGGCGCCGGCTTCGATCATCGCCTTCATCAGTTCGTGGGCATTGAGCACGCCGCCAAAACCGGCCTCCGCGTCCGCCACGATCGGCGCCATGAAGTCGATCACACCGGTGTCGTTGTCAAAATTTTCCATGTGCTGGATCTGGTCGGCACGCAGCAGCGCGTTGTTGATCCGCTTGACAACTGTCGGCACCGACGTGGTCGCGTAGAGCGATTGATCCGGGTACATCGAGAGTGAATCATTGGCATCGGCCGCCACCTGCCAGCCCGACAGATACACCGCCGGCACGCCGGCCTTGACCTGCTGCATGGCCTGATTGCCGGTCACCGCGCCCAGCGAATTGACAAACGGGCGTTCGTTGCACATCTTCCACAATTTCTGGGCGCCCGACTTGGCAATCGAATAGTCGATCGCCACAGAGCCCCGCAAACGATAGATGTCGGCGGCGGAATAGTCGCGCTGCACCCCCCTCCAGCGGGGATTTTCGTTCCAGTCTTTCTGGATTTTCTGGATTTCGAGGTCGCGGCTGGTCATGGTATTTCCTTTCCTTGTATTGAGTAAGTACGCTGCACTTTTTGCGGCACCCAAAATCCTGTTGCGGATGCATTCGGGCGGTTCATTGTGCAGTGCGTGAGGCGTAGTTTGCTAACCTTCATGCTGCCAGGCAACAAATTTAGCGACGTGTAGCACTTACTTAACAAGTATTTGTTTTTATGAACGTTTTTTATATTCCGATGACATTCGACGAGAGTAAATAAGCACTTAATTCTCGCGTCGCACCAATTCCATAAGCACTTACAACGGCAAGTCGTAAAACCCCTTTTCGTCCAACGGCTTACCCGCCGGGATGCCCGACCGGCATGGCCGATCGTCAACCCCGCCGGCACTTCGCCAATCCGCGCCGGATACCGCGCCAGGAGGAGAAGGCTGAACTCGAAATGCTAAAATCAATCTGCAAAAACAAGTGTCCCGTTCCGCAACCCCCCCTGAATTGTTCAAATGAGCGACATTCCAAAGCCCATCATCAAGATGCGACCGATCCCGCGCCTGATTTTCGCCAGTCGCTGGCTGCAATTCCCCCTGTATCTGGGGCTGATCGTCGCGCAGATGGTGTACGTCTATCACTTCTGGGTCGAACTCACGCACCTGATCGAGGCAGCGTTTGGCCACGGCCCGCTGATCAAGGAGGCGGTCGATGGCAAACTGACCGAAACCGCGATCATGCTGGTGGTGCTCGGACTGATCGACGTGGTGATGATCTCCAACCTGCTGATCATGGTGATCGTCGGCGGCTACGAAACCTTCGTCTCACGGATGGATCTGGAGCATCATCCCGATTCGCCGGAATGGCTGTCGCACGTTAACGCCAGCGTGCTCAAGGTAAAACTGGCGACGGCGATCATCGGCATTTCGTCGATCCACCTGCTCAAGACCTTCATCAACGCCCAGCAGTACGACGAAAAGACCCTGATTGCACAGACCTTGATCCACGTCTGCTTCCTGTTGTCGGCGATGGCCATCGCCTACACCGACTACATCATGGAAAAGTCGATCACCCTTGCGCGGGCGCATGAACATTGAGTCGTCAAAAGTGAAAACCTACTTTTGACGAGATTGAAGTGCGCGCCAATCGCCGGCAACGCCGGTCGATTAGCGCGCCGCAATTACTACGCAAGGACGACAACACCGCGGCACGCTCCCGCGCACCGCTTTTTCGTAGCACTTGCGTCGCGAAATTGTCCGGCTTCGCCGGCGATTTCGCGCTGGACAAGCCGGGCAAAAGTAGGTTTTTACTTTTGCCCGCCCGCTAAAATGGCATCTTGAACCCGGCTGGCATGCCCATGCCGGAAGAAATCGCACCTTTCTTCTCCTCGGCGATCGCGGAGGCTTTGCGCGAAGCATCGTTGAATGCCGCGGCGATCAGGTCTTCGAGCATTTCGCGGTCGTCGGCCAGGAGCGAAGGGTCGATCGCGACCCGCTTGACCGAATGATTGCCGTTCATCGTGACCTTGACCATGCCGGCCCCGGATTGCCCTTCGATTTCCAGGGTGGCAAGCTCGGCGGCGATCTTGCCCATCTGATCCTGCATTTTTTCCTGCATCGCCTGCGCCTGCTTCATCAGGCCGGCAAGTTGTGACTTGTTGAACATGCTTGTGGCTCCCGGTAGAGTGGCCGCACACTGTTCGAATGCGGCCGGAATTGGCTAAATGCAAATGTCAGACCGGCCGAATCCCGGTGGCATGCGCGCCGGTCTTCTCGATCACTTCGCGCACAAACGGGTCGGCGGCGATCGATGCTTCGGCTGCAAGCTGACGCGCATCATTCTGCTTGTCGGTAATCGCCGCCACCGAAGCGCCGGCCAGTTCGCCCACCTGAACCGCAAGACGCACCGGAATGCCGAGAAACTGTTCGAGCGCGGCACGCAGCTTTTCCTGCATCGGCTTGTCGTCAGCCAGGGCACGGGTGCCTACCTTGAGCGCAAAGGTGCCACCGGTGAAATCCGACAACTCGCTCTTGTTGGCCCAGGTGCGCACAAATCCGGTAAGCGGCAGACGTGCGATGAGCCCGGGCCAGTCGCCATCGAAACTCCCGCTGGTTGCCGCCGAAGCCCTTGGCGGATTGTGCGCGGCAGGCACAACCCCGGCAGGTTCCGCCGCACCGGAGACACCTTGCTGGGGCTTCCCGGCCGGCGCTGGCGGCGCACCAGGCGCAGCTCGCCCGGACGGCGCAGATTGTGCCTCGACACTGCCATCATCCGGGCGGAATCCAAGCATGCGCAGCAGGGTCATGGTGAAGCCGGTCTGCTCGTCGGGCGCAAAGGGCAGGTCGTTCTTGCCATGAATCACGATCTGATAGTGCAACTGCACTTCTTCCGGCGCAAGCGCCGCCGCCAGCCGCAGGATCTCGTCGCGATCGGGGGCGTCGTCGGCAATCGCCGCCGGTGCCGCCTGCGCCACCGCGATGCGCGACAACAGCGACGCCATGTCGGCCAGCGCGGCGCCGAACGCGAGGCTCATGTCTTCCATCGTGCGCGCCACCGCCAGCATGGCACCTGCATCGCGGGCGATGAGCGCATCGAGGATACGCATCAGATGCGATGCATCGATCGCGCCCAGCATGCCACGCACCGCGACATCGGTGACCGCGCCTGCGCTGTAGGCGATGGCCTGGTCGGACAAGGACAGGGCATCGCGCATGCTGCCGGCGGCGGCCTGCGCCAGCAGGCGCAGCGCGGGCTTTTCGGCAGCGATTCCTTCTTCGGCGAACACCCGCTCAAGGTGGCCGACGATCTGCGGCTGCGGCATTTGCTTGAGGTTGAACTGCAGGCAGCGCGACAACACCGTCACCGGGATCTTTTGCGGATCGGTGGTCGCCAGCACGAACTTCACATGTTCGGGCGGCTCTTCGAGGGTCTTCAGCATCGCGTTGAACGCGGTGCTGGTGAGCATGTGAACCTCGTCGATCATCAGCACCTTGTAGCGGCTCGAATCGAGCTTGTAGGGTGCGGATTCGAGGATCTGCGTCATCTCGTCGATGCCGCGGTTCGACGCGGCGTCCATCTCGATGTAGTCGATGAAACGCCCCTGGTCGATCGCCTCGCAGGTCGGGCACACGCCGCAGGGGTTGGCGCTGACTCCGGTCTCGCAGTTGAGCGCCTTGGCCAGGATACGGGCGATGGTGGTCTTGCCGACGCCACGGGTACCGGTGAATAGATACGCATGATGCAGCCGCTTGCTGTCGAGCGCATGGGTCAGCGCCTTGACCACATGCTCCTGCCCGACCAGCGTGGCGAATGACTTGGGGCGATATTTGCGGGCAAGTACCAAGTAGGACATCATCAGATTTTACCCGAGGCCCGGCGCACCGACGAACACACGATTGGAGTCTCGCCGTTGACCAGATCGGCATGCTTGTTGGCGGCGGTGGTGGTGTTGGAAGCCGTACCGCCTTGAAGAATTTTCCCGCGCCATCATCCGAGTTGCGATTCCCCTGCAGTACCTATTGCAAATTGCAGAATGCTTGACCAAACCACGCCTCTGACAAGGCTGCAAATTTTTGGCACTGATCATTAATGGCCCGGCGATGCAACATCAAATAGAACCAGTGGTGCCGGCAAGAGGTTGGAAAAATTCGCCCGCAGGACTCGGATTTACCGTGTCGTTGCCCTGGAAATTGATCCGCATGCGGGAGCGATCGCCCCGCTGAATCGAAAGCGGCGTGAATTGCCCGGAGATGGTGACCGAGGCAAACGTCGGGGCGCCGGCCAGGCCAAAGACCAGGCCGGCGCCCACCATCAAGAGGCGGCGCGCAAAGCCCCTGAGCGCGCCTGCCCCGCGGCTAGCTACCCCCGTACTCACCCCTGGAGTTGCTGCCGCCTCACGGATCCGTATACCTGTCGGCTCGGCCCTTGTTGTTGGAATCACGCTTGGCTTGATGATGTCCTCGCGCGCGCCGAACGCCGATATACCGACTTGACTGCCCCGGGTTGATTGATCACGACAAAGCTGGAACGCTCGCCGCCGACGCACCAAAGGCCGGTGGGCAGCAGCGCCCACCAGTCTTCACCGTCGAAACAAACAAGTCTCCCCTCGGCGTTGGCGGCATAAAAGCCGCCCTCGCCGCCGTTGTCTGTGACCAAAATCCAATCCCCTGGTGCAGCCATGTTGTGTATTGGCTTCCCATGCTCACCGCGATCACGCCCACCCCACTTCCAATCACAGAGCGTTCGCAAGGCATGTGCCAATATTTGACTAGTATATAAATCAGCACCTTAGTGCGCAAGCGCGCTTTTCAAGCCCGATTCGCCTGTTGGCAATCACCGACACAATATGACCAAAACGCCGATAAGGCTTTGAATCACCGTCTGTTTCAGGTGTTGGCAAACGCCGTCACTTTAGTCGCGACCGGCGACGCTGCTTGCGGATACCCAATAGCCCGATCGGACTAGTACCACCTTCGGCAGCATCAGGTTTTCGGACTCAAGCCTTGTGTTTTGCGCTTGGCTTGCCGCCAGCGGCACTTGCAAACGCACTCGGCAAAAAGGGCCCGACGCGGCCCTTGCCTGCGCGGCCAGAGCGCTATTGCGGCGCCGGGCCCTTGAACGCGGCCGGCTCCAGCGTGTGACGCGCAAGGAGCGTGTAGAAGTCGCTCCGATTGCGCTTTGCCAGGCGCGCCGCCCTGC
>JANPGJ010000126.1:0-9207 GCA_031423955.1 Burkholderiales bacterium
CGGGCGCCGATCACCCGCGAGTAATAGTCGGCGATGCCGCCGGTGGCCACCGGCACGACGATACGCACGGTCTTGGTCGGCGCCCGGCTCACCGAGGCCTGGGGCCAGCCGGTGGTGGTGGAGAACCGCGCCGGTGGCGGCGGCAACATCGGCGCCGATGTGGTTGCCAAGTCCGCGCCCGATGGTTACACCCTGGTGATGGGCTTCGTCGGCTCGCACGCGGTCAACCAGTTCCTGTTCGCCAAAATGCCCTACGACACGCAGCGCGATTTCGTCGCCGTCGCGATGGTGATCGAGGCCGAAGGAATTCTCGCGGTGCATCCTTCAGTGCCGGTCAACTCGGTGCAGGAATTGCTGGCCCTCGCTCGCGCCAAGCCGGGGTCGCTGTCTTACGCCTCCGGCGGCATCGGTACCGCCAGCCACCTCGCAGGCGAGTTGTTCAAGTCGATGACCAAGACCTATCTGGTGCACATTCCCTATCGCGGCAACGCGCCGGCGCTCGCCGACCTGATCGGCGGGCAGACGCAACTCACCTTCGCCACCTTGCCTACCGCCATTCCCCATGTGCGCGCCGGCAAGTTGAAGGGCATCGCGGTGATCGGCAGCACCCGTTCGGCGGCGGCGCCGCAGTTGCCCACCATCGCCGAATCCGGCGTGCCGGGCTTCGCGGTCAACAACTGGATCGGGCTGTTCGCACCGGCCGCCACGCCGCCGGAGGTGGTGCGCAAACTCAATGCCGAGGTGATGCGCATCATGCAGTTGCCGGAGATCACCCGACGGATGGAAGTCGAGGGCGAGCGTCACACACCCAACAGCCCCGAGCAGTTCGCGCAGTTCGTGCGTGACGAGACGGCGAAATGGGGCAAGGTGGTCAAGGCCGCGGGCCTCAAGGCCGAATAGATCAAGGCCGAATCGACCGGGGTTGCCGGCCGCAGCTTGCCGGCGACGCGCCTCGGCCTGCCGCAAGCCATGCCGGGTACCCGGATTCCACATCGCTTCACCCAACCATCAACAATGACCCAGACCTCCCGCACCCGCATCGCCGCCGATATCGGCGGCACCTTCACCGACGTCACCGCGTTTGACGAAAAGCGCGGCGTGCTCCTGCTGGGCAAGACGCTGACCACGCCACAGCGCCTGATCAACGGCATTCTTGACGGCATGAAGAAGGCCGGCGTCACGCTGGCCGAGGCCAACCTGTTCCTGCACGGCACGACGATCGCCATCAACACCATGCTGGAGCGCTCGGGTGCGCGCGCGGCGCTGATCACCACGCGCGGCTTTCGCGACATCTACGAGATCGGCCGCATCAACCGGCCCGACTCTTTCAACCTGCGGCATCGCAAGCACGCGCCGCTGATCGAGCGCGACCTGCGCTTCGAGGTCAGCGAGCGCCTGCTGGCCGATGGCACCGTGCATCAGAAGCTCGACATCGGCGAGGTCGAGGCGATCGCCGATGAGCTGGTGCGCCGCAAGATCGAGGCGGTGGCGGTGCTGTTCCTGCATTCCTACCGCAACCCGGCGCACGAGCGCGCGGTCAAGGCGGCATTGAAGAAGCGATTGCCGAAAGCCTTCATCTCGATCTCGTCGGACCTGTCGCAGGAATACCGCGAATACGAGCGCACCTCCACGGTGGTAGCCAATGCCTACATCGGTCCGCGGGTGGACAACTACCTGCGCGAGATCGAGGAAGAAATCAAGCGCGAGAAGTTCTCCGGCAAGTTCCTGGTGGTGCAGTCCACCGGCGGCCTGTATGCGCTTGCCGAAGCGCGCGCCGACTGCGTGCGCATGATGGAATCCGGCCCGGCCGCCGGGGTGATCGGTACCCAGGCCCTGTGCCGCACGCTGGGCATCGGCAACGCTATCGCCTTCGACATGGGCGGCACCACCGCCAAGGCCGGCGTGGTGCGCGATGGCACGGCGTTGACCACCGGCAGCGCGATGATCGGCGGCTACCTGACCGGCCTGCCGCTGCTGACGCCGATGATCGACATCCACGAGGTGGGCACCGGCGGCGGCAGCATCGCCGCGGTGAGCGAATCGGGGGCGCTGCGGGTGGGCCCGCAAAGCGCGGGCGCGGCGCCGGGACCGGTGTGCTACGGACTGGGCGGCGTCGAGCCCACCGTGACCGACGCCAACCTGGTGCTTGGGCGGCTCGACCCGCTGCGCTTCCTCGGCGGCGAGATGCTGCTCGACAAGACCGCGGCCAACGTCGCAGTGAAGAAGCGGGTGGCCGCAGCGCTGGGTTTGTCGGTCACGCAGGCGGCATTGGGCATCCTGCGCATCGCCGCGGCCTCGATGTCGCACGCGGTCAAGGGCGTCACCACCGACCGCGGGCTCGACCCCGGTGCTTTCCCGACCATGTTCGCCTATGGCGGAGCGGGGCCGTTGCATGCCTCGATGGTGGCGCGCGAATTGCGCATTCCCAGGGTGATCATTCCGCGCGCGCCGGGGCACTTCTCCGCCTTCGGCATGCTGCTGGCGGATTTCCGCTGCGACCTGGTGCGTTCGCAATTCGTCAGCCTAGCCGCGGTGACCATGGCCGAACTCGAGTCCTGGTTTGGCGAGATGGAAGCGCGCGGACAGGCGGCGCTCACCGACGCCGACCTCAAACCCCGGAAGATCGTGCTGCAGCGCGCCCTGGACATGCGTTATGTCGGGCAGGAGCATGCCGTCACCGTGGACCTGCCCGCAGCTGCGTTCGGGCGCGCCGACAAGGGCGCCATCAAGGCTGCGTTCGACGCCGCGCACGAGGAACGCTACGGTCGCGGTTCGCCCGGCGAAGAGGCCGAGATCGTCAGCCTGCGCAGCACCGTGATCGGCGTGATGAAGCACCCGATGCTGGAAAAGATCGCGATCGGCAAGTCACGTCCGCCCGCCGCCGCCATCAGCGGCCGCAGGCGCGCCTATTTCGAGTCCGATGGCTGGGTCGAGGCGACGGTGTACCGGCGCGAGGCGCTCCTGGCCGGAAACCGCATCAACGGCCCGGCATTGATCGAGGAACATGCCACCACCACCGTCCTGCAGCCCGGTGATACGCTGGTCGTCGAACCCTACGGCAACCTCGACATCAGCGTCGGGAGCAAATGAACATGCCGCGCAACTCAACGCCAGCCAGGCCGGTCCGCACAGCAATGAACAAGCCCGTCGTGAGTAAACCCGCCGTGAGTAAATCCGCCGTGACGAGACCTGCCGCGAAAAGATCCGCACCGAAGAAGCTTGTGCCGCGCATCAAGGTCGACCCGGTCGCCGTCGAACTGGTGAGAAACAGCCTCACCGCCGCCACCGAGGAAATGAAGTCGGTGCTGATGCGCACTTCCTACAACATGATCATCTACGAGGCGCTCGATTTCACGGTGGGCCTGTTCGATCGCGACGGCCAGACGCTCTCCATCGGTCTGGGCCTGCCGATGTTCATCCGCGGCATGAGCGATGTGGTCAAGGCCAAGATCGCGCACTGGGGTCACGCCGACATCCACCCCGGCGACATCCTGCTGACCAACGATTCCTACACCACCGGTGCGCACCTGAACCACCTGACGTTCTCGATCCCGGTGTTCCACCAGGGCCGCATCGTCGCCTTTTCCACCTGCATGGCGCACTGGCAGGACATCGGCGGCATCCTCAATGGGCTCACCACCGATATCTGGTCCGAGGGCCTGCAGATTCCGCTCGTCAAGTATCACGTCCGTGGCAAGCTGAATCAGGAGATGCGCGACCTGATCCTGATGAACGTGCGTCGCCCGGATCGCGCCGCCGGCGACCTGGAAGCGCAGCTCTCGGCCTGCCGGGTGGGGGTCAAGCACCTGGAGGAACTGCTGGCGCGCCATGGCGTCGAGACCGTCCATGCCAGCATCGGTGCGATCATGGATCACAGCGAGGCCGAGGCCCGCGCCATGGTGCGGGCCATGCCGGACGGCGTCTATGCAGCCGAATCATGGATGGATGACGACGCCATCGACATCGACCAGCCAGTGCCGATCCGCGTCAAGGTCACTGTGCGCGGCGACGAGATGACGGTGGACCTGTCCGGCATGAGCCCGCAGGTGAAGGGCTTCTTCAACTCCGGCGCCGGGGTGGCTTGCGCGCAGGTGGCCTTCAAGTGCCTGACCGGCCCGCGCGACACTCCCATCAACGACGGCAGCTTCCGCCCGCTCAAGGTGATCGTGCCACCCGGCACGGTGGTCAGCGCCAGGCACCCGGCGCCGATGCGGGTGTGGATGACCTACCCGATGACGGTGGTCGACACCATTTTCAAGGCGCTTGAGCCCGCCATTCCGCATCAGGTGATCGCCGGCCACCACGCCGACCTGGTGATCGCCAACGTGAACGGCATCCATCCGCGGGACGGCCGCCTGTGGATCTACCTGGGTGGCCTGATCGGCGGCGGCTGGGGCGCCAAGCACGGTGAGGACGGTGTCAACGTCACCGTGTGCATGAACGACGGCGACACCCACAACGGGCCTTCCGAACAGGTGGAGAACAAATTCCCGTTGTTGGTCAAGCATTACCGCTTGCGTGAGGATTCCGGCGGCGCCGGCGAGTTTCGCGGCGGCCTGGGTGCGGAGTGCGAGGTAGTGTCGTTGGCCCGGGTCAACTACCAGACGCGGGTCGATCGCGTGAAGCATCCGCCCTGGGGCCTGGCCGGCGGCAAGAGTGCGCTGGGTAATCTGATCGGTATGCGCAAGAAGGATGGCAGCGAGGAATTATTCGCCAGCGGCAAGGTCAACATGCGTCTGGATGCCGGCGAGTCCTACACCCTGCGCTCCGGCGGCGGCGGCGGCTTCGGCAATCCGAAAAAGCGCTCGCGCGCGGCGGTGTTGCGCGACCTGCGACTGGGCTACATTTCGGAGGCGGCTGCGAAGCGGGATTACGGCGTGGTGCCCACCGTGAAAGAGCGTTTGGCCATCAAGGGTGGTGCGGCATGACGCCGGGCACGGCAATGCCGTCGCCCGGCGCGAAGCGTCCGGTGGCGCGCAAAGCCGCCGCGCGTGACGGCCTGGCCGGCCAGGCCGTCGCGGCCCTGCAACTGCTCGGGCGCTGGCAGCGCGTATGCAGCGGTCACCTGTCATTTTCCAATGGCTGCGCCTGCGGCTTGGGCGCTACGGTGGACCTGGGCGATCTCGACGATCTGATCATCGACTATCTGCAACGCAAGTTCGAATCAGATCCGGCGTTGGCCGGCTTTATTGCGACCCATGATGTACCCGGCGGCATGAAGTCGCTGCTGCTTGCGCTCACCACCGGCAAAGTGATGCTGTCGGCGGCCGCGGCGCGCGACCTGATGGTCGCCATCGAGGCCAGCGTCGTCTCCATCGAAGAACAGCATCGCACCTGAAAGGAAGCCGTCCCATGCAACCGATCAGCCTTCTGGTCACCCTTGTCCTGACGCTGTTGTCCATTGCGGCACAGGCCCAGTCCTACCCCAACCGCGCAGTGCGGGTCATCGTGCCGTATCCGGCCGGCGGCACGGTGGATGCGGTGGCGCGGGTGGTGGCGCAGCGCCTGTCCGACCAGATGGGGCAATCCTTCATCGTCGACAACCGCGCCGGCGCCAACGGCGTCATCGGCAGCGACGCGGTGGGCAAGGCGCAAGCCGATGGTTACACCCTGCTGGTGCAGGCCTCGACCTTTGTCACCAATCCCATCCTGCTGAAGAACCTGCCCTACGACATGATGCGCGACTTCGCGCCGATATCGAACATCGGCTCGGTGCCGCTGGTGGTCACCACCTACCCGAGCTTCCCGGCCAACAATCTGAGAGAGTTCATCGCGTTGGTGTTGGCCGCGCCGGAGAAATATTCGTTCGCAGCGCCGCCCACCGGTTCGGCCGGACACCTGGCCGAAGAGGCGATCAAGGCCGGCGCCAGACTGGGCATTCAACTGGTGCCCTACAAGGGCACCGCCCCGGCGATGACCGATGTAATGGGCGGCCATGCCAGCGCGCTGATCGATGCGCTGCCGTCGTCCTATCCGCAGGTCAAGGGCGGCAAGCTGAAGGCACTCGCCGTCACCAGTCCGAAACGCATCGCCTTCTTGCCCAACGTGCCCACCGTTGCCGAGTCCGGTCTTCCGGGCTTCGACATGGTGTCCTGGTACGGCCTGTGGGGACCGGCAGCCTTGCCGAAGGAATTGGGCAAGCGGCTGTCGGCGGAAGTAGCGAAGGCGGTGCGCTCGCAACTGGCGACCGAACGCCTGGGCGAGCAGGGCTTTGATGCGGCCGGCTCCACGCCCGAGGAATTTTCGGTCTTTCTCGAACAGGAACTGGTCAAGTACACCCGCATCGTCAAGCAGGCGAACGTGAAGGTCGAATAGCGGCGCGATGCGCGCCGCGCCGGCTACGCCGCGAGCGCCGCGCGCGTGAAATCGCGATCGAAAATGCGGTCGGCCAGCACCTGGCAGCGCTTCATCAGGCGCGCCTCGTCGCTGCGGTAGTCCGGCCGCGCGTAATGCCAGGTGCCGATGTGGTCCCAGAGCAATACGTCGCCGACGGTCCAGGAATGCACGTAGCGGTAGCGCGGCAGCAGCACATGGTCGAACAGCATCTTCAGGGTGGCGGCGCTTTCAACTTCAGACATGCCGTCGATGCGCTCGGTGAAACCGGGGTTCACGTAGATCACCTTGCGGCCGGAAATCGGATGGGTGAGGAACACCGGGTGGCGCACCGGCGGGCGCTCGCGGCGCTGTTCGGGTGTCAGCGGCGGGCGCTGCGAGCCCTTGTTCTTGCGCATGTGCTCCCAGAACACGTTGAGATCGTGGCTGGCGGTCGCATCGGCCAGCCGAGCCTTGAGGTCGTCCGGCAGGTCGTCATACGCGGCCTGCGTATTGGTGAACTCGGTGGCGCCGAGCGCCTGGCCGTCGCGCATCGGTACCCTGTGTGCGACCAGGACGTTGACGAAGCCGACGGTGGTGTTGTAGGTCATGTCGGTGTGCCAGTCCTGGCCCGCGTCCGGCACCCCGATCTGCCGGCCGTTGTCGATGACATTGGAAAGGATCGAGACCTCCGGCATGCCTGGTTCGAAGTACGGGATGCCGTGTACCACTTGCAGTTGGCCGAAGCGGGCCGAGAATGCCTTCAACGCCGCGGCGTCGATCGGCTGGCCGGGAAAGCACAGCACGCCGTGCTTGCCCAGGGCGCGCAGCACGGCCGCAAAGTCGGCATCGGCAAGCGGTGCGGCGAGATCGACGCCGGTGACGCGGGCGCCCAGGATGCCGGTGCCAGGTTCGATGTTTAGCATGAAAGACCTCCCTTGGATTCGGCGTGCGGCGGGATTGCGGACCTGGTTCGGCGGCTTCAGGTTTTGCGCGCGGGCGTGCCGATGCGATTGATCAGCGAGCCGATCTTCGAAATGCGCAGTTCGACCAGGTCGCCGGGCTTCAGGTGGCGGTCGAGATCGAGCGCCGAGCCGCCGGCGTAGCAGCCGGAACTGATGACCTGCCCCGGATGCACGGTCTGCCCGCGTGACAGGTAGCCAAGCATCTGCGGAAAGTCCCACATCATGCCGGTGGCATCGGACTCGGACAATTGTTCGCCGTTGACATGCAGGGAAAGCTGCAGGCCGCGCGGGTCGCCGGCTTCGTCGCAAGTCACGATCCACGGGCCCATCACGTTGCCGGTATCGAAATCCTTGCCCTTCGAGGGGCCGCGCCCGGTTTTCATTTCCGCACGCTGGATGTCGCGCGCGCTGACGTCGTTGACGATGGTGTAACCGGCAATCGCCCGTGCGGCCGCCTCCGGGCCGAGGTCGCGGCCGCCGGTGCCGACGATGCACACCAGTTCGCATTCGACGTCGAGTTCGTCGGCATAAGGCGGAAACTCGAGCACCGTGCCGGGGCCGACATAGGAGTCCGGATTGCCCTTCCAATAGGGCATCACGCCGGTGCCTTCTTCGGCGGCCTTGAGGTTGAAGCCCTTGGCGGCACCGGCGGCGGTGTGCGCCGGCCAGGCGCTGAAATTGGCCACGCCCGGCGGCCGCGGCACCGGCGCGATCAGGCGGATGTCGGATTCCGCATGGACAATGCGCTGGCGCCGCGCGGTGGTGGCCTGGCCGCGTGCGAGGACTGCCGCGACCGCCTCGGCGATCCAGTCCAGCGCCGCCTGGCCGCTGCCGAGCAGCGCGATCATGTCCGCCGGCACCTGCGCCGTGCCGACCCGCTCGGCCGCAGCCGCCGGCAGTGACTGTTCAAGAAAGGCGATGCGCGCCGCGGTGGCGTCGATCACCCCCAGCGCGTGCTGCACGCCGATGCGCCGCATATCACCTACAGGCGTGGCGACTTCGAAGGTTCCAAGTTTCATCCGTGTGCTCCTTGCGGGTGGCCTATTCGGCCTTGATGCCTGCCGCCTTGACGACTTCGCGCCAGGTGGCGGTGTCGCGCTCGATGAAGGCACGGAACTCGGCCGGCGCCAAGGGCGCGGGCGCGAGACCGGTGTCGAGCAGGCGGGTTTCCACTTCCGGCACCGCCAGCGCGTCGCGCAGCGCGGTGAACAACTTGTCGCGAATCGCGTCCGGCAGGCGCGCCGGGCCGAACAGGCCGAACCATGAATTGGCGATCACGCCGGCGGCGCCCTGCTCGATCGCGGTCGGCACCTCGGGCAGCTGTTTCTGGCGCTGCTCGGAGGTCACCGCGAGGGCGCGCAGGCGGCCGGCGCGCACGTGCGGCAGCACCGCCACGGTGTAGATCAGCATCGGCACATGGCCGGCCACCACGTCGGTGACCGCCTGGCTCTGGTTGCTGTAGGGCACATGGCTGAACTTCGCGCCGGTGCGCAACGCGATCAGTTCGCCGGCCAGGTGGTTGGAACCGCCAATGCCGCCGGAGGCGAAGCGCACACCGCCTGCAACGGTTTTCGAATACTCGATCAATTCGCCCAGGGTGCGCGCCGGCACCGAGGGGTGCACCACCACCACGTTGGTCGAGGTGCAGGCGCGGCCGATCGGCGTGAAATCGCGGCCGATGTCATAGGGCAGGTTGTGGGCGCGGATCGCGGCGGCGATCGAAAACGCCGACACCGCCGACATCGCGATGCTGTAGCCGTCGGGCGCCGAACGCATCACGTTCTCGGCGCCGATCACACCGGCCGCGCCGACCCGGTTTTCGACCACGATCGACTGGCCGAGCGACTGCGTCATCGAGGGCAGCAAATGGCGCGTCATGATGTCGGTGGCGGAGCCGGCGGCAAAGGTGACGACGATGCGCAGCGGCTTG
>JANPGJ010000127.1:0-3441 GCA_031423955.1 Burkholderiales bacterium
CGCACTCAAGCATTGTTGACGCTTTGCGCGGACGATATCCGTCACATCGGCGACCACGACCTCATCGCGGTTCGGTCTCTGGATCACGCAGACAGCTAGCCTTTCGCACCAGGGGCGTCACGACCAACTGCGACGCTATCGAAATTTTCCAATCGCGGCGCAGCGTCATGTAATCAGCACGACGCGAAAATCGTTGACGTTGGTGCGTGTCGGCCCGGTGGTAATGAGCCCGCCAATACCCTTGAAATATCCGTAGGCGTCATTGGCCGCGAGCAACTTGTCGCCGCGGACACCACGTGCTCTAGCGTCGCGGCACATTTGAGGCGAAAACCAGGCCCCCGCATTCACCTCCGACCCGTCGATCCCGTCGGTATCCGCCGCCAGACCGTATACACCCTCCGCGCCCGCCATCTCGATCGCCAGCGATAGCAGGTATTCGCTGCAGCGCCCGCCGCGGCCATTCGGGTTTTTCAGCGTCACGGTGCATTCGCCGCCCGAGATAAGCGCCACCGGGCGTTTGAACGGCTGGCCATGGTCGATGATTTCGCGCGCGATCGCGGCATGCACCTTGGCCACCTCACGCGCCTCGCCGGTGACGGTGTCGCCCAGGATCACCGGCGTTACACCGGCCACGCGAAAGACCGCGGCGGCGGCTTCGAGACTCTGGTGCGCGGTGGCGATGACTCGTGTGTCGGCACGGGCGAACACCGGCGAACCCAGCTTCGGCGTTTCGTCGATCGCGCCACTGGCGCCAGCCGCGAGATGTGCAGCGACGCTTGACGGCACCACGCAATCGAAGCGCGCGAGGATGTCCAGTGCGTCCTGGTAGGTGCTGGGGTCCGGCACGGTCGGGCCGCTGGCGATGTGGGTCGGCGCGTCGCCGGTCACATCCGAGATCACCAGTGAGACGATTGGCGCGCGGCACATCGCCGCCAGCTTGCCGCCCTGAATCAGCGACAGGTGCTTGCGCACCACATTCATGTCCTGGATCGGCGCGCCACAGCGCAACAACTCGCGCGTGGTGGCTTTCAAATCGGCCATCGAAATGCCGTCGACCGGCAGGGCGAGCAGGCTGGAGCCGCCGCCCGACACCAGCGCCAGCAGCAGGTCGTCCGGCCCGAGCGCGCGTACCCGCTCGGCAATCTCGCGCGCCGCCGCCTCGCCCGATTCGTCCGGCACCGGATGCCCGGCCTCCACCACCTTGATGCGCCGCAACGCCGCATCGCCGCTGTAGCCGTGGGCGTAGCGCGTGATCACCAGGCCGTCGAGCGCGGCGCCGGCCGGCCAGTGCTGCTCGACCGCCCTGGCCATCGACGCCGCCGCCTTGCCAGCGCCGATCACCAGGGTCCGTCCGCCCGGCACTACAGGAAGGTGCGATGGCACGATCGTCAGCGGGTCGGCGGCCGCCACCGCGGCGGTGAAACTGGCCTTGATCAAGTCAAGCGGATTCATCACCAGGATTTTAACCGGGCAGCGCATGCAGACTGCAGCGCCAGCCCCACAGTGCCATTCTTTGGCCAACATTAACCAGACAGTTACAATGATCCAATGACGGCGGAAAAGCCCAGCAGACAAGCCGGCAAGTCGGCGCCGAAGGTGGTGCGCGACCCGGAACGCACGCGCGCGCGCATTCTTGAGGCTGCGCTCGAGGAATTCGCCGCCCATGGCCTGGGCGGCGCCCGCGTTGACCGCATCGCCGCGACCGCAGGCGCCAACAAGCGCATGCTGTACTACTACTTCGGCAACAAGGACGATCTGTTCCTCGCGGTGCTGGAGGGCGCCTATGCGCATATCCGCGCCGCCGAGCGCGACCTGCACCTGACCGAGATCGACCCGCCGGAGGCAATTCGCCGACTGGTCGCCTTCACCTGGGACTATTACCTTGAGCATCCGGAGTTCATGACGCTGCTCAACAGCGCCAACCTGCACCGCGCCCGCCATCTGGAAAAATCGACCACGGTGCGCAGCATGCACTCGCCATTTGTGGCGATGATCGAGGACGTGCTCGAACGCGGCCGCAAGAGCGGCGTATTTCGCGCCGGTGTCGACCCGGTGCAGTTGTATATTTCGATCGCCAGCCTGACCTATTTCTATCTCGGCAACAAGTTCACGCTGTCGGCGATCTTCGGGCGCGACCTGCTGTCGCCGCGCGCCAAGGCCGAGCGCCTGGCGCACATGACCGACCTGGTATTGGGATTCCTGTTCAAGACATGACCTACCCCGACCGCTTTTCCGACGCCGAACATCTTGAGGACGTGATGAGCACACCGTCGGCCGCGCTATTGCGCGACCTGGCTGACGTGCCCGGCGACATCATGGTGCTCGGTATCGGCGGCAAGATGGGGCCGACCCTGGCGCGCATGGCCATACGCGCCGCGGCATCGAAGCGGGTGTTCGGCGTGGCGCGCTTTTCCGAACCGGGCCTGCGCGAGCGTCTCGAAGCGCAGGGCATCGAATGCATCGCCGCCGACCTGCTGTCGCGCGACGCGATTGCCGCCTTGCCGGCCGTGCCCAACATCATTTTCATGGCTGGCCGCAAGTTCGGCTCGAAGGGCAGCGAGTGGCTGACCTGGGCGATGAACGCG
The DNA here is from genome assembly GCA_031423955.1 of Burkholderiales bacterium. Taxonomy (GTDB): domain Bacteria; phylum Pseudomonadota; class Gammaproteobacteria; order Burkholderiales; family JAEUOS01; genus JAEUOS01. The sequence goes on from JANPGJ010000127.1 coordinate 2,586, forward strand.
CATGTGCCGGCACTGGTGGCTGAGCGCTTCCAGGCGTCGCGGCTGGTGGTATTTTCAACCGCCTGTGTCTATCCCTTCGTCAAGGTCACTGGCCGCGGCGCACGTGAAGACGTGGCGCCGACCCCGCCTTCGGGCGAGTACGCCAACTCCTGCGTGGCGCGCGAGCGCATGTTCGAGCATTTTTCCCACCTGCACGGCACACCGGGCCGGCTGATCCGACTTTCTTACGCGATCGACATGCGCTATGGCGTGCTGCACGACATCGCCAACCGCATCGTTGCGCGCGAGCCGATCGACCTCGCCATGGGCCACGCCAACATCATCTGGCAGGGTGACGCCAACGAATGGGCGCTGCGCGCACTCAAGGCCTGCACCACCGCAACTTCGCCGCTCAATGTCAGCGGCCCGGTGGTGAGCATTCGCGCCGCCGCGGTCGGCCTGGGCAAGCGCCTGGGCTTGGCGCCGGTGTTCAGCGGGCGGGAAGCCGATACCGCCTGGCTGATCGATTCAAGCCGTGCCGAAGCACTGTTCGGACAACTCGGCGTGAACCTCGACACCCTGCTTGACTGGACCGCCGACTGGACCGGGCGCGGCCTGGGCTCGCTTGGCAAGCCGACGCACTACGAAGCGCGCGACGGCAACTACTGAAAAGCCCGATGCGCATCGCCGACATTCCAGCGCCATCGCAGGCCGTGCTGCGACAGGGCGCGGTGATCCCGGCACACCTGCTGGCGCTCGACGCCAACCGCAAGCTCGACGCGCGGCGCCAACGGGCACTGGCGCGCTATTACCTTGATGCAGGCAGCGGCGGCCTCGCCGTTGGCGTGCACTCCACCCAGTTCGCAATCCGCGAACT